>JAISCZ010000175.1 GCA_031265205.1 Deltaproteobacteria bacterium
CTTTTCGCGGGAAGCCCGGCTTTGGGGGAAAACTGGGTCAAGGCGAGCGCGGCTCTGGAGGCTCATGGGGAGAAAGCCCCCCGGATCCTCCCCGACGCGCGCGGCAATCTCTTGGCGCCAGGGGAAAAGGCTGATTCTTTCTGGCGGCTGACGACTTTTTTGGAGGGCTCCTCTCCTCCCCCTGGCGATCTCGCGGCGGCCCGGGGGGCGGGCCGAGCCTTGGGCGCGGCCCATTGGGCCCTCAATACGCCCCGTCCTTTGGAGCTCCTGGCCCTCCCGCCGGGCGACTTTACCAACCAAAAGCTACCCACGCCTGAGGATTTCGCGGATTTTCCCACCCGCTACGCCCGCCACCCCGCGCTCCATCTCCTTAAAGACGACTGGGAAAGGGGAGCCGAGGCCGCGCGCCGCCTCCCCGCCAGCCCCCAATACCGAAGGGTCTTTTTCGCGCGGGATTTAGTCATCCATGGGGATCCCAAGAAGGACAATTTTCTGGGAAACGGTCGCGAGTATTCCCTCATTGACTGGGACACGGTCTCCTACGGGGATCCGCTCATTGATTTGGGGGAGATATGCCGCTCCATGGCCGCGCGCCGGGAGCGCCCCTTCTTCGCGGGGGAGAGCGCGTCCGCGCTCGCGGCCGGCTACCGCGAGCGCGGCTTGGCGTTGGGAAGCGCTTCTTTTCGCCTTCTTCCCGCCGTCATCCGGGGGCTTTCCCTCAACCTCGCCCGCCGCTACTTAAGCGACGCCCTCCTTGAAAGTTATTTTATCTGGGATAAAGAGGCCTATCCTTCCCTTTTCGCGCAGAACAGGGCGCGGGCCGAGGCCCTTATGGACTTGGCCGAAGAGCTGTGGGAACGGGAAATGGAACTTTTGGATCTCTAGAGGCGCGTCTTTATTGGGGAAAGCGGCGAGCGGCGGAGCGGCGGGCGAGGTTTGACAAGAAAGCGCGGGAGCGTTTAAGGTGACGTTACGAGACGCGCCGTCATGAAGAGCTTGGCGCGGGCTTCAAAGTTAAGGGGAAGGGGAGATTCCGATAGTGAACGTTTCCTCCATAGTTTGCGCGACCGATCTTTCCGAGGGCTCCAACAAGGCCCTTTTTCTGTCCGCTTATATCGCCGGCGTTTTTAAGGCCAAGCTGTACGTCGCCAACGTGATCGACCTGCCGGCGGTGACCCCCTACGGGGAGACCATGGTGGACCCCTTGGAGCTGCAGGCCCGGGTCACCCTGTCGGCCAAGGCCCAAATTAGCGAGGTTCTCGCGGCTTTTCCCCCCGACCTCTGGGAACTCAAGGTTTCCATCGGCTATCCCACCAAGGAGCTGCGGGCGATCGTCAAAGAGACCGGGGCGGGTCTTTTGGTCGCCGCCACCCACATCAAGAGCGGCATCGAGAGACTTCTTTTGGGCTCCGTCACCCAGAAACTCATGGGGACCTTGGAGATCCCCTTTTTGGTGGTCCCAGGCTCGCTCCCCCTGGAGCGGAAGGCCATCCATAAAACGGAGTCCCTGCTCATTCCCACGGATTTTTCGGACCATTCCAAAGAAGCCGTGGCCCAAGGCCTTTCTTTGGCGCGGACTTTCGGCGCCGATTTTATTTTAGTCACGGTCATGGAACCGGCCCAGTTGGACCAATTTCTGATCAAAGACCCCCAAAAGAGCGAATTTTTGGCTCAGAAGCATTCCGACAGCCTCAAAGAGCGCCTCTGGGAACTCATTCCCCCGGATCTCAAGGACAAGGCGAAAGTGGAGGTCCTGGCGGGGAGACCCCACGAGGAAATCACCAAATGCGCCATCCTGAACCACGTGGATCTCATCGTGATGGGGGCCCACGGGCGCGGCTTTATTGAGAATTTTATCGTCGGCTCCACGACGGACCGCCTGGTGCGCTTAGGCCAGTTTCCGGTATTGGCCATCCGCGGGAGTCGCTCCGCTTCCTAAAGAGCGGCGGGGGCTCACGGGTCCTCCAATAGGTTCATAAAGAGATCGCGTCTCTCTCGCCGGGAGGCCGCGTCCGACGGGCGTTTCGCCTTGGCCAATTGGCCCCAAGGGAGGCCGGGAGAAGGCCCTTAAGGCTTGCCCCCTGAAAGGGCGCCGAGGAGGCGCTCCTCCGAGGCGGTCGGGAATTCGCCCCCGTCTATCCGGCGCTCTTGACAGCCGCTGGGCTCTATCATCCGAAAAAAGCGGGCTTTTTTCCGGGGCCAAGCGAGGTGGTGGGCTTGCCTCGCGGCGCGCCGGGTCGCGGGAGAGAGTGGGAGGGGCATGGTTGAGCGTTTTCTCTTGACCCCGGGATCCACCCAGCGAGGCTCCCGGGGTCGCGGCGCGGGGACACGCCGAGGGGCGCCGCTCAATTTTTGGCGTTCTCCGTCGCGGCGCCACGGCGCCAGGCACCGTTTCCAGGCCGGTTCCGTAAAAACATAACAAAACGCCACAGCGAGCGGTCGCGGTAGCCATCGCCAGCGATGTCGCGGCGCGAACGAGCGAGTGGAGCGCGGGTAGCGCCTCTCAGAGCGGTCGCGGATGGGCGGCGAAGCCGTCGTGGGAGGGCGCCTGGCGCGCCGCGACTCCCGCCGTCAAAAGAACGGCGCCACTCTCTTGAGCCGAGCCGTGGCGTCCGGCATAAATCCTGTTGGGATTTCCCCCGCGCGACCCTCCCAAAGGCCAAGGAAGCGCGCGAAGGGCGTTTTATCGCGACCGCTCGGGATGCGCGAACGAAAGAGTCCCAAGAGCCTGACGCGGAAGGCGATCGCGGAAGCGAAATCCCTCGGCGCGACCGGGAAGGCGAGTTTGAGGAAGAAGGAGGGGGACGAAAGGGGGAACTAAAGGGGTCAGGAGGTTCCCGGCGCGAGGCGGAGATAAGCCTTCGCCTTTATTTTTGAGGCTTTTTCCACTAACATGACTCATAAAATAGCTCACGAGGCTATAGATTCGCGCCAAGAGAAAGTTAATTTTTAATTGTTGACAAAAGATTCGGAGGGGCGCGAGCCCCAAGCCGTGGAGCCCGCCGCCCGCCGCGCGGGCGTTGGATTTACGCGATCGGAGGATATGGGTTTTATGTTGCCTCAAGACGTTACTCACAAGCCCGGCCAAAGCGCCATTTTTTTGGTTTACGCTTTAAACCGCCCCGACGAAACGGCGCCCATCAAGGCCATCCTCGCGGAGCTTCCGGCTTTGACGCGGAGTTTAAGGGGGAGATTTCCGGGCCAGGAAGTCAGCTGCGTGGCGGGAATCGGCGCCACCGCCTGGGACTGTCTGTTCCCCGGTTGGAAGAAACCCAAGGAGCTTTCCCCCTTCGTGGAGATCCGCGGGGAAAAACACGTGGCCCCCTCGACCCCGGGGGACCTCTTTTTCCACATTCGGGCCTCCAAAATGGGCCTCGCCTACGAGGTCTCCGGCTTAATCGCGGAAACCTTGGGCGACAGCGTCTACGCCATCGACGAGGTCCAGGGCTTTAGGTACCTTGACGGTCGGGCCATTATCGGCTTCGTGGACGGCACGGAAAACCCCGAGCTTCTGGAGGACGCTTTAAAATTCGCCGCCATCGGGGACGAGGAGCCGGATTTTCGGGGAGGCAGCTACGCCTTTGTCCAGAAATATCTCCATGACATGAGCGCTTGGCGCGCTCTGTCCACGGAAGAGCAAGAAAAGGCCGTCGGCCGGCGCAAGTACGACGACCGCGAGCTTCCCGAAGGGGTCAAGCCCGAAAACGCCCATAACGCCGTCACCAATATCACGGGCCCGGACGGCGAGGAACTGAAAATAGTCCGCGCCAACATGGCCTTCGCGAACGCTTCCAAGGGCGAACACGGCACCTATTTTATCGGTTACGCCAGTACCTTCGCGACCACCCGCAAGATGTTGGAAAACATGTTTATCGGAGATCCCCCGGGCAATACCGACAGGCTTTTGGATTTCAGCGTCGCCCACACCGGAACCCTCTTTTTCGTTCCCTCCCAGGAACTCTTGGCCGCTCTCGCCGAGGGGGACTAAAACTTCCCGCGTTCGATCCTCAATCGTTCCGACAACCCCCTCCTGGGCGAGAGCTAAGGGGCGGTTTTTGGGAGACGAGCGTTAAAAAAATAGCCACGACAGCGAGTAAATCTATAAGAGGCGTTGAATTTCGCCGCTTGTTTTTCTTATGAATCTCGCCTTTGGCGATTTCTCATAGGCGCTCGGCGCGCGAGGCGACCCAAACTCGCGAGCCGCGTCGAGCCCCAGGCACGCGCCAAGGACGACTGAAATCGTTTTACCTACGACTTTATAGCGTTCGGGCGCGGATACGCCGCCTCGCGAAAACGTTTGAAAAAGAGCCGTTATTGTTTTAAGCTCTTAATTCGCGAGTTGGCGTTAGCGGTCGCCGCCTTTAATTAGGTCATCATCCGCTCGCTAGCCGTCTCTTATCGCGTTCCGAGGCCCCCAACGACTTGCTTTTTTTGAGTATATAAGATTTTTTTGATAAGAATTTTTCAAGAAAGAAACGTATTTTTTTGACTTCGTTTCCACAATTGGAAACAACGGCGAAATTGGAGCGAGACGCCACAATAACTTATAGACCGAACGGGTTTTGCTCAGTTAGGAGAGGTTAAATGAAGGATATTGATTATAGCAATCACGCTTTTTCAAATGTAATTAATTATAATTTTATATACGCCGATAAAACAAAGCATGTTTGGGAACTGGCGAAAACGGAAAGCGCGTATTTCCTATCCAGGCCCAGGAGATTCGGCAAATCTCTTCTCTTAAGCACTTTCGCGGCTCTTTTTAAAGGTTCTCCTAATCCTCAACAAGATCCCCAAGGGCTTTTTAAAAATTTGTGGATTAGCGGAAAAGAAGCGAATTATGATTTTAATGATACCTATCCCGTAATTAGTTTATCGATGTCCGTGTCAAATGAAGCGCCAGAGATGGTTACGCGAAGCGTTCAAGGCGATCTTCGAAGCGTTGCCGAATCTTATGGTCTATCGCTTAAC
>JAISCZ010000026.1 GCA_031265205.1 Deltaproteobacteria bacterium
TTCGATGAGCTCGAAGCATTGGGACTTTCCGCGCCAGCTACAAAGTCAATCCCCAAGAAAATGGGCCGGCCCAAGAAAAATTCGGTAGAGCAGACTCCAAAGAGGCCAAGGGGCCGGCCTAAGAAAAATCCTGGCTATAAATCTCTATAGTCCAGTGAATTGGGAAACTTTTAATAAAAAAGAACTCTCAATCGCCGCTGACATTGTTGTGAGTTCGATAGGCGTACGCGCGACAAGCGTGGAATTGTTCGAGCCGAATTGAGGTCCTAACTGAATAGCGGTTTTAGTAGTGGTATTCGGGGTTAAGTTGGCGGCGTAAGGGTTTAAAATGAATTGCTTCACTTGTTCATATGCCATAAGCTCTGAGTATATATCGAAGCCTTATAACACAGCGTTTCATCGCGGTAGTCCTTCCATATGTCCCATATAATGGATTCAAGGGTGGGATCATCCTTAGCGATTTCCAATCCGATTTTTCGGGCTTCTTTCCGGCTGACAGAGAACCCGTGATGATAAAACGGGGTATTGAGCGCTTTGGCTATGGTTTCAGCCTTTTTCTTGTTTTCCGTTAAATGGGTTTCCAGCGACTTCACGCTAAGTGAATGAGTAAGTTGTTGGCTTCTCTTTGACGCTCCTATTATTAGAGACTCGACTTCTCCAACAAGGTGGCTTAAACCCGAATTCAAGCGCGACTCATTTGAAACGCCGACGTCAGAACGAATGAAATCTAAATAATTCCATATATCATCAGTGTTGATATGAACCGAGTATGGGTTCCCAAATTTGTCCCGCTTGTAAACAATAATTTGAGGATCCACCGGCCCCAGATTCGAATATGGACGCGTCACGATTTCGTTTGCGCCCAGAGAAAGCAAGGTCGCGGCGCTGAAGGCGACGAAAGGCGCAAGAACCGAGATATGATTGAACCTCTCACGAAGGATATCAATAATCCGCGACGCGGTTATCGGAGCGCCGCCGTTGCTGATTATCGGAAAGTCCACATCGGAATATTCCATCGGCGCTTTCCGCGCGAGTTCGATCAAGGGAAGTATGGCGTCAGGCGCCATCTCTGACGAGGCGTTTAGGCGAAGATTAGGCGAAGAGACGTTACATAGGCGATGAGCGGTTTTTTTCAGAGGACTTCACGCTCGCGAAACAGTTTGAGACGATTATCGTATCCCATGTATTTGTCCTAAATTAGCGTCAACGGAACGACTTGACATCGCGCCGTCGCCGCGCGAGGGGTTAGCGCCTTTCAGGAGCCTATCTCTTAACGCGACTTTCCGAAGCGTATCTCCTACCACAATAGTATCCAACCTTTCAGGCTCGGACGCGAGAGGCGGGGGTGGTATCTTAGAACGCGTTCGATGGCGCTTTTTGTATCGGAATCAGGAAGGATGGAGACTGATGGCGTGATTATTCGACCGTGTCCACTTTCGAAAAGAGCGTCCTAAAAAGGGTAAAAGTACGTGACAAGGAGTATATTTTGGCGTGATTGGACCTGAAGAGGGTCGTTTGGACCTCAAGCGGAACAAAAAGCTCGAAACAGGGCAAATTTTTCTATGAGCCGGCCATCTCCTTTGGTGGGGAACCATCCTCTTGCCGGGACTTTTCGCGCTTCCATCATTTATGGGTTAAACGATAAGAATTCGCCAAGGAGTTGGAGGCGCGACAGGACGATGTCGGCGCGGGCGGCGCCGACTATAAGGCGGTCGTCCAGTCAGCCTCTGAAACTCCATGAAGCGAACTGGCGGTTATCGCGAGGGATCTCAGGCGATGTCCGCCCCGAACGCGGCAAGCCCCCGCGCCGCCAGTCCAAGCCGGCTTCAGGCGGCGGCGAGGGCCATGAGATCTGGGGTCACGCCGGCAATCCGGCGCGTATGGCCAGCTTTCCGCGTTAAGAAGGCGAGTCCGTCATGAAAGGCCAACAGCTGTCAAAAGGCGCGTAAAATAAGGGCCATTTTCGGGCCGTACGCGGCACGCGGAGAACGTTGACGGCATTGGGGCTTTCATTGTAGACCACTACATAGTTGGCTCTGACGACCATCTCCCGAGTTCCAGTCACGCGGCCCGGTCGATAGATTCTGGGACGCGCCGGGAGGGCCGCGATTTTTTTATGGAGGTCTTCCAAAAGCTCTTCGGCGGCTTCGGGGTTGTCGGCGTAGACGTAATCGGAAATATCATCAAGATCCTGGAAGGCTTCCGGCCAGATGAGAACTACTGGAGGGTTATTTATGTTCTTTTTTTGGCTCTCAGCCTTTTCATGGCCTCATCGAGAGGCGGGCCCGGTCCCGGATCGTCTAAGGCTTTCTGGACCTTAACCCTGAACCGCTCGTCGCGCTGTTCCGGGGTACTGACGAGGCGCGGCGGCAAGCCGCCTTCATTCGCCACTCGGGCCAAAAGAACGCGGACGGCGTCGGATATGGTCAGCCCCACGCCAGCGAGATTCGCGGCGGCGACGGCCTTGATCTGAGCGTCCACTCGGACATGTAACATTGAGGCGTCAGCGGCCATAATCACGCCACCTTTTTAAAAAATTATCTATCTCATTTGAGATACAATCAAGCGCGAAAGGAGATAGGCGACTTGCCCTGGCTATCCGGGGACCGCGGGGAGCGGGCCGCCGCGGCTTTAAAGCTCCTCCCGAAGATTTTCAAGGAGCGACGGGGGCGGGCGCGGCGTCTTAACCCCGTCCTAATTTAGAGCCGATAGTTCCCTAAATATTTCCAGGCGCCTCTCTTCGGCGCCGGCGACGTCGCTTAAGAGGTCGTAGGCCGCCTCGAAGGCCATTTTAGCCCCCTCCCGGTCTCCGCTCTTAAGCCGCGTCCGGCCTTCGTAGGCCCTGGCGGAGCTGACAAAAAAGGCCCGCGCCCGGGGATCTTTTTGGGGAGCGAGAGTTATCATAGTCTCGAGCCCGTCTAAGAGCCGCTCATAGTCCCCCAGCTCTTCCAGGCGTTTCAGCTCAAGGCTTAGGTATCTTAAATGGTTGACGGAACCCGCGCCTTCTTGGGACTCCGTCTCCGCGATGGCCCTTTTAAGCTCTCGCGCGAATTCCGGAAGCCGCGCGGTAATTATGGCGGCCTCCAGTTCCAGGCGCATGGCGGCTGGGGGGGCGATGGGGGACGGGCCGAGGGCGACTTGTTTTTCGGCCTCAAAAAAGATTTGGGGGGTCTGGGGAAAGGGTGGCGGCTCTCCCTGAACGTCTCGGTGGTTTTTGTCGGCCCGGATTAAATCCCTTAACTGGCCTAATTCCTCTTCCAGCTCGGGAAAGGCCTTGACGATTGCCCCTACCGAGGCGAGGGCCCGGTCGAAGTATTTTTGGGAATCCCTTCGCCGCCCTTCTTCCCTTAAAACGCGGGCCAACTTCCAAAAGAGGAGGGGACTTTCCTGGCGCGCGTCCAGAGCCCGTCGGCCTATGGCCTTCTCCAGAAAGGTAATGGCCGCCATGAGTTCTATTTCCGCTTCCAGGTTCCCTCTTCCTTGGCCAAGGAGATTTTGGGCGAGGGTGAGGCTCCTTAAAATAATAAAAGAGATATCCCCGTCCGCGAGTTCGTCTTTGTCCTCTAAGGCTTTTATGGCGCTCCGGAGATTGTCCTCGGCCAGGACGAGGTCGCCTTCCAAGTGGCGGAGAAAGGCCGCGTTCCGGTAGACGACGTGGCGGTGGGCGTAGCGCGGAAGGCTTTCCCACTCCAGAAGGTTGAGGGTGATTACCGTCGCCTCCGCGAAGGCGCCCCGCTTGCTTAAAGCGTCGGCCAGGCTCGCGCAGAGAAAAAGGAGGCTTTCGTCGGCCGCGCCGTCGGCTGGCGCCTCGCAGTCCCTCGCGTCGGGCGCTCTTTCTTGGATTAAGGCTTTCAATAAGTCGGGCCGCGCCCGGGAGGCGGGGAAGGCCGCGGTCAGGGCCTGGTAGAGGGAAAGGGCCGCGGCGTAATCGAGGGGCGGGTAACTTAAGGCCTCTAGGGGACGCGCGCCGTCCGCAATTTCCGGAGCGGGGATAGGCGCGGCCTCCGCTCCGCTAAGGCCGTCCGCGTCGGGCGTTTCCGGCGCGGGGAAGAGATCGGCGAGATCCTTGTCGCTGTCCCTTAAATCGTAGGAGAGGGCGAGCAGGTTAAAGCCGTCGGCGAGGAGGGGATCCTCAGGGCCGCCGCCCGCGCGTAAGGCCTCTTGGAGTCCTTCCTCCAAAAGGCTTTCGGCTTCCGGGAAGCGCCCGAGGCCGATTAAAATCCCCGCGAGGATATTGGCGGCGGAGAGGGTTTCGGGGTGGGCCCGGCCGAAGATCCGGAGCCTTTCGCGGTAAGCGCCGTCGGCTAAGGGGAGGGCGGAGTCCAAATCCATCAAGTTAAAATGGGCGAGAGCGAGACCCAAATCCACGCCGGTCCAAACGCGCGGGTCCTTTAAGGGAGGGCTTTGGGCGGCGCGGAAATAATCCTTGGCCAGGGAAAAATTGGCTTCCCTTAAGTGCGTCGCCCCGATTAAGGGAAGAAGGCGCCTGTCCTCGGGCCGGGCTTCCCCAAGGGCCAGAAAAGCCTCCCGGGCGCGCGGGTAAGCGCGGGCGACAAAAAAAGACGCTCCCTCTTTGAGGAGGCGCGCCCGCGGGTCGTCTCGCGGGGAAAGGGCTAAAAGGGCGGGAGCGGGCGGGGGCGCGGCGTTTTCCTCGGCGCGGAGGAGGGGGAGCAGGGTCTCGAGCAGGCTCGAAAACTCTCGCTCGCGGAAAGCCTTTTGGGGCGCGAGGACGAATTGGCGGTAGAGGAGGCCCGAGAGGGCGAGGGCGAGGAGGAGGCCGGCGAGGGCGAGGATAATTCGGCGCGGGCGCCGGGCTTTCGCGCGCCTACCGTCGGGGCCCGGGCGCCTGTTGGCTTGGGGCGCCGCGCTGGGGGCGGCTGGGTCCAGGGGGCTTTCCGCTGATCCCGTTGAAGCGCGCGGGGGGGGCGCGTGTTTTTCGGCGCGCGGTAAGTCAGTTGGTTGAGGGAGGGCCGCGGCGCCCTGGGCGGGAAGGGCGGCCTTTGGCGGAGCGGCCGGAGAGAGGGGTCGGGCCGCGAGATCCGCGCGGGGCCCGCTCTCTGGCGTCCTCTCCGGCTTTTTGGGGGCGGGGACCGGAGGCCTGGCTTGGGGCGGAGTTTTGCCGAATAACCCCACGCGCCGTCTCCTTTAGCTGAGGAGGATGGAGGGATGGGGGTTTTCTAGGACCGTGTCCCTCTGAAAATTGACGTCGTCGCGGTTCGGCCAGGTGAGCGAGAAATGCAGTCCCCGGCTCTCTTTGCGGGCCATCGCGCACTGGATGATGAGATCCGCGACCACGGCGATGTTGCGGACTTCCACGAGGTCCGCGTCCACCTCGAAATTGCGGAAAAACTCGTTGATTTCGCTTTTAACGAGAGCGAGCCTTTTTTGGGCCATGGAAAGGCGCTGGTCCGAGCGGACGAGGCCCACGTAGTTCCACATGAAACGGCGAATTTCGTCCCAGCTGTGCGTGATAAGGACCGCTTCGGAAGGGGCGGTGCCTAAGCGTCCCGTGGGCCAGAGCCGGGGCACGGCGGCCTCGGGCATGGGAAGGCTTTGGGCTTCGGCGTGGGAGGCTTGGGCGGCCCGGTCGGCCATGACCAGGGCCTCCAAAAGGGAGTTGGACGCCAGGCGATTGGCGCCGTGGAGGCCCGTGGCCGCCACTTCCCCCACGGCGTAGAGACCCGGGAGGCTGGAGCGGCCGAAGTTGTCGACCAAGACGCCCCCGCATTGGTAGTGGGCCGCCGGGACCACGGGGATGGGCTCATGGGCGATGTCGATGCCAAGCCCGAGGCAGGTGTTATAAATCTTGGGAAAACGTTCCCGGATAAAGGCCGCCTCTTTGTGGGTAATGTCCAAAAAGACGCAAGGGGCCCCGGTCTTTTTCATTTCCGCGTCGATGGTTAAGGCGACGACGTCCCGGCAGGCCAGATCGCCCTGGGGATGATGGCGCATGATGGCCTCGCCCTCGCGGTTGACGAGAACGCCGCCTTCGCCGCGGACGGCCTCGGAAATGAGAAAATTCGTGACCTTGGGGTGAAAGAGGCAGGTCGGGTGAAACTGCACGAACTCCAGATTCGCGCACTGGGCCCCGGCCCGCCAGGCGATGGCGAGCCCGTCGCCCGTGGCCCCGTCGGGGTTGGTGGTGTAGAGGTAGACCTTGCCGGAGCCCCCGGTGGCGAGGACGATAATTTTGGCGACGTAGGCGTTGACTTCCCCGGTCCGGCGGTCCAAGACCCAGGCCCCGGTGACCCGGGGCCGCCGGCCCTGGGGATTTTTTTCCGTCAGAAGGTCTAAGGCCAGGTGGTATTCCAGGGTCTCGATATTGGCGTTCTGGCGGCAGCGCTCGGCCAGCACTTTTTGCACGGCCTGGCCGGTCATGTCCTTGGCGTGGATAATGCGGCGGTGGCTGTGCCCGCCTTCGCGGCCGAGCTCCACCAGCGCGGGGTTTCCCTCCAGCGTGGAAAAAGGGACGCCCAAGGCCCGCAGTTCCGCGATCATCTGGGGACCCGCCTGGACCACGGTCTCCACGGCGTCTAAGTGACAGAGGCCCGAGCCGCTCTCCAGGGTGTCTTGGACGTGAAACTTTAAATCGTCGTCGGGGCCCATGACCGCGGCGATTCCGCCCTGGGCGAGATTGGTGTTGGTGTCCGAGGCGACTAGTTTGGAAAGAACGCTTACCGTCCCATGTTCCGCGGCTTTTAAGGCGAAGCTTAAGCCCGCGATGCCGGAGCCCATGACTAAATAGTCGGATTTGATGATCACCCGAAGCCTTTAAGTTGGCCTCCGCGGGCGGCGGCGGGGTAAGCCGCCGCGACGGGCCGCGGGGCGGAAAGGAAGCGAGGGGAACGGGTTCTAGAGCGCCGGAATCAGGTACTCGAGGAGGGCTTTTTGGGCGTGGAGCCGGTTTTCCGCCTCGTCAAAGACCACCGAGGCCGGGCTTTCGATGACTTCTTCCGTCACCTCCTCGCCGGGATGGGCGGGAAGGCAGTGGAGGAAAATGGCCTTGGGGGCGGCGAGGGCCATGAGCGCGGAATCCACCTGGAAGCCTTTGAAGTCTTTGAGCCTTTTTTCCCTTTCCCCCTCAAAGCCCATGGACGCGAAAACGTCCGTGGTCACGACGAAGGCCCCCTTGGCGGCCTCTTGGGGAGTCGCGCAAAGCTTAATTTGGGGGTTATCCCCGCGCGCGTCCCTTAAGACGTCCGGATCGGGCCCGTAGCCTTCGGGGATGGCGAGGTTTAAGGGAAAGCCCAAGACCGCCGCGGCCTCCAGCCAGGTGTTGGCCATGTTGACCCCGTCGCCGATCCAGCAGAAGAGCTGTTTTTCCAGCGGCTGGCCGCCGAGATTTTCCGTGACCGTGAAGAGATCGCCCAAGACCTGGCAGGGATGGCGCTCGTCGGTGAGGGAATTGACCACGGGGACGGAGGACCACTTGGCCACTTCCGTAAGTTCCGCTTCCTTGTCGTGGCGGATGACGACGCCCGCCACGTAGCGGGACATGACCCGGGCGGTGTGGGACAGCGGCTCGCCCCGGGCCCATTGGGAGTCGCCCAGGTTGAGGACGATGGCGTGGCCCCCCAGCTCGTTTACGGCGCACTCAAAGCTCATCCGGGTGCGGGTGGAATTTTTGCTGAAAAGAAGGGCCACGGCCCGACCGCCCAAGTGGGGCCGGAAATAGGAGTGAGCGCGCCTTTCGCGCTTGAGTTCGCGGGTTCTCTCGAAGAGGTGGTAATACTCGTCTTTACTGAGATCCCGGAAGGTGATGTAGTGTTTGGGCATAGCGCACCTTTACAAATAGCCCGCTTCAATGGAAAAGCCGCGCGCGGGGAAGCTACTGGGAAGCGAGAACGGCGCTTAAAGCCTCCAGCAAAAGGTCAATTTCTTTTTCCGTGACCGTGAGGGGAGGCACGAAGCGCAAAACCGTCCCGGCCGTCGCGTTGACCAGAAAGCCCCGCTCGCGCAAGAGAACGGTCAGGGGAGCGGCGGGGATCTTGAGATTGAGGCCTAAGAGCAGCCCCAGGCCCCGGACCCCTTCCACGAGAGCCGGATAGCTCTTGGGGAGAGTTAAAAGGCCCTTTTTAAAGTAATCCCCGACGGAGGCGACTCTTTGGAGGAAAGCGGGTTCGAGGATCCTCGCGACGAGCTCCAAGGCGACGGCCATGCCTAAGGGGGCCCCGCCCACCGTGGTGGAATGGGTCCCGGGGCCTAAGGCGGCGGCCGCCTCTTCCGTCGCGAGACAGGCCCCCACGGGGTAGCCCGAGCCTAAGGCCTTGCCGAGGGTCATAATGTCGGGCGTCGCGCCAAAATGGCGGAAGGCGAAATCCGTCCCGGTCCGGCCCAGGCCCGTTTGGACCTCGTCAAAGATTAAGAGGGCGCCCCGCTCTTGGCAGAGCGCCTTGACCCGCGGAAAATAGCCTTCCGGCGGGAGGGTCACGCCCCCTTCCCCCTGGATGGGCTCTAAAATAACGCCGGCCACGGTCTCGTCCAGGGCCTCGTCGAGGGCTTTAATATCCCCGAAGGGGACAAAAAGCGTCCCCGGGACCAGGGGCGCGAAGCCCGCCTGGACGGAGGGCTGGCCCGTGAGGGAGACCGCCCCCAGGGTGCGCCCGTGGAAGGAGTTGTGGGCGCTGACAATTTTATAACGGCCCTCCCCGTATTTGTCTTTTCCGTATTTGCGGGCCATCTTGAAGGCTGTCTCGTTGGCCTCGGCCCCGCTGTTGGCGAAGAAGGCGCGCGCGAGGCCCGAGGCTTCCGTCAGTTTGGCGGCCAGGCGGACCATGGGCTCGTTATAGAAAAGATTGCTGACGTGGACGAGCTCTTGGGCCTGCTTATGGAGGACCTCGGCCATAAAGGGCGGCGCGTGCCCAAAGGCGCAGACCGCGATGCCGCCGATAAAGTCCCAATAGACGCGGCCCTCGGGATCCCAAAGCTTGAGGCCTTCGCCTTTGACGAAGGAGAGGGGAATCCGGTTCACGTTCTTTAAAAGGCATTGGTCGGCCAGCGCGAGGATCGCGCTGGTGGACATGGGAGAGTCAGTCATGTGTCGGCACCGAAAATAACGGGCGCGCGATCCCCTTCGAAAAAGCGCTTGGAGACGGAAAGAAGGCTCGCGGGAAAGAAGGCTCGCGGGAAGAAAGGCTTGGCGGGAAAAAAGCGCGCGGCCTCTTTGGGGTTTTTCCCGCCCGCCGGAAGCGGGGGCCTGGGCTGGGGGGCGTAAGGCCGTCCAAGAGAGCGCGCGGGCGACGCGCGAGATTGATGGGTTAGAGCTGTCGCGCGAGGGCCGCCGCGCCAGGGGGAGCGCCGCGGTCGGCGCTTGGCCGACGGGGAAAGGGTCGCGCCCGCTGGGGAAGGGTTCGCGCCCGTGGGGCGGGAAGGTCGCGCGAGGGGGAGGGCGACCGCGCCAGGGCGGCTAAGGGGGCGTTAAAAAAGCGCGGCGCGTTCGCGCCCGGGAAAAAAAGGGCCCTTTTCGCGCGCCTCCCTCGCGGGGGAGCCGCGCGCCCAAAAAAGCTGGCGTTTTCAAGCGAAAGATTAAAGGGGGGGAAAAAGAAAAGCGTCCGGCGGGCTCTCGCGCCATATAAGGGCATTTTACCGCGTCTTATGGCCGCGTGTCGAGAAGGCGCGCCCAAGGGGTTCGCTGCGCCCGCGGACGGTTTTTAGGCGGGGGGAAACTCCCTTTCGCCCAGAACTATTTCCGTGCCCGAGCCCTTATGGGTAAAGATTTCCAAAAGGAGGGAATGGGGGACGCGCCCGTCGATAATGGAGGCGCTTTCGCAGCCGTCCCTTAAGGCCTCCAGGCAGCATTCCAGCTTGGGGATCATGCCTCCCGTGATGAGGCCCCTCGCGCTCATTTCCGCTATCTCGGCCTCGGAGAGGGTCGGGATCAGCTTGCCCGCGGAATCCAAGACCCCCTCCACGTCAGTGAGGAGGATGAGCCGGCGGGCCTTTAAGGCCACGGCGATGGCCGAGGCCGCCGTGTCGGCGTTGACGTTGAAGGTGGACCCGAAGACATCGGTCCCCACGGGGGCGATAATGGGGATAAAATCCCCGCGCGCCAGGCTCTCCAAAAGCTCGACGTTGACGGCGACGGGCGTTCCCACGAGGCCGATGTCCACCGTCTCGAAGGGCTCGCCGGGGTCTTTCGCGGGTTTTTGGATCTCTTTTTTAACCGCGAAGATGAGCGAGGCGTCTTTCCCGGAAAGCCCCACGGCGGCGCCGCCGGCGCGGCCGACGCGGCAGACCAGGTCCTTGCCGATGGCGCCTAAGACCATTTCCACCACTTCCATGGTGGCGCTATCGGTATAGCGGAGGCCTTCCACGAAGCGCGTCTCGATGTTGAGGCGGCTGAGGGTTTGGCTGATCTGGGGGCCGCCCCCGTGGACCACGACGGGTTTGAGGCCCAAGAGCCTTAGGAGGGTCACGTCGCGGGCGAAGGCGTCAATCAGAGGCTCGGAGAGCATGGCGTGCCCCCCGAACTTAATGGCCACGGTGGCGCCCCGGTAGCGGAGGATATAGGGGAGGGCCTCGGTTAAATGCTCGGCGCGGATCGCGTCGGGAGTGGGGGGGCTGGCGGGCACGGTCTTTCCCTTAGAGGATATATCTGGTCAGGTCCACGTCTTCCACCACGTCGGAAAGCTTTTCCCGGACGTAATCCTTGGTGACTTTGATCGTGGTGGGGCTGATCTCCGGGGCGCTGAAGGAGACTTCGTCGAGGAGTTTTTCCATGATGGTGGAAAGGCGGCGGGCGCCGATGTTTTCCTGCTTTTCGTTGACCTCGCAGGCCATGGCCGCCAATTCTTCCACCGCCTCGGCCGTGAACTCCAAAGAGACCTCCTCGGTCGCTAGCAAGGTCTGGTACTGGCTGATAAGCGCGTTTTTAGGCTCCGTGAGGATGCGCGTGAAATCGTCTTTCGTCAGGGAGGAGAGTTCCACGCGGATGGGGAAACGGCCCTGGAGTTCGGGAATGAGATCCGAGGGTTTCGAGACGTGGAAGGCCCCGGCGGCGATAAAGAGGATATGGTCGGTTTTGATGGGGCCGTGCTTGGTGGGGACCGTGGAGCCCTCGACCAGGGGCAGGAGATCCCTCTGGACGCCCTCCCGGCTGATGTCGGGGCCCGAGCGCGACTCTTTGCCCGCCACCTTGTCGATTTCGTCGATAAAGATGAGGCCGTGCTGCTCGACCCGGATTTTGGCCTCGGCGACCACTTTTTCCATTTCCACCAGGCGGTTGGCTTCCTCTTGGACGAGGATTTCCCGGGCCTCGCGCACTTTCACCATGCGGCGGTGGCTCTTTTTGGGAAAGAGCTGGCTCATGGCGTCGTTTAAGTTTTTCTCCATCTCGTCGAGGCCGATGTTGGTGAAGATGCGGGTCATGGGCTGGGGCATGGACTGTTCCACCTCCAAAGGAATGAGGCGGTCTTCCAGGCGCTTTTCCTTCAGGAGGCGGCGGAGCTTGGAACGGGTGGTGAGGGGATGGGATTCCCCGGTGGCGGAGTTTTTGCTCTTTTCGGCTTTGTTGTAACCCGGCAGGAGGAGATCGAGGATCTTATCCTCGGCCATCTCAAAGGCCTTGGCGGACATTTTCTCCCGCTCTTCGGAGGTGACCATGGCCACGGCCAGATCCATGAGCTCCCGGATCATGGATTCCACGTCGCGGCCAACGTAGCCGACCTCGGTGTACTTGGAGGCCTCCACCTTCATGAAGGGGGAGCGGGTGAGCTTGGCGAGGCGGCGGGCGATTTCCGTTTTGCCGACCCCCGTGGGCCCGATCATGATGATGTTCTTGGGGGCTATCTCGTCGCGCATGTCTACCGGGGCCTGGAGCCTGCGCCAGCGGTTCCGGAGGGCGATGGCCACGGCCCTTTTGGCTTGGCTCTGGCCGATGATATAGCGATCCAGCTCGGCGACTATTTCTTTGGGGGTTAAGGTCATTTCGTCGCCGAGGCGTGATTTGTCGAAGGGGGTGTTTGCGTTCATCCAATTTTCCTAAAAAAAACGGAGGCGACTCCCATGAGCCGCGTTTTAAATAACTAACGCCGCGAGAGCGTCCGCCCGCGCGCGGGGCGTTCGCCGGGCGCGTCGCCCTCAAAAAAAGCGCCGTCCCGGCGGGCGGCCCGACGCGGCTGGCCTTGAGGCGCCTTGGGGCCCAAAGGCGGAAGGCGGCCCCGCGCCTTAAATAAAAAGCGCGGAAATGGCCGCGCGGGCGCCGAGAGACGTTCTCCCTTTATTGAGGGGAAAAAAGAAGCGCGGCCCCCCAGAGGAAACGGTGGCGGGGAAGCCGCGTGGCCGAGGAAGGAGAAACCGCGCGGGCTAGCGCGCGGGGGCGGCCGGCTCGGGGCCGGACTCTAAAGTCTCCAGTATAACGTGTTCGTTAGTGTAAAGGCAGATTTCGGAGGCGATTTTTAAAGAGACCCGGCAGATCCGCGCGGCGTCCAGGCTCGGGGCTTCCCGAATGAGGGCCCGGGCCGCGGCTAAGGCGTACTGGCCACCGGAGCCGGTCGCGAGGATATTGTCGTCGGGCTCCAAGACGTCGCCGTTGCCGGAGATCATGAGGCATTTGTCCTTGTCGGCGGCCAGGAGGATCGCTTCCAAGTGCCGGAGGCCTCTGTCGACGCGCCATTTTTTGGTGAGTTCCACCGCGGCCCGGGTAAAGTTGCCGCTGTACTTGGAGAGGTAGTCCTCAAATTTTTCCAAGATCGTCAAAGCGTCGGCAGTGGAGCCCGCGAAACCGCAGATAACGCGGTCCTGGTAGAGCCGGCGGATCTTTTTGGCGGTGTGCTTGATAATAATGTCGCCCTGGCTCACCTGGCCGTCGCCGGCCACGGCCACCACCCCTCCGTGGCGAACCATGATAATAGTGGTGCTCCGATGGCGGCCCGGATAGAGGCTGTCGCGTTTGCCCATGGCGGAAGAAATCCTTGTGGTTTAAATCTTGTTTCTTTAAAGTCTCGCGGCCTAAAGATAAACGGGCCCGCGCGCGACGGAAAGCTTTTTCCCTTAAAAAAAAGCGCGCGGCTCCCAGGGGGGGGAGGCGCGCTCCCCCGGCGGAAAAAAACATGTCGCCAATTTTCGCTTAATTTAAACTAAATGTCTATCCTTTCCCGCCGCGCGGCGGGGCCGGGGGATGGGGGATTGAAGGGAGGGAATTTCTTGGCGGCGCGGCGCGCGCCCGGGGATGGGCCGCGTAAGCCGCGCGGAGGGCGGAGACGTCCAAGTGGAGATAGCGCTGGGTGGCGTTGAGGGAGACGTGTCCCAGCATGTCTTTGATGGATTTGAGATCGGCTCCGTTGGCGAGCAGGTGGGTGGCGAAGGCGTGGCGGAGGCTGTGGGGGCTGTAGCGCGGGCTCAAGCCCGTTTCCTTCAGGCGGCGGGCTAAAACGCGCCGCGCCTCGCGGGGTTGGAGCCGGCGGCCCCGGGCGCCGCGAAAGAGGGCCGGGGAGGGCGCGGCGCCGGGGGGGCCGTCGTAGAGGGGTCGCGCCCGCGCGTATTCCTCCAGGGCCTTTAGAGCCGGAATCCCCACGGGGACAAAACGGTCTTTGCCGCCTTTGCCGGAGCGGACCCAAACCTCCCGGGCCTTAAAATTAACGTCTTCGGGGTTTAAGCCGACGAGTTCGCTCACCCGCAAACCCGAGGAATAGGCGAGCTCCAAGAGGGCCTGGTCGCGGGCGCCGTGTCTGGCGCGGGCGCGGGCGGCGGCGCGCGCGGCCCGGGGGGTGGCCCGAAAGCCCATCCCGCTGTCCGCGCTTGGGTCCGAACTAAGATCCACGCTAGGATCCGCGCTCAGCTTCACGTTTGGATCCGCGCTAAGATCCGCGCGAGGGCCAGCCAAAAGGCTCGCCTCAAGGCGCGCCGCGTTCCCGGTCGGGGCGGAAGGGGAGTCCAAGAGCCTTTGGGTTTCCTGGACGCCGGGTATTTGGGGGTGGTGGAGCGGGATTTTGGGGCTCGCGAGATTTTGGGCGGGGTTCGCGTCCAGGCGCCCTTCGCGGATGAGGTGGCGGTAAAAAGCGCGCACGGCGGAAAGGGCCCGGGCGATGGAGGAGTTTTGGAGGGCGCCGCGCAGATTGAGGATATAGGAGCGCAGAATGGGTTTGGGGGGCGCTAAAAGGGATACCCCCCGCTGTCCCAAAAAAGCCGCGAAGGCGCGCAAATCGCGCCCGTAGGCTTGGACCGTGTGGGGGGAGCGGTTTTTGACGACGGCGAGGTAGGCGAGAAAAGCGCCCACTAAATCCTCGCTCGCGTCCGTGGCTTCTCCGCGCGGGTCTCGCGCGGGGGCGCTGGGAGTCGCGGGCGCTTCCCCCGGAGGGGCCTCCGGGGGGGAGGGAGGGGGAGATTTCATTTTTTTACGCGGGGATAATGGGGTGGCGGTGCCCGTAAAGCCTATCGTCCAAAACCAGCTGCCGGGCCTTGCGCGTTTTCGGGTTCATGGCCAAGGGGCCTAGGAGGTTGGCGGTCATGTCCTGGGGGCGGCCCGCGGGGATAGTGACGATGGCGAAGAGGGTAATCTCCCCCTCCTCGGCGCCTAACTCTTCCCGGAGCCCATTGGGCAGCGTCGGGGAATAGTCCTCCTTGAAGAGGACGGGATTGACGAGGACCAGGGCCAAGGTGGGATCGTCCAGGCATTGCAGCCAATAGAAGGGCGCGTCGTGGGGTCTTTGGATGAGGACGTAACGGATTAAATCGGGAAAACCGATAATTCCTCCGAGGACGGAGACAACGGATTCTTCGGGAATTTCCATTTCCCCAAATCTTTTGGTCGAAAGTTTAAGCATTATGAGTCGTTGGCCCTCCAGAGGGTCTTCGCAAGATACTTTGGGGGGTAAAGATCAGAGGCTGGCGAGGGGTTTTTTCTGGGTCCAGAGCTGCGCGGCGGTTTCCAAATCCTGCGGCTCGGTGGCCAGCGATTCCAGGTTTTGCTCCTGGATTTTCAAAAAAATCTCTTCCCGATGGACAGCCCACTCGCTGGGCGCGGTGATGCCGAGACGGACCTGGCGCCCTTTGACCTCCACCACTTTGACCTTGATGTCGTCTCCGATGGTGACCGTTTCGCCGATTTTTCTAGTTAAGATCAGCACAAATCAAAAACCTTCCCGAGCTTAGTAGGGGGCGGTCGCGAGATACGTTTCCTCAAAGGAACGCCAGTATTTTACTTTATTTTTTACGCGAATTGAAGGTTTTTCTTCTCGGACCCCCGGGAAAAAGGGGCGGCGAAGGGCGGCGCCCGCGCGCGGACGCTCCCCAAGGGCCCTCTTTCGCGCCGCGGGGCTCGCCGGAGGGGCTTTACGCGCGGCTGGGCGTGGAAAGGCTCCTAGGAGAGAAAAAGCGCGGAGATAGGGGCGGGCCCTTTTTCGAGTCCCGCGCTTGGGGCGCCGCGGAAAGAGCGGGCGCCGCCCCGAGGCCCCGGGGGAAAAAGGGAGCGCGTCCGCGGGGAAGGCGCGAGGGGCAAAATCCTCGCGTCTTGGGCTGGGCCCGCCACTCCCAGGAAGGTTTAAATTAGTTTTTTTTTCGCCGCTTTCTTTGGTAGTATTGAAAAAGCGCGAGGCCTTTGAAGGCCTTTGGGCCCTTCGCGCCCCATGGCGCGCCTGGGCCCGAGCGGGGCCGCCGGGGCGGCCCCAAGGCCCTCGCGCGCGAGTTCGCGCTTTAAGGAGTTTCCGTGAGCCTCATTTCCGCCATGTATCCCAGCGTTACCGCCCTGGAGGCCTTTGGCGTGGGGACGCGGGTGACCGCCCATAACTTGGCCAACGTCCTGACGGACGGCTTTAAGGCGAGCCGGACGACGTACGCCGATCTGCCCCGTTATTCCGGCGTGGCGCCGAACGTTCAGGCGGGCGCGCGCTCTTCCGGGCCCCTTATTCCGGCGCCCGGGCTCCCCCGCGATCCCAACGCCGCCGCCTGGGTCCCCCAGGGTTACGTGGAGGGCTCGGACACGGACATCGCCACGGAGATGGTCTCCCTGATCGTCACCCAGCGCGGCTATCAAGCCAACGCCAAGGTTATTCCCACGGTAGACGCCATGCTGGGCGCCGTCATCAACCTGAAAATCTGACCCCTCGCCGACCGCGCGTAGCCTTTGTTCCGCCTCGCCGCCCCCTTGTCGGCGCCCTGTTTCCGCCTCGCTCGCTTCTCGCCGCCGCCTCGTTTTCGTCCTGTCGCGCCTTGTCGCGCCTTGTCGCCGCCTTGTCGCCGCCTCGCTTTCGCTTTGCTTATCTTGTCTTTCGGGACTTTTTTGAATGGTCGCGCGCCGCCGCGCTTGTCGCGCCGGCGCGCGCTCCAAGGGGCTCGCGGGCGCTCGGGGGCGCCTTGACGCGCGCGGGGACTCGCGACCCCTCGGGGAACGACCGCGCGGCCACCGTTAAAAGGCGCGCCGCGAAGGAGGCGCGTTGGGATGAAATCCTTGTCCCCTCCCAAATTTTCCTCCCTCAAGGTCGCGCGGGGATTGAAGGGCTCATCGCGCGCGGGCCGCGGAGGAAACGCGCCTTAAAAACGCCTCTCCCGCGCCGCGCCTTCCCCAGGGCCCTAACGGCTCTTTTCCCCAAAGAGCCCCAACTTGCATTGGAGCGTGTCGAGGTAGCGGCGGCTGGGGTTTTTGACCAGCCGGACCACGGTCTTGGAGCGGACGGCCTTGACCTCGTCCCCGGCGCGCAGGGAGCGGCTATAAGCGCCGTCCGTGGTGAGATTGATTTTAGGCGCGCTTTTGTCGACGTAAACCTCGATTTTGGAGCTTAAGGGGAGGACTAAAGGGCGGCTCGAAAGGGTAAAGG
The DNA here is from genome assembly GCA_031265205.1 of Deltaproteobacteria bacterium. GTDB lineage: Bacteria > Desulfobacterota > Desulfarculia > Adiutricales > Adiutricaceae > JAISCZ01. The sequence goes on from JAISCZ010000026.1 coordinate 16,752, forward strand.
GGCAGATAGGCGTTACCACGATGGCCGCGAGGGTGGGATGGACCACCGGGCCACCGGCGGAGAGATTGTAGGCCGTGGAGCCCGTGGTGGTGGAGATGATGAGCCCGTCGGCCCGGTAGCTCCAGCTTTGGGACCCGTCGACGGAAAGCTTAAGGTTACAGATTCTGGATAAAGCGCCTTTGTTGATTACGGCCTCGTTGATCGCGAAGAGGGGGCTAGAAGTCTTGCCGTCGCGGGTAACGGCAATATCAAGGGCGGATCTTTCCTCCAACTCGGCCTGGCCGTTCAAGGTCAGCTCTAAAAGCTCGGGATAGTTTTTCGGCTCGACTTCGGCCAGAAAGCCTAAATTCCCAAGATTGACCCCTAAAATAGGGGTTCCGCGGCAGGCCCAGCGGCGGGAGGCGTAAAGAATGGTGCCGTCGCCGCCCAAAGAGACAATGAGATCCGGGCGCAGGCGCGCGGGCTCAATGGCGTCTCCCTCTCGGGGTGGGTTTATGTCCAAAAGCGTCTGGACGGAAGAGCCCAGTTTTTCCTTTAAAAAGGAAACGGTCCAAGCGGAAAGCGCGAGGGGCTCAGGGGCGTCGCGGGAGACGATGACGATTTTGCGCAAGATTGGGCCTCGCTTTGGCAAAGGGCGTAAGGGGAGGGTAGCTAGCCCGAAGGCGGCTTTACGTCGCCTGGGAGCGGCCTCCGACAAGAGCGCGCGGCGCGGCGAGGGCCTTTCGGGGAACGCTAATTATCTCCACGGGGAGGGCTCTCCCGAGGCGTCGGTCGCGGGGAGTCGCGGCCGGGCCGGGCTGGGAAAAGGCGAGGCTTCTCTCGGGAGGGGGCGCGCCTGGCGATTCATCTTAGTATATACAAGCCTTAAAGATTTAGAAAATATGTCAAAAATTAATCTTGCGGACATGGGCGCGCGGGGGCGGGCGAGGGAAAAGCGCCGCGCGCCTCCCACTCGCGCGAGGGTGGTCCGCCCCGCCGCGGTGGAGAGGCCGGGGAGCGGAAAAAAGAAGCGGCGCGCGTCAGGCGCGCCGGCGGCTGGCTTTATGGGGGATCCCGACAAGCCCCTAGCCCGCCAAGGCGCTCTCGCCTTGGCGGGCGGGAAGCGGCGGAAAGAAGGCCTCAAAAAACAATCCGCCCCGATCGGCAGATTCGGGGCGGATAAAGGACGGTGGGAAAAAATCAAAGGGGGGAAATATGTGGGTGGGATTAAATTCGCGAAGGCGACGAGCGCCGCCCGCGCGAAGTTGAGGGGCTTTGGAAAAAAAGGCTCCTCGCGGAAGGTCTCGCTTAGGAAGCGACCAGTCCGCCGCGGAAGGCCTTGAGGTAGCCGCGGCAGCCCTTGTCCTTGCCGACCAAGGAGACGGCGCCGGCGATGGTGCCCATCATAGCCTTGTCGAGAGGATCGATGATGGCGCCGTCGAGACCGGACAGGATGGCCTGGCCCATGAAGATGCGGTTGAGGAACTTGCGCTCCGGGAGGCCGAAGCTGATGTTGGAAAGGCCGCACATGATATGGAGGCCCTGGAATTTCTCTTTGATCTGGGTGACGGCCTTCAGGAACTCAATGCCGAAGGTGTAGTCGGTGCCCACGGGCTGGACCAGGGGATCGATGTAGATGTTCTCCATCGGGATTTTGATGCTGGTGAGTCCAGCCACGAGGTCGCCGGCGATTTTCACGCGGTCGGCGGCGGTGGTGGGCATGCCGGCGTCGCTCATGCACAGGGAGACGACTTTAATGTCCGTGTTGGCGATAACCGGGGAAAGTTTAGCCCAGCGCTCGGACTCCATGGAGATGGAGTTCAGCATGGGGGTGCCTTTGTGGACCTTCATGGCGGCTTCGATAGCCTTGGGATCCGGGCTGTCCAGGGCGAGGGGCTTGTCCACGACGGCCTGAACGGTTTTGACCAGCCACACCAGCTTTTCGGGCTCTTCGCCGACGAAGACGCCAGCGTTAACGTCCACGTAATCGGCGCCGGCTTTGTCCTGCTCCTTAGCGATGTTCTGGATGTAATCCACGTCAGCTTTTTCAATCGCTTCCCTGATCTTTTTGCGGCTGGCGTTGATTAATTCACCTACGATAATCATCAGATGTCACCTTACAAGCGCGTCTTCCTAGTGGACGCGTTAAAATAGGCCTTTTCCGGCCCCGCCTATCAGGCGGTGGTTAATGTCGCCCCGAAATAACGGGGTGGAGAAAGAAATCGAGCGAAATAGGCGCCTTTCCCGTAAAGCAAAAAGGGGAAAAATAAAATTCCTTATTTTGGGAAAATAAAGGATGGTCATTGAACCTTCCTTGTAAGGAGGCGCGTTGGCGTGGGCTCGCGCGAAATCGTTAGAAGACCGCGAGAAATGGCTTGGAGCCCCGCCTTTTGGTTTGCGTGGCGAGATTATACAATAACCGCCAAGGCGATTCAAGCCCTCCCCAAGATTTTTTGAGGGTTAATTTGAAGGCCGCCCTCTAGGAAATGGGCGGTCAAAAAAGCGAGGGGAGGCGGGAAAAAGCCCGTGTCGCGCGTCCCTAAAGGGGCGGGCCCGGTGAAAAATATTTTTTTCGGGGGGATAGGGAAAGCATGGCCTGTCATGGAGGCGAAAGGCGAAAAAAATGAGGCCTATGAATAAAAAACCGCCATTATTCATAGGCCTCATTTAAACTGGAGAACTGGAGTGAGTAAAGGCCAAGAACGGGCGCCTCCCAAAATACGCCGGGATCGTGAGGAATCCCGGAAGGGCTATTTCAGAGGCTTTGAAGGGTCGCGAACGGGATGGCGGTTCCCAAAAGGGGAATTAGGGCGCCTTAAGCTTGAGGAGCCTTAAGGCGCGCCCAAATCCCATCGCGTTTAGTTTGAGATTATTACTTCACCAAGCTGCGGGCCAGCTCGACGGCGCCCGGGGCGTCATCGGAGTAACCGGCGGCGCCGATCTTCTCGGCGTAGGCGGCGGTGACGGGGGCGCCACCGATGATGACCTTGGAGGTGAGACCGGCCTCTTTCAAGGCGTTAACGGTGTCTTCCATGTAGGGCATCGTGGTGGTGAGGAGGGCGGAGAGACCAACGATGTTGGCCTTCTTCTCTTTGGCGGCCGCGACGAACTTCGCGGGCTCAACGTCGGCGCCGAGGTCGTAGACCTCAAAGCCGCCGCCTTCGAGCATCATGCCAACGAGGTTTTTGCCGATGTCGTGGAGGTCGCCCTTCACGGTGCCGATCACGACAACGCCGATGGTGGCGCCGCCGGACTTGGCCAGCTGGGGCTTGAGGATGTTGAGGCCCGCCTTCATGGCGGTGGCGGCCATCAGCATCTCGGGCACGAAGAGCTCGCCCTCGGAGAAGAGCTTGCCAACGTAGTCCATGGCGGCGATGAGGCCCTCGTCGAGGATCTTCTTCGCGTCGGTCCCCGCCTTAATTTCCTTTTCGATGAGACCAGGCACTGCCTCGTCATCGAAGTCAACTACTGCTTTGTAAATGTCTTGAATGGTCATGGAACGGCTCTCCTTTTTCAGAATGGACTGAAAAACGATAAATGTGAATGGGCGCGCCGGCTACGGTTGGTGTTGTGCGTTGGCGGCGCTGGAAGAGTTAAACGACAGAGTTTAACCCAAAGAGAAAACATAAGGGCAAAAGAACGAAAGGTCAAGAGGTCGGAAGGTCAGGTCAAAGGACAAAAGGACAAGCGGGGGACTTTTAAATAACCCTAAAGGGGGGTAAGAGCCGTAACCGCTCAAAAGAATTTCGTTTACCCCTCAAGGTAGACTACGTTCATTGTCGCCATAGTTAAAGGGTGTTCCGAAAACAGCCTTCAAAGCTACTTAGCGGCGCCCTCGCTATATTAAGAACCCAAGGTTTCCGGCTTCCGGAGGAAGGTCGTCCAACGGGGGGTCGGAAAACCTTGGGTTACTTAGTCTAGGCTAGTGGCTGAAGAAAATCCTACAGGTCGTACTCTTTGAGGTTGAGCTTGGTGGTGTCGATCTTCTTGAGCATCTGGTCGATGAAGTTACCCACGTCGGAGGGGAGGGAATCGACGGTCTCGATGACCTTCTGCAGGTAACGGACTTCGGGCTTCGCGACCCTGGTGAGGCCCTTCTGGCCGCCGAGGAGGATGGTCTGCGCGACGACTTTGGACACGTTTTTGGCCGCGTCGTAGTAGTCGGTGCTGTTGGCGATGGTTTTGGAGAAGAGGATAACGTTGTCGGGCGTGAACACGAAAGCGCGGCTATCCAGGGGAGCGTCGGAGCGGACGAGGGCGTCGCGGAGGATCCGACCGTGGCCCTGCTGCTTCAGGCCGTTGTAGAGGCGGCAGTCGTAGATCAGGGACTCCATGTAGGAGGTGGGGGCCATGGCGCCGAGCAGCATGATGTTCTGCACGGACTCGTTGGACCACAGATCGGTGTAGGCGGACGCGATGTTGCCGACCGGGCTGAGGTGCGCGCAAGCGGCGGTCTTGCCTTCGCCGGAGGACGGGTTACCGGTGATGGCCTTCAGGAAGGGATTCTCGTAGGCGCAGTCTTTGCCCGGGCCCTTGGCGCCGCACTCGACGGCCACGATGGCGCGGACGGTGCCGAGCACGCGGACGATGGCGGAGAAGGAGTTCGGGATTAAGTGCTGCTCGGCCAAAACCATGGCGGTGTTGGCGAAGCCGCAGCAGCTGTCGCCAGCCGGGGTGGCGCCGTTCTTGTTACAGATGGAGACGATGTGATCCCAGAGGAACTTCATGTCGCGGGTGCAGAGGACGGAGAGGGCGAAGATGACTTCGTCGATTTTGCACTTGATCAAGGACTCGTCGTGGGTCTCTTTGCCGCCGATGGACTCGATGCTGATGAGGTCGGCGCCGGCTTTGGTCACCCTCTCAAAAGTGTCGAGCATTCTCTCCAGGTGGTAGCCGCTCCGCATAAGCGGGGGGCGGATCATGTCGCGGTTGTCGTTCGGGGTGTAGCGCAGGGCGCTCTTGAGGCCGGAACGAGCGTTTTCCTTCGCCATCCCCTCGAGGAGGATCTTGGCGATGGTCTCGGACCACTCGGGGAACTCGGTCTGCTGGGGGAGGGTTTCGCACTCGAGGACGACGCCCGGGGACTCGAGCTCGCCGGCGCGCTTCAGGGCGTCGCGGACGATCTGCTCGTAGTGACCGTACATTTCCTTCAAGGTGGACTGCTCAAGCTTCATCCCCGGAACGGTGAAGTTCAGTTCGGGGTAGAGGGTGCCGCCGCCGATTAAGAGGCCGTAGTTACGGGTCTTAACGGGCTTGGGCGCGGTTCCGAAAATAAGGTCATCAGGATTGCTGATGGCCAGGGTATTGTACAACATTAAGGCTACCTCCGATGTACAAAGGGGTGTTGGTTAAATGGGTCCGCCAGGACTTCTGGTGGGCCGGGGGACTAAAATAAATCGGTACCGAAAAGAGTCGTTACTTAAAAAAGACAGTAGATTGAAGCCCGACTCAGGACTAATTTGGGATCGAGAGGCGATCCCGTGGAGTCTAACTAGGATCTCTTTCGTATACCAGGGCAGCGATTGGCGTCCGCTAAGTTTGGAGTGGCGTCCGCGAGGCTTTAAGGCCAGGCGGAGTCCGGGACTGCCAGTTCCGCGAAGAAGGACATGCCATTTTTAGGGTTTTCGAGAATCAGGTCACTGGCGCCAGCGCCTTAAATCTCCACCTGAATGGCGCAGGTGATTTCCAATCCCGAAAGAATTCCCGGAAGGTTTCTTCCCAGTTAATTCCGCCCGATAAATCGTGGGGGATTGGGGATTGGCCGCCTTGCCTTTGGCCAAAAGGGGGTAGCCAAACTCGTGGGCGGGTCAAAGCCGCCGCGGACCCCGAGGGGGTCAGGTCAGTAAGAGAGCGTCGCCGAAGCCTCAGGCTCGAGGGGCGGCGGCGGATTCCAGAGCGGCTCCCAAAGGTCGTCCAAGTCGTCTTGGACGGCGTTAACGATCTGTAACCGACAGCTCGGGTTCAGCTCGACGATTTGGGAGGTGACTTTATCCAGTTCGTCCTGGCCTAGGCCCTCAACTTTGTTGACGAGGACCAGGGAGGCTTTTTCCACTAGATTGGCGAAAAGCGGAAAATTTCCTTCTTCCGGATAGGGGCCTTCCCGCGCGTTGATCAGTAAAACGCAGTAGGGCTCAATTTCGGGGCGAAGGGCTTGATGGATTATGTCAAGGATGGTCTGGTGCGAGAGGGCGGAAGTTTCGATGAGGAGGAAAGAGGGATGGAGGCGGGATTGGATCTCGTCGAGAGTGTCGTTCATGTCGCCGTACATCGAGGTACAGCCTATACAGCCCCGGCTCAGGTCCTTAGTGAAGAACGGGGTTTGGCCCACGTTCGGACAACCCGCGCTCGTCTCTCCGATTTCGTTTTCCAAAATAACAACCGATTGGGGACCATCCTTTCGCGCGAGGTAGGTCGCCAAGTTTAGGAGCGTTGAGGTTTTACCGGACCCGAGAAATCCCGAGATCAAAATGGTCCGCATTGTCTACTCCTAGACGGTTGGGGGAAAACAGGTAAGGCTAAGAGATTTCTCCGTGTTTATTCGCTTTCCTAGCGGGAACCACGAACCGTGGGGACAGCCTGGGGGGGAGCTGACACACTTTCCACGAGTTAGCGCCTCGGGGGATGGAGGCAAATTGTGGGGGATTGTTTAGTTTCAGGGCAACCGCCGGGCTTTCCTCGCCGCCGCGTTAGGCGTCGGTTCGGGTTGACCCCTTGGTTGACTCTTTTTATACCCAAAAGCGTTTTCAAATGCAAGCGAATTCTTATAGATGTCTATATTTTTTTTTGCCGCCTTTGATCAAATGAATTTTTGGCTTAAGTTCCAGAAATAACTTAAAAAAAATCTTTATTTAGGCCTTTAAAAAGGGCTTTTGGAGGCCTTTTCGGCGCGAAAACGGCCCAATTTTTTTTATTTAGACCCTCAAAAAAAATTAGCGAAACCTCTTTGGGAAGGCTCCCCAAACCCGGGAAACGATCCTTCCCGGCCCCTTATTCAGTCTTAAGCGACCGAAATAACTTAAAAAGTTGACGAAACTGAAATCTGGATATTTTGACGCGTCGCCCGCCGCCCGATCGGCGTGGCGGATTATGTGGAGCGCGAGGGTGACTCAAAAGCGCGGTTCTCCCAAAAAGTCGCGCGAGTAAAGGGCAAACGCGGAATTGAGGGTTCGCGCGCGGGGGCTTTGACGGGGCTTTGGGCCTCGCGAATTGGGAGACCCTCGCGGCGGGCGCTGATAGCTTTTATTAGTAATTTTACAATTTTAGCGCTCAAGATAGTCTTTCGCGCGGAGGGGCCAAGCCCCGCGCGATTTAGCCGCCTCGCCCGCGCGCTCTTTTTGTCTTAAAGCGCGACTAATCGTCTTTATTGAGCATATAGTTAAAAATTAATAATTTTAGTTATATTATTATCGCATTTAAACTCGTTTCCGTTCGCTTTCATTATCCTAAATTTATCGGCGCTCGGGGGGGGAGGTAAAGAATATTCGCGCGAGCCGTTCGCGCGGCCGCGCTCGCCAAAATTAAGACGCGCGCCGCGCGACAGCGGACGGCGGAACCCCGCGCCTTCTTTTGAGCTTACTTCCGGGGCCACTCTTCAGTTCGCGAAAGAGAGAAGGGGCGTGTTGGGGATTAGCCCTCCAAGCGTTCGCCGCCTCGGCCGCTCCGCGCGAAGAGGCCTCTTGTCTTTTTGGGGGGGCGCCAGTTGAAGAGAAAAGGGGCTCCCGCCTTCGCGACATTTCCAATGAGTCAAAGCGCGGGCCAGGCCCGCGCCCGGAGGCCAGGCCAGGACCCGCGGCGGAGGCGGAGAAAACGAGGCGCGGTGGGTCCGAGAGACGCGAGCTTCGCCTGGCTCTTTTTTCTCTTGGACTGGCGCGCTCTATATTAATGATAAAAGGCGCCCCTTCGGCGGGGGAACCGTCAAAGAAACGGCGGGGGGAAAGAGGATGGTGACGGGCGTTCAATAGGCCAGGGTAGGGCGAAAGGGCCTTTATTTTCCGGCGCGTTGGCGGAAAAGCGCGGAGGAGAGGGCGCGAGCCTCGGACAAGGCTTATTTTTTCAGCGGTTTTCCCCCCGCGCGAGTATGTTTCGCGCCTCTCGCGAGGCTATTCCAAGCGGAAGGATTAAAGACGGCGCCGCGCCGCGCGACGCGCTTTCCATCCTGTCCGGTCGGCCTTATCCTTATATTAATGATGGAGGCGAGGCTAGCGGTGGAGGACCGCGGGCCCGGGGCGAGGGCGCGCTTAAATGGGCTCGCCAGGGCCCCTTAAGACCGCTGGAAGGTTTGGGGGGAGCGGAGCGTCTTCCCCGCGGCGCCGCCGCGAGAGGGAAGAGGAAAGAGGAGGGGATATTTCTCCTCTTTGGCGACGATGGCCTCTCGGGGCCTCTCGCGGGTTCTCTGGGCTTCGAAAGGCTTCCAAAGGCTCTAAAGGTTCCGGGAAGCTCCGGTGGGTCTCTGGGGGCTCAGGAAAGGACGGGGGCGGAACGCCGCGGGAGAGCGCGGCTCGGCCCCCTCTTATAGACGATGGGAGCTTTCCCACGGCGCGGCGGGGGATTTCGCGTAAAGCCCCCGGCGCTCGCGGCCCAAGGGCGGCTGGCTCACGCCTCGCGGCCCTTTCGCGTGAGCTTGGGAAAAGCCGCGGAAAGCCGAGAGAGGGGCGCGCGGGGCGGCGAAAGCGGCCCGGCGGCGCGCTTAAGGCTTAAACGGGGGGCTTCGGGTAAGGTCCTTGGGCGCGCGTCTTGGCAAAAGAAATCAATTTGTTATAATAATTGTTAATACCCTAAGCCTTATTTTAAGGCTTCTATCTTAGTTCCCGCCATCGCGTGTTTGTCATTATGCGTAATCCTCCCACCATTTTAGAGCCTAACGTCAATATTAAGATTAAGAGCGCCGTCAAAGGCCCGGCTTACATCCAGCTCGCCACGTTAATTAAAGATAAGATCAGCAGCGGCGAGTTTACCCCCGGCATGCGCATCCCCGCGGAAGTCGCCATCAGCAAGACTTACGGGGTCGCGGTCATGACCGTCCGCCAGGCCATCCACGTCTTGGCCGAGCAGGGTCTTCTGAGGAGGGTGCACGGCAGCGGGACCTTTGTCTGCGGCCCCGACTGGACCCGGGCCAACTTCAACATGGAAGGCCTTTTGGACAGGCTGGAAGACCAGGACAACGTGGAGATCCAGATTCTTTCCGCCGGAATGTCCGAGGCCTCGGAAAAAGCCGCGGAATCCCTGGAAATTGAGCCGGGCGCCATGATTCTCTCCATGATCCGCTTGGTGAGCCACAAGGGTCGGCCTTTCCTCCTCAACAAGGCGCGCCTCAAATACGATCCCAAGTCCCCCATCGTGGAAGCGGAAATGGAGGCTTCCTCCCTCTCTTCCCTCTTTACGGGCCAGAAGAACAGCTTCGCGAAGAAGTCCGTTTTGCGGCTTGAGCCCTACGTTCTCACCGAAAGCGAGGCCTCGCTCCTCCAGACCCAGGCGAATCTCCCCGCTTTCAAGATTCGCTACACTTTCTACGGGTACGCCGACGAGCCCGTGGGCACCGGCTGGTTCATGACCCCGATGGAATTCATATCCTTTACTACCAAGATTGGGGTGTGGGATGAAGAGTAATATTGACAACCTGGGTTTGGTCAATCTCATTCAGTCCCTTATTTCCTTGGAAATAGGGAATTCTTTGGATATCACCCAAAAACTGAATGAAAAGGACATGGCCCCCAAGTACATCCTCACCGCCTGCGAAGCCGCCATGATCGAGATTAACGAGCTCTATGACTCGGGGGAGTACTTTATCGCCTCCCTGATCATGGCCGGCGAGATCATGAACCGGGTCATCAAGCTTATTTCCCCCAGGATGCTCTCGCGGGCCCGCAACTATTTTAAGGGAAGGGTCGCTATCGGGACGGTGAGGGGCGAAATCCACGGCCTGGGCAAAAACATCGCGGGGGCCCTCTTAGCCGCTTACGGCTTTGAGGTGCGGGATTTGGGCGTGGACGTGAGCGAGCGAGACTTCGTGGAATGCGCCAAGGACTGGAAACCGGACGTGATTGGCTTAAGCGTGCTTTTAACCAGCTGCTTTCACAGTCTGGAGGAGACCATCGTGGCCTTGCGGGACCTGCGGGGCGCGGAGATTGTTCCCTATATTTTTATCAGCGGCGCTCAGGTCACCCCGGCCCTCAAAGACTTTTACCAGGCCGACTTCTACGCTGGAACCGTCTTTGACACCGTGCGCCTCTGCGAAAAGCTCTGTTCCGAGCGACCCGCCATGAGGGCCTTGGCGCGCGCCGTTTGAGCCGCCGCCCGCTCGCGAAGCGCCTAGCGCTTTTGGCGATAATTTCCGAATACTTGACGGCTCGCGCCCTTCCTTTTTCTCGTTCCGTTCCACCTTGCCTAAAAGCGGAAAATACAAATAGTTTCGCCCTAAAGCCAATTCGCGCCGACTCGTTGGGAGTCCGGCCTCCTTATCCAGCTTGGGGGGAAGGAGGAAAGGCCGTCAGGGCGGCCTCGTTATTATTATCTAGGAGCGCCGAGAAGGAGTCGAGGCGGATAGCCAACGCCTTCGACTCCGCGATCGCCTAAGGACATCGACACGCGGGGCATGGCCCAGGCGCCGCGGCGCGGCGAGAGCGTGGCCGACAACGGCTGGGGCGCGTTCGCGAACATGTCGCTCCGGAAGCTCGAAGGGCGGGGCAAAAAGTTCGCGCTCATAGACAGGTTCTATCCTTCGAGCGAGACCCGTTCGGCCCGCGGGGCCGCGCGACCGGCCTTAGGTCTCGCCGATCGCGTTTACGCCCGCGAGAGCCGTGGACATACGCGGGACCGGGACCTGAACGCCGCGCTGAACATACGCGCCGAGGGCCCGCGCGCGCTCGGCTTAATTATCGACAAGAACCGCGCGCGGGGTTAGCCCGGACGCTAAACTGGCGGGCCCGAGACGCCTTGAACGGGGAGCTCCTGGGCTTTAGCCCCGGGGTATGTCACGCCTGGAAGAATGAAGGCGAGATTGGCCTCTGAAGGGCTCTAGCGCCTGTTTTCAGCGCCTTTCTCCTTAACCGTCAAGAGAGAGGCTAACGGCGCGGTCCCAAAAGACAAAGGGGAGCGCGCGAGGCGGGGACGCGTTGGCGCGGTGGACGGAGCCGTGGGCAACGCGCCTGGCGCGGCTAAGGCCAGCCAGCGGCGGCGAAAGAAGCCCTATGGAGCCATCCTTGTCGCGGCGCCCGTCGAGCCCGTCTCCGGCGGGGGGAAGAGAGAAGCCATGAGCGCGAAGGGCGGAAAGCGAAAAAGAGGGCGGCCACGGCGCCGCGCGAAGACCTTAATCGCTAAAGGGCGTCGCGTGGCGGGAACGCGCGCGCCGTTTTGAGGCGCGGGCCCGAGCGTGGCGGGCGGAGCGCTTTTTATCGCGAAGGGGGAAATCAACCCCGCGCGCTGGATGAGCGCTCCGGCGTAGGGCGCGGTCGCGAGAGCGGGAAAGAAGCTCGCGCGGGAAAAGGGCTCGCGAGGACGGGCGCTCGTGGCGGGATCGCGCTTCGCGGCGATGGGGCTCCCCCCTATCCGAGAAAGCGCGCGGTCGAGACATCGCGGAGCCGTTCCTCGCCATCCAGGCTCGCTTGGAGCGCGAGACTTTGAGACCGAAAGCGCGCGAAGTCAGGCAGGGTATTTCCGCGCCCTCCCGTGGCTCTCGGGTGAAACGTTTTTCAGAACGGCTCTTTGGCCGTCAGGGACGCGCCTTCAATAGCTCAGGGACTTGCCCGCCTTGGTTGGCGGATCTATCGGCAGGGGCCGGGGTTCTCAGGGACCTTGAAGGAGCGCCGCGCGCTCAAGAAGCCGCGCTCAAGATCCAGGGTTCAAGGTTCCGCGCTCAAGATCCAAAGTTGGGTCCGACAAGCTCGCGGGGAGCGCGCCCGCCGGGGAAAGCGTCCGAGGAAGGCGCGGAGCGGCTTAACGCGCGGCGGAAGAGCCCGCTTCGGCTTTAGCCCCTCAAGCCCGCGCGTCTAAGGCCTAAGCCGCTTGAGGTCCCGCGAGCCTACGCTCCCCGCGCGACGCTTGGGAAGCTTATGGCTTCTTACAAGCCGCGAAATTCCCAAGGCCCGCTGGAGGGCCCGGCCAATCCCAACAGTCGCCATCAGGGATCTCCCTTGGCCCAACGAGGCTTTAAGGCGCCAGAAGGAATACTCTGGGGAAAGTCTCCAGGCTATCGCCGCCGGAAGCGTTCGCGGGGGAAGGCTCCGCGCGGCGCGGGAAAGCCCTTGATTTCGGCCCGGGGCGTTTCAGGGAGGAGAGCTTTGGCGAAAGGTGATCTATTGACGCCGCTGGGGAAAGGCTTCAGGGCTTGAAGGGCTGGCGAAAAGAAGAAAAAGGGGGGGGCTTCCCGCGCGGAGCTGGCCCCGCGCGGATGGCGGGGAGAGCGCGCTTTCTTGCCCTAAAGGCGTTTTGCGGGTAATCCAACGGACTCTCCCGAATGTTAAACGGAAAGCCGGTCGGGAGGCCCTCGCTGGAGTCCATGGGGCGCGGCCTTTTTACGCGGAGGCTCCCCGGGCCTTTAGAGGCCGGCCTGGGATATAAGGGAAACAAGGGGCGGAAGAGGAATTTCCGGAGAAGGCTTGGCGCGCCGGAAGAGCCATGGGAAGGGGGAAACGCGAGCGAGCCGCCCCAGAAAAAACCGCCCTCGCGGGGAAGGCTAAAGACCTTCCGCGGGAGGGCGGTTCGCGAGCCGAGAAGGGCGGTCAGGATTTAGGCGAAATCCTGTTTGACGGACTTGCTGGGCTTAAAGGTTAAGGCGTAGTGCGCTTTGACCTTCACGGGTTCCCCGGTCTGGGGGTTGCGGCAAGTGCGTTTGGCCCTTTTAACCAAGTGGAAAACGCCAAGGCCGGAAACCGCGAAGCGCTTTTCCTTCTTGACGGTCTTCAAAATGGTGGTGACCAAGCCATCGATCACTTTCTTAGTGGCGGCCTGGCTGATTTCGGAATCTTCCGCCAGTTTGGCGACCAGTTCGGTCTTTTTCATTAAAAATCCTCCTACTGAAGAGCAGGTTGAGCAGCCGTGATTAACCAGGGGGTTCGCGGCTCTTCGGTAAGGGTAGAAGCGCCGCGCGATGATTGGCGGTCCAGAGCGGACAGCCAGGTTGGGGTTAGACGGAAAAACGCGCCTCTAGGCCTCAAAGGCTTAAAGCGAAGCTACCTCGTTCCGCCGGAGCCGCCTCGAACTGGGTTGCCCCAGGTTTCAAGCGGCGCCCTAATCCTCGCCGCGTGGACGGAGGGGATTAGGAAAAGGAAAATGAGGAAAGGCCAAACAAGAAGGACATCGAAGATAAGGTAACAGGCGCCGTATTTCCCAAGCGGCTGGGCTTGTTTCGCGATTTCCTTAAGTTTTCCCAGGACGTTTATGATTCCCGAAGAATCAAGAGTTAAGCGAAATCATGCTATACAATAATTTAGGGGCTGTCAATACGATTTATCCAGAAAAAATAGGTTTAAACGCGCTTTTTTTTCCGCGTAGCCTTAGTTTGAAAGGATCTAGGGGTCCGCTTCGAGGTCTCCTAGCGGCAAAGGCTTGATAGCTAAGGCCCTATAATAATTAGCTTTTTTTGTTAAGCGGGCTTTGAGTTTGGGGTCCGGGAAGAGTTTCCGGGGCGGCCCTCTAAAGGAAAGAAAAGGCTGATTTTTTTCACGATAAAATTTTACGTTTTTTTTAACGCGCTTTGCCGGGTCAGGTTTCCTCGGAAAGGCCAATCGCGGGGGGCGAGATAGGGAAAGGCGCGGAGCGGCCCTTGTTTTCCCAGAAGCGGGAAGGCAAAAGGGGAGGCGCTTTGGGCCGTTAAAGGCTTAATCGCGAGGCTTGACGCGACGGCTCGCGTTTGGAGGGACTGGGGAAATCTTGGGGCTCAAAGCCCCAAGAAGGGTCGGGCGGGCTTACAATACGAGCTGTCGCGCCGTCCTTGACGAGGCAAGGGTAATGGGCGCGGCGCGGCGAAGGGAGGAGCCGCGGCGTGGCGAAGGTAAGGCCCGCGGCGTGGCGAAGGTAAGGACTGTGGCGTGGCGAGGGTAACGGTCCAGACGGGGCAAAGATAATTGAAGCGTGGGATCAAAAAAGGCCTGAAAGAGAGGGCCAAAGCGCCGTCGCGCGGGGATTTTCAAACCACAATTTTTCGCGCGCGCCTTAATTTTTAAGGCCCGCTGCGCGAAAGAGGCGCGAAAGGAGGCGGCCTCGGCTTTTTTCTTAAAGGATGGAACGCGCGCGGGGGCGGGGGGGAATAAGGCTCATTCGCGACCTTTTATAAAATTTAAACCTGGGGATAAGAAAAAGTTCGCCTCTCCAGGCGCGAGAGACGGTTTCCAAGCGAAAGAGGCGAAGAAGAATCGGGCGGGCGGGGGCGGCTCCGCCCGCGCTTCCCACGCGTTTTTCAAGCCGTGGGAAAGGCGGGTCGCGGCGCTCGGGAGCGCGCTGGACGCGCTTCGACGCGTCGTGGCGCGCTCCCCCAGAGCGGCGGGTTAAAGGAAAAGCGCGCGACGCGGCGCTCCCGCGTTCGCCTTGGCCGCGCTCGCGGAGATAGCCTTCCGTCCTAATATTCCGCCCTTCTTGGGGCTTCCCACTTTTTGAGGGAGCGCTTTCTCTAAAATTTCAGCCTTTTTTGGCTTTGGGCTCTCCCCATAGTTCTTACGGGTTCGCGGTGGGAGCCCCACGCGGAAGCGCGGGAAGCCCCAACGCGCCCCGAGACTCGGGCTTGGGAGCGGTAATCCAGAGTTTAGGGTATCGGCTTTTGGCGTGGGGGAAGCCCTCGGCGAGGGTAAAGGACGCGGAAGAGGGTCGGAGGGCTTAATCGCGAATTCCTTGGGGAAGCGCCCGGAGGGCTCAAGAGAGAACTACTGGAGAACGCCAGAGAGAAGGATCGCGAAGCGCCTGGGAGAGGCAAGGCGCGAGTTTCTTGGGGAATCTTTAGTTTCTGGCTCTGGCGGCTTTTGGGCGCGCTTTTAGGACTCCCCGCGCGCCGGGCGCGCGAGAGAGAGAAGATAGGGGGCGAGCGTTATCCTTTATTGAATAATGATGGCGATGACTATAGGCTACAGGTCTTTCGCGCGAAACCCGCGCTGGGCTTCAAAGTCTTTTCGCGCGCGGAACTCTTCGGGCGCGTCTCCTCTAAAGCGGGGTAGCCCTGGCCCCTTGGGAGCGCGGGCGCGAATTATAAGACGCGTTTTCGGGGGACTTGGGATATAAGAGGAAGGGCGGGCTCTGGGGGGAGGCGGCGCGGGGGCGGCTCGGCTTGGCGCGCGGGAGCCTTTGCCGCGCGTTTACCCCCAAGAGCGCCAGTGGGGGGGAGCGACGCGCGAAAGTTTTGGGGCGAGGCGGCTTCTCAAAGCCCTATGGGGAGAAGGGCCCGCGGGAGGGCGCGAAAAAGCGCGCGCCTCCCCTATGTCCGGCGCGTGGGAAGCCGAGGGGCGGGGAAGCGCGCGGAGGGGGCCAAGCGGACGCGCGTCACGGGGGAGGCGCGCTGGAAAACGCTTCCGAAAGTTATCGCGGCTCGCGCCGTTTCGCCCTAAGTATTAACAGCGGTTTCGCCCTATGTATTTAAAGCGAAAGTTAAAAAAGTTGGCAAAAGAATTTCGATAGGGCTATTATGTGTGGCCACGAATTTTATGGCCGTGCGAGGGGTTCGCGCTAGCTGGCGCCCCTCTCCGCGTCCGGGGGTGAGAGTTCTCC
Organism: Deltaproteobacteria bacterium; assembly: GCA_031265205.1. GTDB lineage: Bacteria > Desulfobacterota > Desulfarculia > Adiutricales > Adiutricaceae > JAISCZ01. The sequence goes on from JAISCZ010000026.1 coordinate 32,418, forward strand.
CACTCCCCCAAGCCAAACCGTTCGCTCGCCTCTTTTTTTCCCCATAAACGCTGGGCTCCGCCGCCGCGCTTTCCTAAGGGAGAACGCCCCGAGAAGAGCCGGGAAAGGCGCGTTCGCGTCCAGTCAAAAAAGCCCCATGTTTTAAGCGCGAAAATACCCGCGAACCCGTAATTCGCCTCTCCCGTCAAAGCTTGACTCTCTAAAAAGAGGATTTTACAATATCTTTAGATTTTTGAGCGCGGGGCTTGAAAGGAGTTATTGATGAGCCTAAACCAGTTTCTTTTTACTTCGGAATCGGTGACCGAAGGTCACCCCGACAAAGTCGCGGACCAGATCTCGGACGCCGTTCTGGACGCCGTTCTCGCCAATGATCCGAACGGTCGGGTCGCCTGCGAGACCTTGGTCACCACCGGCATGGCCATTTTGGGCGGCGAGCTGACCACCGACTGTTGGGTGGACATGACCGATATCGTCCGCCAGACCATCAAAAAAATCGGCTACAATAGCTCGGAAATGGGCTTTGACTGGCAGACCTGCGCCGTTTTGAACGCCCTGGGCAAACAGTCTCCCGATATCGCCATGGGAGTGAACTCCAACGTCGCTAAAGAGCAGGGGGCGGGAGACCAGGGCCTGATGTTCGGTTACGCCTCCAACGAGACGTCCCCCCTGATGCCCCTCCCGATTCACCTGGCCCACTCTCTGACCAAAAGGCTGGCCTTAGTTCGCAAAAATGGGCTTTTGAACTTCCTGCGGCCCGACGGCAAGTCTCAAGTCACGGTGGAATACGTCGACGGTCGGCCCCAAAGGATTGAAGCCGTGGTCATCGCGGCCCAGCATTCCCCGGAAATCAGCCAGGAGAAGCTCAAAGAGGCCATTATCGAAGAGGTCATCAAGAAGGTGGTCCCGGCCAAGCTCCTGGACGGGGACACCAAATTCCACGTGAACACCACGGGCCGTTTCGTCATCGGCGGGCCCATGGGCGACTGCGGCCTTACGGGCCGGAAGATCATCGTGGACACCTACGGCGGCTGGGGACGACACGGCGGCGGCTGCTTCTCCGGCAAGGACCCCTCCAAAGTGGACCGCTCCGCCTGCTACATGGCGCGCTACGCCGCCAAGAACGTCGTGTCGGCTGGCCTGGCCGACAAGTGCGAGGTCCAACTGGCCTATTCCATCGGGGTGGCCGAGCCCGTTTCCCTCATGGTCTCGACCTTTGGGACCGGCAAAAAGCCGGACGAGGACATCGTCGCGGCTTTAAGGAAAACCGTCTCCTTCAAGCCGGCTAAAATGATCGAAACCCTGAGGCTCAAGCGGCCTATCTACGAGCTTACGGCGAGCTATGGCCATTTTGGGCGCGTGGAAGAGTCCTTTACCTGGGAAGACACCAAGACCCTCGCCGGAACGCTGCGCGAGGCGGCCAAGCTCGCGGGCCCTCCCCCGGCCATTGAGCCGGTGGTTTGCCTGGAGTGCGAATAGGCGCGTTTCCAGAGGGCTCCCCAAAGTTTGCCCCAAGGTTATGTCGGATTTAAGTCAAGGCCGCGCGGAGACCCCGCGCGGCCTTGACCATTTGGGCCTAACTATTTGGTTGGGGCGTTCTTTGGGTCTTTTTTTGATATCTTTTTTAGGGGCCTCTCTTGGGGTCCTCTTTCGAGGCTCAAAAGCGCGGCGGCGGCGCGGTAGGCAATTTGGCGGCTGGCCTCGGGCGCCTTCAAGTCGGTCGCGTGGCTCGCGGGGTCGGCTGATGAATCGCGAGACGCTTTCTAAAAGGCCAAAGGCGATGTATGGGCCCAAAGGGGGACCCTTAAATTGCCAAAGGGCGTGGGTCAGCTCAAGGGCCAGCGCGGGAGGCGAAAAAAACCGTAAGGTGGAAAATGGCGGAAAGAGAGGGATTCGAACCCTCGGTGGCGCTTTACACACCACACTCGCTTAGCAGGCGAGCACCTTAAGCCACTCGGTCATCTTTCCGCGGGGAAAACGTCCCCAAGAGTCAAAATTATTCCCTTGGGGAAAGGCTTAAAGAGTACTTTTAGCATAAAAGCCGTTGGAATTTCAAGCGTTTTTTCGCTTTTCCCTTCGCTTTTTAAGCTCCGGGGAAGCTCCTCGCGCTGAAAAAGGCTACGATAAAAATAGGCCCATCCGGGAAAATAAGGGCTTTAAGAAGAGATAAAGGCAGCGGAAAAAGATCTCTGGCGGAAACAGCGCCAAAGGGACGGAAAACGGGGCGGAAAAGCCGCTTTTAAACGAAAATTTCTTGACTCCGCGCGGCTTTAAGCCCTAAACTGCGGTCGCGCGAAAGATTCCGCCAGTCAGGAGTTAGCCGTTCCTGACGCGGCGACGGAAGCTCGCGCGCGCTCGCTATCGCGGAGGGGTGGCCGAGAGGTTTATGGCGACGGTCTTGAAAACCGTAGAACGTATGTTCCGCAGGTTCAAATCCTGTCCCCTCCGCCATGTAACGCGAGCGCAAACGGGAAAAACTTAGCTGGCGCGCGTTTGACCCCGGATTCGTCATAAGAACGGCGCTCTGGGCCATTCTTTTTCCGCCAAGCGCCTGGAGAAGGTAGTGAAAAACTGGATTCTCGGACGCGCGGCTATGAAAATAGGAGATAAAGCTCAAATGTCCCTGATTTTAAAAATAAACCCCTGACGGAGACGCGATAAAATTCATTACGCCAAAATATAGTATTAATTTTTGCTTTCAGCGCAATTTTTTCGCGGCCATCTATATGATTGAAAATAGCGCGTATATGACTGAAAATAGGACGCTTTGAAGTTAAATTCGGGCTTTTTTCGCTTTTATCAAGAAAAAAGACACTTGATGCGTAACGTTATATTCTACGAATGAGAATAATAACCATATAATTTATATCACAAATTAAATAATTTGATTCGCGAGGCGACCTGACCATGCGTGGATTTGCTAAATCCATCCGTAAATAATACGATAAGCTTAATTTAGCCGGGCCCGACTACGGAAAATGGCCCAAGCGACAGAGGGGTAATCTACTATGGAACGTCTTGATCGAATCGCCCAACGGGCCGGCGTCATGGGCGGCAAACCATGTATCCGCGGTACCCGGGTCACCGTAGGCCTGGTCGTCGGCCAAATCGGCGCGGGGCACAGTATTGAAAGCGTTTTGCGCGACTATCCATACTTGACCGAAGAAGATGTTCGCCAAGCTTTGCGCTACGCCGCCTGGAGAAGCGAAGAGCGCGAAATTCTTCTCGCTGACGCGTGAAGATTCTTTTGGACATGAACCTCTCTCCTCGCTGGCTCTCCAGGCTTGAAGTCGCGGGGATTGGAACTCTTCATTGGTCTTAGGTCGGCCATCCCTAAGCCCCGGACGCGGAAATCGTGGCCTGGGCCAAAGCCAACGATTACGCCGCGCTAACTCTTGACCTGGATTTTCAGTCATTTTGGTCGCCGCCGGCGGCGATAAGCCCAGCGTAGTACAAATACGCGCCGCCGCCAGCCTCGACAAAATCAGCCCGCCAGCAATCTAAGCGTTATGGAAAATGAAACAGGAACTGGATACCGGCGCTCTTTAGACCAACAACCTTGGCCATGCCAGGTTGAGACTTCCGCCGCTGATTTCACGCCAATGACTCCAAGTCTTACGACCGTTCAGGTTCGCCGAACGGCTTTCAACGCCCGAAACACCCGCTTTGATCAGGCCTAGAAAGCCATATCTCTGAAGGAGTTGGCCCTCCAGCGCCGTCATGCCTACTGGGAATCTAGGGTTTAAGGGTCCTGAAGGGGAGACTTTATGTCGTTGTAGGGGAGACCCACGGCGACTCAGGACGCTCTAAAATCTAAAATTAATCCAGACGAGACGGATAAGCGGAGCAGCGTTTTCGATGGATCCTGGCGCCTCCTTTGAGGCTATCAAGTCAGGCCGAAAAGAGCTTGAAGCGAGCGTCGCGTCGGAGGCTGGGAGGGCCGAGCGCCCCTTGGTGGCCGGCTCTATGAACTCATAGGCGATACCGGTGGCGAGTCGAGGGTTGGCGCAGAAAAGGCCGATCTCGGGTCCGGGCCGCCCGCCTCGGCGAAGTCCTGGGGTTTCCCGCGCGAAGGCTCTGAGATAGGCAATCTCAACCCGCGATTTAATATTCTCCCGCGAAAATAGGCATGAAAAATACCTTTTCGTGGGGCGAATCATTGTTTCCATTCTCGCCGAGTCGCTAAACAGTATCAAAATTATCGCTTTGAGTCCTCTTTGAAAGGATTTCGCTCTCTTTAAGAAGAGCGTCACGAGGCTTGAGGTCCGGGAGAAATACTTGACGCGTTCGTTCTTGGGCTTGGCCTGAAGGGAAAGGGGACCTTGCTCAGTTCTCTGGAGGGGCTTGCCCTGGCTATGGGTATAGATGGCCGCTATTTTCCATGAGCGGACGACGCGAGACAGCTTTTAGGAGAAGTCTCTTTCGCGTCAAGCGTGTCTTCTTTTCCGCTTCGGGGCTGGAGGTGAGCAAGTCGAATCTGTTCCAACCCAGGCGCTCGCGGGCGCTTCGCTCCCCTTTTAGGCGACGCGGGCCCGAACGTCGCGGGGCAGGCGAAGGTTGGCGTTCGCGCTATCAGGTCGCGCCAGGGACTCCGGCGGCGCTTTAGCCAGGCGGGATCTCTTTTAAGGTTACTCGTAGCGCGAGAAGGCTCGAAGCGACCGAAGGGGCTCGGGAGGAGCGTGGAAACGCCAAGGTAGCGAAAGAATACGTTATTCTTTTGAGCTTAACTCGGAACAAGGATGGCGGAGGCGAGGGGAAGCGGATTAGTGGAGACGAGAGCGTAGAGTCATATTTTAAGGAGGCCCTCCAACATGCCGGCGATGGAGGCTCTCCGCTCCTTCGAATCCATAAGATCAGGAAAAGCGTGGCTCGCCTCTTCCTGACTCTCCCTGGTCAGGATTCCCCCATCGCGACGCCTGGCGCTGGTTAAGGGTGGGAGAGAGGAAAAGGGTAGGGACGGCGCTGGCGCGCGCCCATCCGGGGCCTCCCCTCGAGCCTTTGAGTGGGGAACCGCTTGAGGAGTGTCTCTTGGGGCGCCGGTAATTCCGGCGGGAACGCGAGCGAGGGGGGAACCTCGGGACAAATGGCGGAATAGGCGGTCCCCACGAGGTTTTTAAGGCGATTCTCGCGCCAACCTCCCTTAAGTTCGCGGGCGGATTATTGAAAACGCTGGTTTGTTGTCTGAGGCTAAATCGACTAACCGTCAAATTTTCTTGATATTTGCCTATCAATATGTTAGGAAATACAAACGAGTTATTATCTTTGGCGCCAAAATGGACAAAGCTCAGTCTCTTGCAAAGTTGATGCCAAGTATAATGGACGGCGAAAGCGCGGATAGACGCGCGTCCTTTAAGTCTCGGCGCGAAATTTTCGCGGCTGTTCCACGATAAGGGTTTCATTCCATGAATTTTCAGGACATATTGCGCAAGTACCGCTCCGACGCCTTCAACGAGCGGGATAAGGGCAATCGCTTTGAAAGGCTCATGGTCAATTTTCTGAAGACTAACCGGGCCTACGAATCCTCGTTTAGCCATGTCTGGCTCTGGATGGACTGCCCTTTCCGCAAAAGTATCAGTCAGACGGGCAAGGATATCGGAATAGATCTGGTGCTGCGCGACGAGGAAGGCAAGTACTGGGCCGTCCAGTGCAAATGCTTCAAAGAAACTGCTTCCATTGACAAGCGCGCCGTCGATAGTTTTATCGGAGCCAGCGGCAAGCGCTTCAAAGACGACGCGGGCCGAGATTCAACCTTCAGCTACCGGCTGTGGATCTCCACGACCAATAATTGGACGGACGAGGCCGAAAGTGAACTGCGTGACCAGAGCGTCCATTGCCACATAATTAATCTGGGCGACTTGGAGAAAGTCAAAGTTGACTGGGATAAGCTGGAGCAGGGCTTTTTCGGGGAGCGGGCCAGGCCAGAGCGCTTTACTCCGAGGGAAGACCAGAAAGAGGCTCTAGACACAGCTCTCGAGCATTATAGCAAGCAAGACCGTGGCCATATGACCATGGCCTGCGGCACCGGCAAGACATTTACCTCGCTCATAATCGCCGAAGAAATGACCAAGGGACAGGGGTTGGTCCTTTTTCTGGCCCCTTCCATCGCCCTGATAGGCCAGACTTTGTGGGCGTGGTACGACAACGCCCAAGAATATTTTCAAGCTATTTGCGTTTGCTCGGACAAAGCCGTCTCCACGCTCCGCGGGAACGCGAAAGAGGATCAAGTCTACGGGTCTCCGGTTGATTTGCCGCTGCCGTCCTCCACTTCTCCGGACGAAATCGAAAAACGGCTTACGCGAGGACGCTTGAAGCGTCCGGAACGCCTCCAGGTAATCTTCTCCACTTATCAGTCGATAGATAGCGTGGCCCAAGCCCTGAAGAAGGCTAAAAGGGTAGTTGATCTTATCGTCTGCGACGAAGCTCATCGGACAACCGGGTTTTCTTTGACCAAGGAAGACGAAAGCCATTTCGTTAAGGTTCATGACGACGCCTTCATTAGGGCCAAGAAACGTCTGTACATGACGGCGACTCCCAAAATTTTTGGCGAGCAAGCTAAAAAAACGGCCGAGGAAAATTCTATCGCCTTATGCTCAATGGACGATGAAAGCCTCTTCGGGGCGGAGTTTTATCGACTGGGATTTGGAAAGGCAGTTGATCTCAGGCTTTTATGCGATTATAAAGTCCTTGTCCTTACCGTAAACCGCCGAGATATTCCTGAGAAGATTCAGGCTCAAGCCGCTGACGGCAAAAAAGAGATTGAGGCCGATGACGTTTCCAAGCTCATAGGTTGCCTCAACGCTTTGTCTAAAAATATGGCCTACGATAATAAGATTCTGTCCCAGGTCGATCCAGGGCAGATGCGCAGGGCCGTCGCTTTCTGTCAGACCATTAAAAAGTCCGAGGCCATAAGCGATCTTTTTACCAAAATTGAGGGAGACTGGAGCGAGAGCCTGACGGAGGAGGAAAGACAAAGGCTGGTAACGCTCGAAACGCGTCACATTGACGGCACCATGGGCGCCTCCCTAAGGAACGAAAGAATGACTTGGCTCAAAGAAGAGCCAGAAAATCAGCAAATATGTCGCGTGCTGACCAATGTCCGGTGCCTGTCGGAGGGGGTAGATGTCCCCACGCTGGACGCCGTTCTTTTTCTTTCGGCAAAGAATTCCCCGATAGAAGTCGTCCAGTCCGTCGGGCGGGTTATGCGCGCGGCCAAGGGCAAAAAATTTGGGTATATCATCATCCCGGTCATCGTTCCTTCCTACGTCCAACCCGAAGACGCTTTGAACGATAATAAGGCCTTTGAGACGGTCTGGATTGTTTTAAACGCTTTAAGATCCCACGATGACCGCTTTCGCGGCATAATCAATAAAATCCAACTCAACGAAAACCGTTCCGATGGGCAAGAGCGAATTTTAATTGGCGGTATAGCCAAAGGAGACCTTGATACAAACAGCCTAGACAACGTAATGAACGCGATCCAGGAGCGCGGCTTTCCTACGGATTCCAGGAGCGATGAAATTCGCCTGCACAACGCCATATACGCGCGTTTGGTAAAGAAGGTTGGCAGTAAACAGGATTTCATGCTGTGGGCCAATGACGTGGCGAAAATAGCCGACGGCTTCAAGAACCGCATTACTAAGGTCGTCAGCCAGGAAGGCCCTCACAAAAAAGAATTTGGCAACTTTCTCGACAGCTTAAGAAAGTCGCTTAATCCCTCGGTAAACTCTGAGGAAGCCATCGAGATGCTGGCCCAGCACCTGATCACCAAGCCAGTGTTTGAGGCGCTGTTTGACAATTATTCGTTTGTCCAGAACAATCCAGTTTCCAAATCGTTGGAAACGATGATTCATGTCCTGGGAGACCAGAAACTGGAAAATGATACGCCTACTTTAAAGAGGTTATATGAGACCGTAAAAAACGAGGTGGCGGGATTAGACAATTCAGCCGCCAAACAGAAGATTATGGTTAACCTTTATGATAATTTTTTCAAAATCGCCATACCTAAGGCCGTGGAAAAACTTGGCATTGTTTATACGCCGATAGAGGTGGTCGATTTCATAAATAATTCCGTGGCTAAGGCGCTCGAAAAGGAATTTGGCCGGAACATTTCCGATCCCAATGTCCATATAATAGATCCTTTTGCGGGTACCGGGACATTCATAACCAGGCTTATCCAAAGCGGACTTTTAGGATCCGGCGAAAAGCTTAAAAATAAATATTTAAACGAGCTTCACGCCAATGAGATAATTTTACTCGCGTACTATATCGCCAGCGTTAACGTCGAAAACGCATACCATGAGGCTATGGGAGAGACCGCGAAGTATCATCCCTTTGAAGGCATTTGCCTGACGGACACTTTTCAGCTTTATGAAAGCGTAAGACAATACGCGCATGACGGCCCGCTATTGAAAAATACGGAGCGGATGGTAATTCAAAAGGAGGCGCCTTTAGAGGTTATTATTGGCAACCCACCATATTCAATTGGACAACGGTCAGCTAATGATAACGCCCAAAACCAGACATATGTGTTTTTAAATAAGCGAATTGATGAGACATACGCTAATCAATCCAGCGCCAATCTTCTAAAATCGCTGTATGACACGTACATCAAGGCTTTTCGCTGGGCGTCAGATCGCTTTGAGCGTGAAGGTCGCGGCGTTGTGGCCTTCGTTTCCAACGCCGGCTGGCTTGATGGGAACGCCATGGATGGCATGCGCAAATGTCTCGCGCAAGAGTTCAGCAAAATATATATCTTAAATTTGCGTGGTAATCAAAGGACTTCAGGGGAGTTATCTAAAAAAGAAGGTGGCAAAATTTTCGGTTCTGGCAGCCGGACGCCCATCGCTATTACAGTGTTGATTAAAAACCAAGCTCATCATGGCCCGGCTGAGATTTACTATCACGCCGTTGCCGACAATCTACGCCGGGAAGATAAGTTAGCGATATTAGCCACAAAACAAAACATTTATAGTAATGAATTGGCATGGGAAGCCATCACGCCAAATGAAGATGGAGATTGGTTAAATCAAGGAAAAGAAACGTTTAAAGAATTTTACGCCATAGGTGATAAAAAGGATCAATATAAATCAATTTCTTTTTTCAGCGAGTATAGTCTAGGTTTATTGACATCAAGAGATCCATGGTGTTATAATTTTAACAATAAATATTTAGCGCAAAATATAAAAAGTAGTATTGATTACTATAATAGTCAAGTTTCAGTTGTTGATAAATTAAAACAACAGAAACATCTAGAAAATTCTAAGATTATTGATGATATTACGACGATTATAGATTTTGACTCGAAACAATTTTCATGGGATCACCGACAAAAAATTGATGTCACAAAATCAATAAGTTATTTATATTCGAAAGATTCAATGAATATAAGTCTTTATAGGCCTTTTCAAAAAGTTCATTCATATTTTAATAGAACATTAAATGCCCGTGTGTATCAATTGCCGAAATTATTTCCAACCAAAAGTCATCCAAATTTGTTAATTTGCGTTTCTGGTATTGGGGGCACGAAAGAAAATAGCACTCTGATATCGAATGTTATAACTGATTTTAATTGCCTTGACGCAGGAACTCAATGTTTTCCTCTCTACTACTATGAGGATATCAAAACCGCGCCAGTAAATAAAGGGCACGCTCTTTTCGATAATGCCCGGATAGTTGATGGCTATAAACGCCACGACGCGATAACTAGCTTCATCCTTAAAGAAAGCCGCGCTAAATATGGGCTCAATGTTTCCAAGAGCGATATTTTCTTCTTTGTCTATGGATTTCTCCACTCTCCGGATTACAGAACCTCGTTTTCAGCCGATCTAAAAAAATCTCTCCCAAGACTACCGTTGGTGGATAACCCAGAGGATTTCTGGGCTTTCTCCAAGGCTGGCCGGGACCTGGCCGAACTTCATCTCAACTATGAGACGGTCAAGCCTTACGCGAAAGCCAAAGTAACGGGCGTTGATAAAGGAAATTTTATCGTAGACAAGCTCCGTTTCGCAAGCAAGGGCGATAAGACGACAATTTTATATAATTCGTCTATCACTATCAGCGACATCCCCCAAGAGGCATATGATTACGCGCTAAATGGTCGTTCAGCCCTGGAATGGGTCATGGACCGCTACCAGGTCAAGACAGACAAGGATAGTGGCATCAAAAACGATCCAAACGACTGGGCCAAGGAACGCGGACAGCCCCGGTACATTCTCGATCTTCTACTCAGTCTGATTACCGTCAGCCTTGAGACCATGAAGATCGTGAAAGATCTTCCGAAGCTGGACTTCTAAAAGTTCCGTGCCGTTCGCGGACAAGCTCCGTATCGGGGTCAACGTCTCCCTGCCGCTAGTATCGGCGTTGCGCTTTATCCAGAAAATAAAGCCTGCGCCAAGCGCGACCTGCGCGCTTCATGAGCCATAAAATTTTCGGGAACCAAAGAGCCGCTGAGAAGGATGTCTCTTTAGGAGAATTATTGCGCTTCTCGCGCGTCCCGGTTTTTCCGCAAACTCTTCCCAGCCGCGTAAAAGAGCCGAGGCCCGAGGGCGGTTTCCCCTATCTGTGACCACGCGCAAGGCTGATTAGCAAAAATAGTTTTCCTAAACGGATCAGCGCGAAGTATCGTCCGAGACCAGGAAGAAGACCATCAATACTGGGGTGGAACGTCAGCTCTTTTGAGGGGCGTTGAGTCGAAATGCCCAACGCGCCAACCGAGTTCCCTGTTCCGCGCGCTGAAACTTAATTTTCCAGCGTCTTGGATCTTGGAGAGACGCGCGGGAGTTCACGTAACTGCGCGCTGTGCCATCGGAAAATTCCCGGAAAACGTTAAACGGGGATAAACGGATACTTGACCCCAAACTTCCAAAATTAATTCCCAAATAACGGTTCGCGGCGACTTATGAGAAGCTTTTCAATAAGATTGTGGTCTTTATCGCGTTAAGAGGTTTCCGACGGACTGACTCCAAGCCCGACATCGCGTCTGAGGGTTTTGAGCGCTCCGGGCCCCTTTTTCTAAAGATAAAACCAATTTGACTTTGCCGCTTGGCCTGATTCGCGGCGGAGTCGGCAGCGCCCGCCTGAGCCGCCTTGAGCAGGGCGCCGTAGGGTTGAGCTCTCAGCCGGCGAAATATGTCGCCACTAAATTCATAACGTGGGAGGTTCGTCATTCTCTCAGGCCTTAGAATCGTAGGCGGATTGATCCGGAGTTGGACGTTCCGGCCTGGCAAAGCCGAGTTATGAAAGATAGCGCTGGGACTCAAGCCTCCCTCCGCGCCGTTTTAAGTGGCTCCACAGCGTAAGCTAAGACTGGGGCGAGGGTGGAGGCGAGGCTCGGGAGGAACCCTTCGCCTCTCCCGATGCCTATCTCCATCCCCTGAAACCGAAAAGCGCGACCTTGACCGGCGCCTGAACCCCATGGCCTTCCGTGGACGCGTCCCCTTAAACATCACGCGGCGCGCTAATTTTCCGCGCGCTTTTCCAAGGAACTCCTAACTTATTCGCGAAATCCTTCCGCCTTCCCGTTTCCGCCTCCCAGAGATTCCCACCCCATGGGCGCGTGGATACGCGCGGGAGGAGAGCTAGGCGGGCGGGGCCCTCTCTCCCTCAGGGGGCGCGGGTACCTGCCCTCCCTGGGCTTTCTGGGGAGCCTGGACGCGCGGTTTGACTCATATATAGGGTTTAAGGTAATTTAGTTGAGGTTTTAGGGGATTTTCCCCCTTTATTTTTGCTTTCGACGCTTTATTTTTTATCTTTTCCACGCTCGCCCGCGGCGCTTTCCGGGACGCCGAAGGGAGACTTGGAGCCAGAGCGCGCGCGACGACTGGCGGGAGAATAGATGCCCCCTTTATCCATCAATCTTGAGCTTAAGGGCCGCAAAGCCCTCGTCGTCGGAGCGGGCAAGGTCGGCTCCCGCAAGCTCTCCTATCTCCTCCATAGCGGCGCGGAACTCATCGTGGTGGAGCCAAACCCATCCGATGGTCTTTTAAAAATGGCCAAGAAGGGGCGGATTGACCTCCAAAGCCGCTTTTCGACCAGATTTTTAAAGGACTCCCCCCTGGTCTTCGTGACCGTCTCCACGGCTTTAAGCGACGATCTGTTGGAAGAGATTAAGGAGCGCGATCTCTGGCTGAACGTGGCCGACCGCCCGGAAATCGGCAATTTTACCCTGCCCGCCGTCCTGGAAGACGGGCCCTTTCGCCTGGCCGTCTCCACGGGCGGCAACGCCCCGGCTCTCGCCGCCAAAGTCTCGCGCTCGCTGCGCGACCGCTTTAAGGGATACGGGGCTTTCGCGCGGATAATGGGGGCCGTCCGGCCCTTTATCGTTAAATCCAAGCTGCTCCCCGAGCGACGCGCGGAGATTTTTAGAGCGCTGGCCGACAACGAGGACATTCCCAGCTATTTGGCCGAGGAGCGCTTTGACGAGGCCCTGGAACTCGTCGCGCGGCTGATCCGGCCCGTCAAGTTACCCGCCGATTTCTCTCTCGAATAGGGAAACGCCCCTTCACGACCCATGGACATCTTTATTTTAGGGACCAGCCACCATCAGGCCTCGGTGGAAATTCGGGAAAAACTCCAAGGCCCCGGGTCCCTGGAACCTGAGGATCTCCACCGCCTGCAGACGGTCGGAATCCTGGAGGAAGGGCTGCTCGTCTCCACCTGTAACCGTCTGGAGGCGGTGTGCGTCGCCAAGAGCGCGGCGGAGGCCAAAGCAAGGCTTTTGGAGCGCCTGGCCGCCGCGGCGGGCCCGCTCGCGGCTGATTTGGGCGCCCTTTTTCACTTTTATTTAAACGGGGAGGCCGTGGGCTACCTTTTTCGGGTGGCGGCGGGCTTGGACTCCCAGGTCCTGGGCGAGGCCCAGATCCTGGGCCAGGTCAAGGAGGCTTACCGCGCGGCCATGGCGCACCGCTCCGCCGGGCCCATTGTCGGCAAGCTTTTCCACAAGTGTTTCCAGGTGGCCAAGCGGATCCGCTCGGAAACCCGAGTCTCCGCGGGCAAAGTCTCGGTGGCCTCGGCGGCCATCGCGAGCGCCATGAAATCTTTAGGCGATCCCCCGGATCTCTCCCAGAGCGCCGCCCTCGTGGTGGGGGCGGGGGAGATGGCCGCGCTCCTGGTGGCTCACCTCAAAAGCCATGGGGTCGGCAAGCTCATTATCGTCTCCCGGACCCTTTCCCGGGCCCAGGAGCTGGGGAGCCGTCACGGCTGCGAGGTGCGGACCCTTCCCCAGCTGGGGGAGGCCCTGGGGGAGGCGGATCTGATCTTTACCGCCGCGGGCGGCGGCGAGCGCGTCCTTCTGGCCAACGAAATCGCCCCGATCCTCGTGAAAAGGGCCGGCGCCCCCTGGCGCGTCTTTGACTTGGGGGTGCCGCGCAACGTGGAAAGCTCCGTCGGCGCCCTCCCCAACGTCACCTTAATGGACATGGACGATTTCCGGGACGCGGTCGCGGAAAACCAGGACGCCCGCCGCCGGGAGGCCTCCAAGGGCGAGGCCATCGTCGCGGAGGAGGTCTTAAAATTCCAAGAATGGCTCTCCGCCCTCGAGACCCGGCCCACGGTCAAGGATCTCACGCAAAAATGCGAGGAGGCTCGCCGCGTCGAGCTGCGCCGCACCTTGGCCCACCATCATTTTGACGACGAGGAGATCGCGGCCATCGACGCCATGACCAAGGCCCTGGTGCGCCGTCTCCTCCACCATCCCCTGATGTTTACCAAGTCCTGTCACCGCCATTGGCGCGCCGAGTTCAATTTGGGCATGGTGCGGCGTATCTTCGGGCTCGACTGAGGGCGAAAGCCTTCCTAGGACGGCCTCGCCGCCTTATAATACCGGCCGGGATTTTGGGGAGGGCGAAGCCGCGCCCGGCAAGGGAGGGTCTTTACAAAATGAAAAGGGCGCGAAAGGGCGCGCGCGAAAGCCTTGATATTTCTTTAAACTCCTAAAAATGCTATATAAGGAGAAGCCCCATATCCCTGGCTTCCCGCCTTGTCGGCGGGGCGGTCGGGGGAGCGGCTTTTTCTTTGTTCCCCCGCGCGCCCCTTGGGCTTTTCGCCCGCCGGCGAGGGACAACGACGCCGCGCGCCCGATAGGGGGCCTTTTAAGTTTCTAGCTTCAAGAAAAGGATTTACTCCTTTCCCGGATATTTCGCGTTTTGCCTCTGGAGGTGGCACCGGTGACTATCACGATAGATAGGGCAGCGCTTCTCGAAAATTTTATGGACGACGAGGAGCTTCTCCAAGAAAGTATCGATCTCTTTCTGGAAAGAGTGAAGACCCGCTTCGGCGATTTGGAAAAAGCCGTGGAGGCCAAGGACATCCAGAAGGTGATGGAAGAGGGTCACACCATCAAAGGCATGGTGGGCATTTTTACCACGGCGGAAGCTTTCGAGGCGGCTAAAAAACTGGAGTTCATGGGCCGCAACAAGGATCTGACCGGAGTGGACGAGGCCCTCGCGGATTTCAAAACCATTTTGGGGGAACTGGTCGAGCAACTGCGAATCCTGCGCGGGGAATAGAGAGTCGCCGGGCCTTTCCGGGTCTCTTCCCTTTCCCCCGTCTCCCCACCCTTCGCGCTTCCCCCCGCGCTCTCGCGGCGCCGCCGCTCCCCCAAGCCTTCCTCGCCTTCGCCCGCCGGGCCCTTTGGGGCCGCGCCCTTCTTCTTCCGCGCGGGTTCCTCGCGCGTCCCCAGGCCCTTAGAGGGGCGCTCCAAGGCTTTTAGGCTCCAAGGTTTTCAGGCTCCAAGGCTTTTATGCTCAAAGGCTTTTAGGCTCTAAGGCTTTTAGGCTCTAAGGCTTCCAGGATCTTAAGGCTCCCAGGATCTTTACCCTCCCAAGGCGCCCCTGGCCCCTAGGTCGGGGCCTTTCCCGCGAGGGCGCCCGTCTCGTCGCGGCCAAGGCGGAGAGTGTTTTTTTTAAGCGCGGGCTCTCCTTCGCTCGCCTCTTCCCCGGGGGAGACTTTTAGCATTTTTCCCGCCGCGCTTACGTCCTGGAAGGCGAGGCCCCTTAAAACATCTCCCGACCCCCCCGCGCGCCAAGTTTTTTTAGCCTCCCTTCCACATTTTTAAGGAAAGATTGCCTTTTTCCATGAGTTCCCCCATCGACGAGTTTGACGCGAAAAGCCCAGAATTAAGCCCCAGCGAGAAGGCCGCGCTGCCCCCCTGGACCCTCTCCCTCCCGCCCCTGATTCAGGCGCAGATCCTAAAGGCCGCCAAACTGCGGGAAGGGGGAATCGCGCTTTACCCCAACGGCTTTCGCCCCGGGGCCAGCGCGGCCTCCATCCGGGCGGAATTCGGGGAGATGACCCGGGAAGAACTGGAAGGGCAAAGCCATAGCCGCTCCATGTCTGGAAGGCTCATGGCCCGCCGGGATCACGGCAAAACTTCCTTTTTTACGGCGCGGGATTCCACCGGGAACGTGCAGCTCTATCTTCGGCGCGACGAAGTCCCTCCGGAGGTCTGGGAACTAAGCAAACAGCTGGATATCGGGGACTTGGTGGGAGTCGCGGGGGACGTTTTCAAGACCAAGACCGGGGAGCTGACTTTGCGCCTGACCCACCTGGAGCTCGTCACCAAGGCCCTCTGGCCCCTTCCGGAAAAATTCCACGAGCTCGACGTGGAAATGAAATACCGCCGCCGCTACGTGGACCTCTTCATGAGCGAGGAATCCCGGAGGGTGTTCCGGATCCGCTCCCAGACCGTGGACTATCTGCGCCGCTTTATGGCGGAGAGGGACTTTTTGGAGGTCGAGACCCCCATGATGCATCCCATCCCCGGCGGCGCCAACGCCCTCCCTTTCAAGACCTTTCACAACGCCTTAAAGCAGGAATTCTTTCTGCGCGTCGCCCCGGAGCTTTATCTGAAGCGTTTGCTCGTGGGCGGCTTGGAGCGCGTTTTCGAGCTTAACCGCAATTTTCGGAACGAGGGGCTCTCGGTGAAGCATAACCCCGAGTTCACGACGCTGGAGTTCTACCAGAGCTTCGCCACCTACGAAGATCTAATGGATCTCACCGAGGAGCTCTTGGACGGGCTCGCGACGACGATTTTGGGAACGACGGACCTCGTCTACCAGGGCGCGCCGATCTCCTTAAAAGCCCCCTTTAAGCGCTACTCCTACCGCGAATCCCTCGTCGCCTTGGGTGGGGCGCCCCCGGAGGCCTTAACGAGCGCCTCGGTCGCCCTCGCCTTTATTCAAAGCCTCAAGCCCGACTTCGCTCCCAAGGGCGAGATGTCCCTCGTCGCCCTCCAGGGGGAGATCTTCGATTTGGCCGTGGAAAAGAAGATCGCGGACCCCACCTTCATCACGGCGTACCCCACGGAAATTAGCCCTTTGGCCCGCAAAAACGACGCGGATCCCACCGTGACGGACCGTTTCGAGCTTTTTATCCTCGGCCGGGAATTCGCCAACGCCTTTTCCGAGCTAAACGATCCCCTGGACCAGTACGAAAGGTTCCTGGCCCAGGTGGCCGAGCGGGAAAAGGGCGACGAGGAAGGCATGTATTTGGATCGGGATTACGTGCGGGCCCTCATGTACGGCATGCCCCCCGCCGCGGGCGAGGGCGTGGGCGTGGACCGTTTGGTGATGCTCCTCACGGATTCCCCGAGCATCCGCGACGTTCTCTTCTTTCCCCAGATGCGCCCTGAATCTTAATCGCGCCACGCCACGCGGCCCTTGGCGCGCGCGGGGCCGCGGCGCGCGAGGCGCGGTCGCGCCGTCCCTCGCTTTTTTCCTCTTTCGCCCTTTTTCGCGGCGCTTTCGCCGTACCCTCTTATTTTTTTAACTTTTTTTATTTTGTATTTTTTCTTTTTCTTTTTCGCGAGTTTTTGGCCTTCGCCTTTTCTTTTTGGAAAGCTTCAGCCCTCTCGCCTCGCGCGGAACTCGCGCTTTAAAATTGATGAAATATTATAAAACATAATTTTAGAATTCACTCCGCTTAATTTATGTCGCTAATTTAACGCTACGCTCTACTAGGCGTTCAATCCCGCGCCACGTAATATTGCGCCTTCTATTCGAAAGGAGCGTTGAACTATGGCTCGTCGCCGTCGCGTGACTACTAAATGGGACAACCCGGCTTTTACCAAAAAAAGAGGGAAAAATGTCTCTTCGCTGGAACTCTTATTCCCAACAACGCGGAAAAGGAAACGGCGGAAAACTCTGAAAACGTCTCCCAGCTGTTGTTCTATTGTATTACCCACCATCGTGGCGCTTGGAGTGGGCTTGCTCTCATTAATCCTTTGATTTTCCCATTGGTTCTATCGGAAGAATACCCACGCGACTTCGCCCTCCGCCTCCATGCCAATGGCCAGCGGCTCCCCCGTCCTCGCGTATATGGTGTCTCGTCTCTACCGCGCCCCCACATGCCCCCGCATTCATCCGCTTAATAATAACTTCTCCGCGGTCGTCGTTTTTTGTGGCGCTCAAGGCGCGGGTTCAGGTACAATGAATCCGGCCCCCGCGCCAGGCCCAGGAGGTGGACCATGACGGATACCATAGTCAAGAATTCCGCGGCCGCCGTTACCAACTGGTTCATCGACATGAACCGCGAACCACGCGTCGACCTCACGCGCCTTAAAGTCCAGAAGTTGCTCTATTTCGCCCAGGGCTGGCACCTGGCCTATTTCGACTCCCCCCTCTTCGAGGACAACATCCACGCCTGGCGGTTCGGCCCCGTGGTCGAGACCATCTACCAGGCGCTGAAGTTCAGGGGAAAGGAGGAGATTATAAAGGCCTACGTCCCCGGATACGCCTTCGAGGCCGGCAATTTCAGGATGGAGGACGCGCCCAGGCTCACGTTCGCCAGCGACGAGATCAAGTCCTTCGTGGAGTCTTTCTGGGGGCAGTACTCCGGGCTCCCGCCGTGGCACCTGGTCACCTCCAGCCACATGGAAGGCTCCCCTTGGCACCAGGTGACATCCTCGCCGAAGTACGACCGCTACACTAATTCACTGATTCCTTCGGGACTCATCAGATCCTACTTCAAGTCGTCGCTTCCGGAGGAAAGCTGAAATGTATCGCGGCGCCCTGCCGCCGCCTCCTTTGCCTTCAGACGCGCCCGGCCAGACACATTCCCGTCAAAAGGCGACGATCGAGGTTGAGGATGAGCTGTTCATGTCGGTACCCAAATGGGGTTACGACATGACGCGCGATAAAATTGACAAGCTCGAATTGAAAGACAACGCCAATCAGGCGGAACTTAAGAGAGTTCGTCAGGGCGCGGAAGGACAAGATCAACATGGCGGTCTCTTACGTCTTCCGCGCTTTTTTGACCGTGTTTGGCGGTATCGTCATCGCTTCCGACATAGAATGGCCCCCTTTCAAAATTATGTCGTGATACAATAGGTATATCGGCGCGCCGATCGCCTTCACGGCGATAATCATGGCGCCCGTGACGCGTTTTTTTCCAGTATCGTGTGGCGCATACGCAAGAAACTCAAAATTCGCTTTCCTGACCTGTTCTCGTGACTTCTTCCACGCCCAGAATGAACCGCGCCGTGCCAACCGTCAACATAATTGGCGCCCGCCTTTGGAATCGTCATCATGGCGTCATGAACTCAAGCTTCTAGATTGGCGCGTTATATGCTAGATTAATGTTTCGAATTTGATGGCGCGCTCCGCTAGCCTTTCCCTAACGCGCGCTTTTCTTTGTTTTGGCGTTTTTTCTTTTTGGCTTTGTGGGGTCGCCCCAAGCCTTTTTCGAGCGTGAGCCGCGTCGGCGTATCGCGGCGACTTTCGCCGACTTAGGGCGAGGCGCGCGTAATTTTTTTCTTTTCGCGTGGACGGAGCGCTTGAGAGGCGCCTTCATTGGGCGGGAATCGGCCCCGCGGGCGCCGTTTCGCCGGCGGGCGCTATTTTTTTTAGAGGCGGGAGCCGCTCCCCGCCAACCTAGGAGCCGGAGGCGACCTCGCGGGTCGGCCCCGACCGGAGAGCGAGAGACGCGTGGGCGTAGAGACAACGATTGCCTTAAGATACCTTCGGGCCAAGAGGCGCAATTCCCTCCTATCCCTCATTTCTTTTCTGGCGGTGGGGGGAATCGGGCTGGGGGTGGCGGCCTTAATCGTCGTTTTGGCCGTCCTCGACGGCTTTGAGACCAACCTGAAGGAAAAGCTCCTGGGGCTGCAGCCCCACGTGACCATCTACAACGTCGGCGACAATATTTACGACTGGCGCGAGATCACGCGGAGGGTTAGGGCCACGCCGGGGGTCGTCACGGCCCAGCCGGCGATTACCGGCCAGGTGATGATCTCCTCGGGCCAGGGGACCGCTGGGGTTCTCCTGAAAGGGATCTCCCCGGAACTGGCCGCGGAGGGCGATTATTTCGGCCCCATGGGGCTTTCCCCCTACGGGCTGGAAAACCTGACCTTAAGGCCCATGCGCTCCCCCTATCCGCCGCCTTCCGACGGCCTAGGACAGATTTTCGACCTTAACGACATCGGCGGCTACGCCGCCCCGGAAGGGGCGGAGCTTGGCTGGGAAGACGCTCCGGGCGCGCCGGGCCTCCAGCCGGAGGAGGGTTTCGACCCCGCTTCCGAAGAGGACTTAGGCCCCATCGACCTGAGCCCCCTAAGCTGGCGAGACGATTTCGCGGAAGAGGACCTGATGGCCCCCGGGGACGCGGGCGCGGGCCTTAACCTTGGGCCTGGCGCGGGGGTAGAAGAGGCGGGCGCCGACGGCGCCGGCGGCGCGGCGGAGCCGCCACCGGGGAACGGCGCGGTCGCCGCGGAGGAGCCGATGGCGGGCGACGGGCGCGCGGAAAGCGAGGCGGACGCCCAGGGCGGCGCGGAAGGCGCGATAGCGCCGGAAGGGGAAAGCGCGGAAGGGGAGAGCGCGGCGGAAGGCGACGAGGATTATCTGGAGTTTCCCCCGCCCGAGGGGTTTACCGTCGCGGCGGAAGAGGAGCCTTTATACGTCGCCGACCCGGAAGGCTATTTAAACGGGCTTCCCGGCATTATCGTCGGCCGGGAACTGAGTCTCCTTTTGGGGCAGATGGCCCTGGGGGAGGCGAGCGTCATCTCGCCCTTCGGGCGGGTCACCCCCATCGGCCGCAGGGCGCCCCTCACCCGCTCCTACCGTATCGCCGGCGTTTTTCGGACCAATTACTACGAGTTCGACAGCAAAATCGTCTTTACGACGATCGCGGAGGCCCAGAGCCTTTTGGGGATGGACGACTCCGTCTCCCAAATAGAGGTCTGGGTGGACGATATTTACCGGGCCGGGGAGATCCGCCGCGCGATCGTGAGCGAGCTGGGGCCCTTCTCCTACGCCGGGGAAGACTGGATCCAGATGAACGTGAGCCTTTTTTCGGCTTTAAAGCTGGAGCAGACGGCCATGTTCGTTATTTTAACCCTCATTATTCTCGTGGCGGCTTTCAATATCGCCTCCACGCTGGTCATGATGGTCACGGAAAAGACCCGCGACATCGCCATCCTCAAGGCCATGGGGGCGAGTTCCCGGCAGATCCGCCGGATCTTTACCGTCCAGGGGCTGATCGTGGGGGCGGTGGGCACGGCGGGAGGTCTCGTCATCGGGGTGACGCTGTGCGCCCTTTTAAAGCGCTACGAGTTTATCAAGCTGCCCCCGGAGGTCTACCTCATGAGCACCCTCCCGGTGGAGATGCGTCCCGCGCAGATTTTGGCGATCGTCCTCGTTTCCCTCCTGATTAGCTATCTGGCCACCCTGTACCCGTCCAGCCAGGCCGCCAAACTCGATCCCGTCGAGGCTATCCGCTATGAGTAAAAAGAAGCGCGGTCTCCAAAGCCCCGCGACGCCCCCGCGAGTCCCCGCGGCGCCCAAGACCCCCGCGGCCCCCGGGGAGGTCATTTTAGAGGCGCGGAATCTCACCAAAAGTTTTTTAAGCGGCGGCGAGACGCTGACGGTGCTGCGCGAGTTGAGCCTCTCCGTGCGCCTGGGGGAGTCGCTGGCCATTTTGGGAGACTCGGGGAGCGGCAAGTCGACCCTCCTTTATCTCTTGGGAGGCCTGGACCGGCCCACCGGCGGGGAAGTCATTTCGGGGGGCGAGGACGTCTTTAAGCTCTCGGAGCCCAAGAGGGCGCGCTGGCGCGCCTCCAAGGTGGGTTTCGTCTTCCAGTTCCACCACCTTCTGCCGGAGTTCGACGCCTTGGAAAACGTCGCCATGCCCTTAAGGCTCGCGGGCGTCGCGCCGGAAGAGGCTCGCGAAAAGGCCCTCCCCCTTTTGGAGAGGGTGGGGCTCTCCCAGAGGATAAGCCACCGGCCCGGCCTCCTTTCGGGAGGGGAGCAGCAGCGCGTGGCCCTCGCCCGCGCTCTGGTTCAGGAACCCCAAATCCTTTTGGCCGACGAGCCCACGGGCAATTTGGACCGGAAAAACGCCCAGATGGTCAACTCCCTGATCCTGGAGCTGGTCCGCGAAAAGGCCCTGGCCGCGGTGGTCGTCACCCATAACGCCGAATTGGCGCGGCTTTTGGGCGAGAATCTGACCCTTTCCGGCGGGGCGCTGGCGTGAGGCGACCGCGAAACGCGCCCTTATGGGGCGAGATGCGGCTTTTCCTGTTTAAAGATCGCCCAAGATCATGTAAGATGTATCTTTCGCAAGGCTTAAATTTCGCGAATTTCCCTAATTGGCGAGGTCTGGCCCATAATTCCCAAGGCTCACGGGAGTGCCGAATGTCCAAGTTAATCACCTCCTTTCTCGCGGCCATAGCCTTTTATTCGCTATCCTCCGGGGCGCTTCTAGCCCAGGAAGGCCAAAAAGTGGCGGTCGCCCCCTACACAATCGTAGGCGTGACCGGCACCCAGTTGGAGCAGATCGCGAGCGTCGCGCAAAGCCTTTTGGACGTGACGGTTCAGGCCCTCGCGTCCCAGGGGTTCCAGGCCGTGGCCCTGGGGGGGCAGACCCTGAGCAGCACGGGCGCCGCCGTGCAGGCCCAGGCCCGCGATCTGGGGGCGGATTACCTTTTCACCGCCTCGCTGACCCGGACGACGGATTCCTATACCCTGAGCGGCCAACTGGTGGCCTTGGGGAGCGGCGGCAAATCTTCCGAGCGCATGGACGTTTTTTCCTCCCTTTCGGAGAACCTGCAGCAGAGCGCTCAGCGGCTGATCTTTCTGGTAACCGATCACCTCTTCGGCTCGGGGCCCAGGGTGGTGAACGTCACGGTCAGCGGGAGCCAAATGCTGGAGAGCCAGGCTATCTTAAACAGCCTGCGGATCCGCCAGGGGGGCACCTACAACGAGGCCAAGGCCGCCTCGGACATTCGGCGGATCCATTCCTTGGGCTACTTTGATACCGTCAACGTGGAGGTGACGGACGTGGCCGGCGGGAAAAGCGTGCGTTTCGTGGTTACGGAGCGTCCCCAGATCGCCCTTATCGAGTACCGGGGCAACGAGAATTACGACAAGGACGATTTGGACAAGGTTATCGGCGTGAAGCCCATGGACGTGGCCTCCGACGACAAGATTCTGCAGACCGTGGCCAATATCCAGCGCTTCTACGCGGAAAAGGGCTATACCCTGGCCAAGGTCAACTATGAGCTGGAGCCCATGGACGTCGGGAAAGCCAAGCTGATTTTAACTATCAGCGAGGGCGGCCGGCTCTATATCGACAAAATTGAGTTTTTGGGCAACGAGTTCTACGGCGACTGGAAGCTCTCGCGGGTTATCGAAAGCAAAGAGAAGGGCTTTCTCTCTTTCGTCACGGGCTCGGGAAAGCTGGATCAGGAAAAGCTCGCCAACGACAGCCAGCTCCTTTTGGCCCACTACCACAATAACGGCTTTCTGCAGGCGCGGGTGGGCGAGCCCGAGGTCTCGCCTTCCGACAAAACGGACGCCTATACCGTGAGCTTTCCCATCATCGAGGGCCCCCGCTTTCGGGTGGGGACGGTCACCATTGGGGGCGACCTGAACGAGGACGACGATCCCGACAAAATGCTCGACGCCCTGGACACTCCCGGCGAGACCTGGTTCAGCCGGGAAATCCTCATGGAGGACCAAAATACCCTGGCGGGCTACTACAAGGACAAAGGCTATTTTTACGCGGACGTGGAGACCGAGTTCGGGGAGCCCACGGACGATTTCCGCCTGAACGTGAACTTCCGGGTGATCCCCGGCCAGCTCGTCTACTATGACCGCATCGTCATCGTCGGCAACGAGCGGACCCGGGACAAGGTCGTGCGCCGCATGCTGGAGGTCGCCGAGGGCGACCTCACCTCCCAGTCCGGAATCCTCGCGAGCCAGAACAACCTCATGCGCAGCTCCTATTTCGAGGACGTGACCATCATTCCCAGCAATTCCCGGCAGGTTGAGGCCGATCTCCTCGATTTAAGGGTCGAGGTCAAAGAGCGCAACACGGGCTCTTTCCAGATAGGCGCGGGCTACAGCAACTACTCGAGCGTCTTTGGGACGGTGCGGCTCAGCCAGGATAACCTCTTCGGCTACGGCCGGCGCGTCGCCATCGACGCCAACATCGGCGGCAGCTACAATTATTTTGACCTTTCCTTTACCGACCCCTGGGTGGGCGACATTCCCCTCATGATGGGTTTCGATCTCTTCAAGACCGCCAACGAGTATGACTATTACCGCAAAGACTCGATAGGCGGCTCCATCCGGGCCGGCTACCCGGTCTTCGAGCGTTTTTACCTTTCGGGGAGCTACACTTGGGAAGACGTGAAGATTAAGGACGTCAGCTTTTCTTCCTCGCAGTATCTGACGTCCATGATGGGTTCTTCCCGCAACAGTATTTTTTCGGTAAGCCTCAGGCGCGACACCCGCAACCACTTCTTCCAGCCCACCGACGGGTCCACCATGCGCCTCACCGCGGCCTTGGCCACGGGCTTTTTGGGCGGCGCGACTTCCTTTAGCCGCTACGAGCTGGAGCTGGCGCGCTGGATCCCGGTGCCTTTCTGGGACGGCGCGGCGGTGATGGGCCACGTGGAGGTCGGCCTCGAGGTGGAAAACAAGACCGGGGGCCTTCCCGTTTACGAAAAATACATGCTCGGCGGCATCAACTCCATCCGCGGCTACGACTGGTACGACGTTTCCCCCAAAGACCCTCGCACCGGCGAGAATATCGGCGGCGAGAAGATGGGGGTCGTCAATTTGGAGTTCACCTTCCCCATTCTCGAGGACAGCGGCCTTTTCGCGGTCTTCTTCTACGACATGGGGAACGTCTGGGCCAAGTCGCAGACCTACAGCCTTTCGGACCTCAAGCGCAGCTACGGCGGCGGCTTAAGATACCTCTCCCCCATGGGCCCATTGCGCATTGAGTACGGCAAGGCCCTCGACGCCGAGGGCGACGAGTCCGGCGGTCGCTGGGAGTTCACCATGGGGACGATGTTCTAGGGGGGGCTTCCCGCCGCGCGAAGCGCGCCCCGGCCTCCCGGTCGGGGCGCGGCCTTTCCCGCCCCGGGCGGGGTTTTTTTCCGGCGCCCGCCCCCTCGGGCGCGCTCCTTTTGGCTAAATAACGCCGCGACTTTGGGGAAGGGCGCGGTCCCTTCTTGAGGCCTGGCGACAACTCGCGGGCGCGCCCTTCTGGATTTTTAAGTTCGGAGGGGCTCTCCCGGGGACGCCGCGCGTAACTTTCGCGACGGCGCCCGCTCGCGCGCGGCCAACCCGTCTGGGGAGGAATAAAGCGATGTCCAAGTTATTAAAGTTTTTCTCCGCGGCCGTTTTGCTTTTGAGCGGCGCGGCGGTCTCGGCCCTTCTCTGGGCCCAGACCGGATTGGAATACCAAAATCCTTCCGTTTTGATCCCCGTGGATCTGACCGGGACTTTTAACCGCTACAATATCGTCATCCCCAATTTCCTGCCCCTGAGCCCGGGCGGCGCGGTCGCCGACGGCGCGGACCGCTTCGCCAAGCGCCTGGGCCAGAACCTGGACATGACCGGCTATTTCCAGCTTTTGGATCCCCGCGCCTCCCTGGAGAGCAATCCCCGCGCGGGCCTGTCGCCCGCGGAGCCCATGGACTACGCCCCCTGGGCCCAGATTGGCGCCAATTTCGTCATTAAGGGCGCCATGGAGGCGAAGGGCTCCAACGTGACCATGGAGCTCCACCTCTTCGACGTGGCCACGGGAACGGCCAAGCTGGGGAAAAGATACGCCGGCAAGGCCGCGGACGCCCGGAAGATGATTAACCGCTTCGCCAACGAGGTCATTTTGGCCATCACCGGGGAGCCGGGAGTCTTCGGGAGCAAGATTATCTTCGTGAACGAGCAGAGCGTCATGCTCACCGAGCTTGGGAGCGACGAGGCGGAAAAGCTCTACTCGGGAAGGGGCGGGAACGTTTCCCACCCGACCTTGGGCCGCGGGGGCCGCACGGCCTGGACCCGTTTGAATGGCCGCAAATGGGAACTCGTGGTGGACGGGAAGGTCGTCTACGGCGGGAATCTGGTCATCGCCCCGGCCTTTTCCCCGAACGGGACCATCGCCGCGGGCTATTCCGGCCCCTCCAGCACCAATATCGCCGTGTTTGACGGTCGCGTTCCCCGGGTTATCACCAACGGCAACGGCATTGAGATTTCCCCCACCTTTTCCCCGGACGGCGGCCGCATGGCCTACGTCTCCGATCAGGGCGGCTCGGCGGGCATCTACGTGACCTCCTCCTCGGGCGGCGCGGGGACCCGCGTCTCCCCCGGCGGCAAGAGCACGGATCCTTCCTGGTCTCCGAAGGGCGACAAGATAACCTTCGTGACCCGGGAAAGGGATATCTGCGTCATGAACGCCGACGGCTCGGGCCTCAGGCAGCTGACCGGAGGACAGGGCGTGAACCGGCACCCGAGTTTTTCCCCGGACGGGAGGATGATTGTTTTCTCTTCCACCCGCCTCGGCAAAAGCCAGCTCTTCGTGATGGCCGCCAACGGCGACCGTCAGCAGCCCATGATTCCGGAATTTCCGGGAGCCCAGACGCTCCCCACCTGGAGCCCGGACATGCCTGAGATGTAGCCCGCGGGGGCGCCTTAGGGCCCCTGAAGGCGACCCAAGGGGAGTTCCGCCTTGGGGGCACTCCTTTTTTAATCGCCTATAATTTCCCTGAAGGCCTCCGTCCCGCCGCGCTCCGCCGCGGCGGGACGGGGGCCTTTTCGCGTCCATGTGGCGCGCCCAAACGCCCGGGAGGCGGTTATCATGGCCCGCGCCGGCCCTTGGCGCGCCCGTCCCAGGGTAGCCCCAGGCGCGGCGCCCTTTCCGTTTCCCCAAGCGCGTCCCAAAGGCCATCCCTCGCGGTCGGGTCGGGGCGACTCGGCGCGTCCACGCGCCCTTTGGGCGCCGCCTTCAGCGAGACTTGGGGCGCGGCGTCCCTTTAAGGACAGGGCCGCCCGCGGGGCGACTCCGTCAGCGGCGGCTGGCGTCGCTTTCCGGGGGAAAGTCGGCGCGCGCCCTTCAAGTCCCCTTCAGCCGGCTCGCGACGCCGGCGCGCGCGGCCTTTTTCCCCGCGCGCCCTCGCGCTAAAGCCCGCGTTCGCGCGCGCGGCCAGCGCGGCGGCGACTAAGGCCAAAGAGGAGCCTCTTTTCGCCGCGAACTCCCCTTAGGCGCGGCCCCAGAGGCTTTTTAAGGGACAAGGGGCCCGGGCTTGGCGCGCGCCTTCTTAAGCCCGGAAGGTCGCGGGTCCCCAAAGGGCGTTTCGCGTGGGGGCCCGAGACCCATCGGCTCAGGGCTTCCTCCTTGGCGCCGGAATCTTTGGGGGGCTTCCCTTCGCTCTCCCTCGCGAGCTTACGCGGAGGACTCCGCGGGAACGGCTTTTCGCGCGAACCCGCGCGCTCCCTTCCGGGGGAAATCCTCGCGAGACCCGCGTGGGGGGCTTAACGCGTCGCGCGGATGGCTTGGGCGCGAGACCCGCGCGTTCGAACCTCGCCGCGAGGCTTTTAAAAGCCGCGAAGGGAAAGCGGTCGCGGCGCTATAGCCGGGGGCTTTTTTTCCGTCGCGCGGAAACGCGCGATTTTTTACGCGCGCCCTTTCCCTTCAGGCGGCTTGGCGGTTAGGCGGCGTTGGGCCGCGGCCGCCTGAGGGCTTGTTTAGCCTTCTATCCGTCACCGCGCGTTTAAGGCCTTCGCCTTCCCTTCATGCGACCGCGATTGGCCTCAAGCGTCTTTAATCGCCTTCAAGCGTTCTTCGCCCAAAGACGCGCGTCAAGCGCGTTTTCGCGTCGCGTCTCTTTAAAAAAACGAATAGCGGTTATCGCGCCCATTCGCGTCACAATCTTGACAAAAGGGTGGGCCTGGAACATAAAATAAAGACGCGCGCGCCTTTCCATAAAGCGAAAGCGCCTCGCGAGGCCCAAACTGAGGCGCCAAGCCCCAAATTTAAAGGCGGCGGAAATTGCCGCGCGCCTCGCTGGGGCTCGCGCTTGAAACCCGCCATGTCCGGATAGCGCGCGGCGCGGCCTTTTAAATAT
This sequence comes from Deltaproteobacteria bacterium, assembly GCA_031265205.1. Lineage (GTDB taxonomy): Bacteria > Desulfobacterota > Desulfarculia > Adiutricales > Adiutricaceae > JAISCZ01. The sequence continues at coordinate 59,758 of JAISCZ010000026.1, forward strand.
GACGCGCCTGATGACAAAGAATCTTGAACGTGGGAGAATTGATGCCAATCTTTAGCGAACATTCCCCAACCGGCTGGCGCGAGCGAGGCGCTCGTTCCGCCGCCTTCGCCTTGGCCTCCCTGGCCCTACTCCTACTTCTGGCCTTAGCCCCGCGCCCGTACGACGCCGCCGCCGGGCAAGAAGTGACGCTTACCGGACCGCTAACGATAACCCATGACGTTTTCGGCAACGGCGATCCACAAGAAGGCTATGACGCCCCGTCTCCCGGATATCTTTCTTCCCTGACGCTCCCCCCCGACGGCAACGCGGTCAGGGCCGTCGGCGCCGTCAACGTGACCACCTTTAATATTGTCGGCGGCGCCGCCATGGCCATCGGCTCAGGCGTCTCGGTCGGATACAACCTGGTCATCGCCGAAGGCGCTGGCCAGACGATGGCAAGCAGCGACGGGGCAATTTATGGCGGCCAAGCCCGCGGCGTTGGCGTCGCCGGCGACGCCACGGCGCGGGAAAACTGGATCGTCGCCGCCGACGGTGGCGAGCTGACCGCGAAGTATTATATTCACGCCGGCTTCGCCGATACCGAGTACGGCGTCGCCCAAGCCTACGGCAACCAGATCGCCGCCTTTAACGGCGGCTCGCTGAACTCGGGCGAGACGATTTACGCGGGTCGCGCCGTTAGCGAATTCGGCGACGCTCAGGCCTTTGGCAACCGGGTTATCGTCGACGACGGCGGCGCGATATACGCCCCCCGCGTTTACGGAGGACTCGCGGGCTACGGCGCCTTCTCCGTCGCCGCCAATAATCGCGTCGAAATTAGCTATGGCGTGATAACCGAGAGAGTTATAGGTGGATACGCGAATTCCTTAGACGGCCTCGCCATCGCCTCCGATAACCTCGTCGCCATTAGCGGCGGCGTGATTAGCGGGAGGATAGCCGGGGGATACACGGAATCCGCTGGCGTTAACAACGCCGTCAATAACCGCGTCGAGATTAGCGGCGTCGCGATAATAAGCGGGGATATAATCGGCGGAGCCGTGACGTCCTACTCCAACTCCAGTAGCGTCGCGGCCCACGATAACCGCGTCGACATCAGCGGAACGCCGATTTTAACCGGGGCCAGTCTTTACGGCGGCTATAAAGACTTTGGGACCGGTGACGTTTTTTCCGGCAACGCCCTAAACCTTAAAGCTTCCGGCTTAACGGCGATGGCCATAGCCAATTTTGAGTTTCTCAATTTCTACCTGCCAGCGAGCGCGCGCGCCGAAGACGTCATTCTCACGATAAGCGGGGTAGCTTCGTTCCAAGACGACGCTGTCTCACAATTCTCCACCGTCTCCATGGCCATCCCCGGGGCGGCCACTCCGCTTAAGCCCGGCGAGCGGATTATCCTTATTGGCTCCGCGAACCCTCTGGATGGCTCGCCCGCCAACGGCGCGGTTGCCGCCGCCCAGGGAGTGGCCCTGACCCATGATTTCCGTCTCGACGCCTCGGGAAACCAACTGGTGGCCACGCTCGCCGG
>JAISCZ010000180.1 GCA_031265205.1 Deltaproteobacteria bacterium
GGCGCCGCCGCGGAGCGGCGCCTTAAGGGCGCCCCGGCGCGGAAAATCCCTTCGGGGACGGGGCCGCGCGCCGCGACCTCGCCAAGGTCGCGGCGCGCGGCGGGACGGGGCATACGCCAAAAGCGGGGCGGGCGCTCGCGCGAGGCGAGGGGGCGTCTCTCCAATCCATATTCGCGGGCGCTCTCGCCCCGGAGTGGCGAGCGCGGCGAATGGGCGCGGGGGAAACGCGTTGGAAATAGGCGCCCGTTCGCGTAAAATGGAAAAAATACTTTTCGCGAAAGGCCTCGTTTTGGATACCTTCAACGGCTTAGGAATTAATTATCATGAAAAAACGCCGCTTCCCCAACCCTTGGAAAAAGCCGAGTGGGAGAGAAGGCTGGCGCGGCACCGGGCTTTTTTAGAACCCAAAAAGGCGGGGGAAGGGGCTTACGTCCTTGTCAGCGCTCCCGCCGCGGAAAAAACGCGCGTTGAAGACATTCTTCCCAAGGCCGTGGATCTTCCTATGCGCTGGTTCAACGTCCAGAGAAGGGTGGTTGAGGCCTTAGTCGACTTGGGCAACAAGAATTTTTTCGGCGACGCCTTGCCCACCGCGCCCATCTATTTCGGCTGCGCCAATTTGGCGGCTCTCTTGGGAGCGCCCTATAAGCTGGCCGAAAGTTCTATCTGGTTTGATTTGGACCCTCCCATAAAGGATCTCGCGGCGCTCCCTCCCCTCTCTCTCCAACGCGACTCCCTTATTTACAAGGCGATAGAGCTTACGACGAAGAGTTTGGCCGCTCTTTCCCCCGGCAATTTCGTCCTGGGGATGACGGATATCGGCTCCAATTTGGACGCGCTTTTTTCCCTGACGCCCAGGGAGAAAGCCCTCGTCGCCATGAAAAAAAATCCGCGCGCGATAGAAAAGCTTCTTTGGGAAATAACCGAGCGCTTTTTGGAGTTTTACGCGGAAAACTACGCTTGGATTAGCGCCGGGCAAGATATCGTCTCCAGCCTCAATCAGCTTTGCTGTCCAGGCAGGTACTATAAACTGATGAGCGAAAGCTCCATTATGGTTTCCCCCGCGCTCTTTCGCGATCTGGTTCTGCCGACGCTCAGGCGCCAAGCCGAGTTTTTGGATTGGGTCGTTTTTGAGATTGACGGGATAAGGGGCGACTCTTTTTTGAGCGAGATCGTTAAGGCTGATTTTTGTTCGGCCGTGGAATGGAGTCCCCGGACGCGCGAAAATCGTTTCGGGGAGATCAAGCCGGATTTTTTGGGAAAAGAAAGCCTGAGGGTCTGCCGGAAAATTTTGGAATCGGACAAAAAACTCGTCTTGAGCGGGATTGGCGCCGAAGACGCGCTCTCGCTCTTGCGGGAGGTCCCCGCCGACGGCCTTTTTTTAGGGGTGGAAGCCCAGTCTGGCGCCGAGGCCCTGGCTTTTTTAAAAAAAGCCGAAAAATGGATGTCCTTCTAAAAGTCGCCGGAAAGACGGGGCCCATAGCCGCTCGCGCCGCCGTCCGCCCGGAGGCCGTCGTTTAAGTCCCGCAAACGGTTGGCCGAAAGGGGAGGGAGCCCCTCCAGGGGATAAGGGCGGCCCAAAAAGCGGTATTTGCCCTCCCCCATCCGGTGATAGGGCAATAGCTCCAAACCCACGCCCGCGCCTGGGGGGATGAGCGCGCGTATCTGGCGCAGGTCCTCCAAATCGTCGTTAAACCCCGGAATCACGGGGATCCGGACGGTTATCGGAAGGTCGGGGAAGGCGCGGACGAGGGCCGCGAGGTTGGCGACCGCGCGACGGCCGTCGACTCCCGTCGCCGCGCGGCATTTGCGGTTGTCCCAGTGCTTGAGGTCGAAAAAGACCCCGTTGAGGTAGGGGGCCAGGCTTAAAAGCCCTTCCTGGGCGCCATGGCCCGAGGTTTCGAGGCTCGCGTTGAGCCGGAGGCGTTTGGCCTCCTGGAGGATAGCGAGGGCGAAAGAGGCCTGGGCGAGGGGTTCCCCGCCGCCGATGGTAAGCCCCCCGCCCCCGCGGTTGTAAAAGACCTCGTCCGCGACGACTTTCTGGAGGACTTCCGCGGCGCTTTGGTAAGCGCCGTAGATAAAACGGGCCCCCGTGGGGCAGGAGTCGGCGCACGTCCCGCAGCCCACGCACTCCCGCCGATTGAAGATAAAATCCTCCTTTTCCCAAGCGAGGAGCCGCCTTGGGCAGGCCCGGAGGCAACCGCCGCAGGCCTTTGGGCCCAAGCACTTGCGCGCGTCAAAGCCGATTTCCCGCCTCTCGTTTTGGGATTCGGGATTGGAGCACCAAGCGCAGCGCAGGGGACAGCCCTTCAGAAAAACGAGGGAACGGATACCCGCGCCGTCGTGGAGCGAGAATTTTTGCGTGTTTAAAATAAGGCCTGAAGCGGTCATGGCGTTCAAGTTCGGGGTTAAAGCGGAGGGATGGAAGAGCGGTCTTTCGCTTATCTTAGCGCGAGGGATTGGCTCCAAACAAGCGCGCCGGAGAGCGCGGGCGCCCCTTTTACCGGAAAAGCGGGCCCAGGCCCGCGAACTTGACGGCGCGGGTTTTTAAAAACCGTTTAAATCCGCTAATATATTATAATTTTGTTCTTTTCGCGGCGCTCTCCCCGCGCTTGAAATAATCGCGCCCCCCGCTTCGCGTAAACCGCGACCTCGCGCTTCGCGGAATCTCGGCGGCTTTAACTTGACAGTATATCTTTACATTTTTGCTGTTATGGCGTTCAATATGTTTAAAGGTTGAGCGGCCTTTTTCCCCTCGCGGGAGCGGAGAGCCCAAGGCTCCCCGCCGCCGGAGAGGCGCTCGCGCGCGCTCGCGGAGGGCTCCGCGGGTGGCCCCGCCCTGGCGGGCGGAGGGCGTGGCCGCGGTCGCGCCCTCGTCGTTGGCGTTTCTTAAACCTTGGCCAGGAAAAATGACGATCGACAGCAAAACATTCACCATGGCCGACTTGGCCTCCTTTTCGACCTTCTCGAAAAGGACTATCCGGTACTATATTCAGTTGGGCCTCGTGAGTCGGCCCATCGGGGAAGGAAGGGCGGCTTATTACACGGCGGAGCATCTCCGGAAGCTTTTGCAGATAAAAAAATACTCGGACGGCGGGCTCTCCCTGGAGGCCATCAGGACCTATCTCCGGGAAGATAACGAGATAAGCGCTCAAATTGATTCGCGGAAACCCGGCTCCATCCAGCAGCAAAGTCGGGTTTTTCTGTCGCCGGGCCTGGAGTTCCTGATTACTCCCGAAGAGACTGGACTGACCCCGGAAGATTTAAGGCTCCTCGTGAGAGGCACGCTGGATCTAATCCGCCGAGTGGAGGAAAAGTCGGAATTGGAGCGCGCGGATCCCGGCGCCAAGGCCCGCTGGGAAGAAGGGGCGGCGCGGCGCCCGGAGGGTCTCGCGGCGCCGGGGGAAGCCGCGCCCGCCGCGAGCGGAGGCGCCGATGAAGACAAGGACGGGGAAGCTTAAGGCCCAAAGCGCGGACGGGGGCGGACGCGCCTCGCGGGGCGAGGCGGGGGAAAAGCGCTTCGGCGCGTCGGCGCGTCGCTTTCCCGCTTCCCTTGCAAAGGGCCCGTCCTTATGCTAATTTGGCCGAACTTTAAAGGTACGCCCTAACTTCGACCAAGGGCCGCGGAGCGGGCGGTTAACTCAGCGGTTAGAGTTCCGGCCTTACACGCCGGCTGTCAAAGGTTCGAATCCTTTACCGCCCACCACTTCCCGCGCGCCCCCCACTAGCCCCACGCCCCTTGTTCGCCTATAATCGCGCCTTCGCGCCCGGCCATATCGCGCCGCGCCGCGCCCGATCCCTTTAAAATTAACGCCTCGCCGATAAAAAAAGCGTCTCGCCAAAGAGAAAAAAGAGTCGCGAGGCGGCGCGCTTCGGGGGAAGTTTTACGGTCGCGCGAAGAGGCGCGGGCTTACCCTTGCCCCTTGAGCTTGGGGAGCGGCGAGCCAAGGGTGGGCCCGCGCGCCTTTTTTCCGGAGGACCGGGGGAAAAGAGGCTGGGCGAAAGGGTCGTCCCGCGAAGCCGCCTTTCCCCGCGAAGGCGCCTTTACCAAAAGCGCGGGCCGCGCGCGAAAGCGCGAAAGAGGGTTCCCCCATAAGGATCGCGCTCGTTCCGATAATATTCCCCAATACGGTAAATCGCGGAGAATACGCGTAAGCGCGGGTTTTTGATGGCCGAGCGGGAGAGCGCGCCGCCCGCCATGGCGATTCCTTCTGGCGCCTCGCGGCTTCCGCCCCGCGAGCGGGGGAGCGTTCCCTTGGGCGTTCGCTCTATCGCCCGAGGGGCGCCGGAGCCCGCCGAAGCCCGTCGAAGCCCGTCGGAGGGCCGCGCCTGGGAAAAAGGGGGTTCCCCCAAGCGCCACGCGCGGGCTGGGAAAAGCGCGAGGGCAAAATATAAACCGCCTAAATCGCGGCGGACGGTCGTTTTTGGGTTATCGCGCGAAGAGGGTTTCGGGCTTTCGGCGCGGCTTTCCCCAATAACGGCGTTTTCGCGCGAGGGAAAATTCCCTCGCGGGGGAAACTTTAGTATAATTCGCGTATTGGACGCGTCCTCGGGCGCTAGCCTTTAACACCCTTATCGCTGACGCGCCGCGCGACGCGCCATGGTCTTCGAATAAGCGCGAATTCCGCTTTGGCGGAAACCTTTTTTCGCCCCAGAGGCGCCCGACGGTGGCGAGGGAGGCGGCTTGGGTCCGCTCCCCAGGGGGCGTAAAGCCTAAAGCGCTAACTCTAAAAGCCTAGCGTAAAGCGTTAGGACCAAAGCGCTAACTCTAAAAGCCTAGCCTCAAGCGTCACGCCAAAGCGCCAACTCTAAACGCCAACGGCGGTCTTTAAGGTTGGAGGCGTCGCGCTCGCGAGGGGATTATCCACGCGCGGGCCCCCCGAATCTGTCCAGAAGGAGCTTTTCGCGAGATTGGGGCCCGCGCGGTCGCCCGGCGGGGACGGCGGCGGGCCGCTTGATGAAAGGAGATTTCGTAGTTTTTTCGCTTTTTTCGCTTTTTTCCGATTATTTTAATAAATCCTATGGGCTCGATTTCCCAAAATCTCGCCCAAGTCCGGGCTCGTCGCCACTCGCGCGCTATTAGCCAGACCCAACGCCTTCGCGTAAACGCCTTGGCTTAAGAGTTGCTAATATAAAAACGGGAGGGACGCTTGCCTCTCCGGATTTTATCCTCAACTCGGAGCTCTTCATGATCGGAACCAGTTCCCTTAAACATAAACCCCCATCGGGATTCACTCTCATCGAGTTAATGGTCGTGGTGGGCATAATCGGCATTTTGGCCGCCGTGGCCATCCCCCAGTACAGCCGATACCGCAAGGACGTCTGCAATAAAGCGGCTCTTTCCGCCGCGCACACGGTGGCTATCGCCGAGGAAGCCTATTTTATCGTCGCCAACGACTACACGTCCGATTACGCCATGCTGATTTCCGTGGCCGGGCTGCGCATAGACTATAACGTGCTGTACGGCCCCATCAGCATCAGCTATACCTACAATCCCCCAATTTACGCTTTTTCCTTCAACCACGTGACGGAGGACAGCCAAACCTATACTTTTTCCAACGAGCATTCCATTCAAGTGCAACCCGTCGGGAGTCGGATTTTAGCCAACGACCCCACGATCCCCCCCCGGCCCTGACGCCCGCGCGGGGGCGCGCGGGAGGCGCCTTTTATTAGCCTAAACTTGATTCAATAGACAGTTTCTGTTTACCGAATCTTCAGCGCGAGGGGGTCCCCCCAAAGGGGGACCCCCTCGCGCGTTGGGCCCCCAAGCGGAGCGCCGTCCGCGTGGAGGGGGCGCCAGGGGGCTTCCTCGGGCCCTTAAGCGCGACCGCGCGGCTCGCGGCGGCCCGCCCGCGCGCCCTTGCGCGCCTGGCCGCCACGGATTAAAATATGGCGATATGGGACGCTTCATGGGGAAGCCATCCCTTTGGCCCTTAAGGGGGCGCGGGAGATCCGCGAGGGAAACGCGCTCTTTTAAAAAAAGCCCGCGCCTTTCTCTTCCTTAAGCTTCAAGGCGGAGCTTATAAAATAGCAAGGGATATTTCGTGGAGGAACGCCGCATCTTCGCCGTGGGCGATATCCATGGTTGCCGGGCCAAGCTCGACAAGCTCCTGGAAAAGATTGACTGGCGCCCGGAAAACCAGGAGGAGCTGGTTTTTCTGGGGGATTATATTGACCGTGGCCCGGACAGTTTCGGCGTGGTGGAGACGGTTATCGCCCTGAAAGAGGCCTATCCGCGCGTGGTGACCACCCTCAAGGGCAACCACGAACAGATGTTCACCAGATTTATCACCTTGCAGGAAGACCTCTCGTTAAGGGACAACGGGGTCGCCACCACCATGAAAAGCTACGACGAAAACAGCCCGTTCCCGGCCTCCCATCTCCGTTTTTACCTCAATTTGGAGCTCTACTACGAGACGGAAAAGTATATTTTCGTCCACGCCGGCCTCAGGCCCGGGATTCCCCTGTCCCGGCAGTCCGAGGACGACTGCCTCTGGATCCGCAACGAGTTTTTGGAAAGCGACTTTGATTTCGGGAAGACGGTGGTCTTCGGCCATACCCCCCTAAGGGAACCCTTCATCTGCGCCGGGAGGGCGGGCCTGGACACCGGCGCCGTTTTCGGCGGCCCTCTAACCTGCGCGGAACTGGTTACCGGTAAAATTATCAGTGTCTGAGTCAAAGCGAAAAGCGAGGCGCGGCCAATGGCTCGCGGGGGCGCTGGCCTTGGCGCTTCTGTGCGCCTTAAGCGCTCCTTTGGGGGCCCAGGAGGGCTCTTTAAGAAGGCTTACGGGACCCGAAAAAGCGCAATTGCTCGCCATCGCCCGCGAGCCCCTGGACGCCTCCCTGGAGGGTCGGCCCATCCGCGACCCCACCGTGGGGGATAGACTCCTGGCGGTCCATCCGCTTTTGGTCTCCCTGTACCTGGAAGGGAAGTTGGTCGCCCGTTGCTTTGAGCTGCAAAGGCCGGGGCCCTTGGCCATCCAGGCCATGTCCCTCGCGGCCCGTCTCCTGGAAAGCCCCCAGTACGGCGCGGCCCCGGATCCCGCCGTTCTGCCGGGGGCCAAAATCGCCGTGGCCATCTTGGGGAGGTTTAAGGAGATTGAGTCCGACTTGGATCTGCGGGAGGGCGAGGGCGTCGTGGTTTTAAGCGGTTTTAAGGAAGGCGTGGCCGTCTGGGGGGATTTGGCCCCGGGCCAGGGCGCCAAGGATCTGCTGTCTTTGGCTTCCGTCGTGGCGGGCATGCGCCCCGGCGGCTGGCTCACGCCTTCGGCCACCCTTCTGTCCGCCCCCGCGGACGAGGCGCGGGAACGCTAGGGGAGGCTCCCCGCGGCGCGCCAAAGGCTTTTTAAGGTTATGAGCGACCCCGCCCTTCCCCAGCGGCGTTTTTTCGCCGACCTCCATATCCATTCCCGTTTTTCCCGGGCCACTTCCCCGTCCCTGGACGCGCGGCTTTTAAGCGCGACCGCGGCGCGCAAGGGAATTAAGCTTATCGGCACCGGGGACATGACCCATCCCCAGTGGCTCGCGGAACTTCGCGAAAACCTCGAGCGGGGGGACGACGGCTTTTACGGCTTGCGGGGCGAGAGGGACGGGACCCGCTTTGTCCCCACGGGGGAGGTGAGCTGTATCTACAAGCAGGACGGCCTTACCCGCAAGGTCCATCTGGTCTTCGTCGCGCCAAGCTTAGAGTCGGCCGCGCGCTTCGGCGAGGCCCTGGGAAAAAGGGGGAACGTCGTCTCCGACGGGCGGCCCATTTTGGGAATGAGCTGTCGGGATATCTTGGAGATCGCGCTCCACGCCGATCCCGAAACGATCATGATCCCGGCCCATATCTGGACTCCTTGGTTTTCCCTGTTTGGCTCCAAGAGCGGCTTCGATTCCCTCGCGGACTGCTTTCGGGATCTCTCCGGCCACGTCCGCGTCTTGGAGACCGGACTCTCCAGCGATCCCGCGATGTGCCGGCTTGTTTCCGCCTTGGACTCCTACGGCCTCGTTTCTTCGTCCGACGCCCACAGCGCGGATAAGCTGGGCCGGGAGGCCACCATTATCCTGGGCGAGCCGAACCTCCCCACGCTGTGGCGGGCGCTGCGGGGCGGGGAGGAGCTGGGGGGCACGGTGGAGTTCTTTCCCGAGGAGGGGAAATACTATCTGGACGGGCACGCGAGCTGCGGGGTGTCCCTGACTCCCCCGGAAACGGAGCGCCTCAAGGGGCTCTGCCCGGTCTGCGGCAAACCGGTGACCGTGGGGGTCCTTAACCGCGTCCTGGAACTGGCGGACCGTTCCGTGGCGCCCGCCGGCTCTCTTAAGCCCGACTATCACGCCTTTCCGCTGACGGAACTTTTAGGGCAGGTCTGGGGCGTGGGGCCTAACTCCAAAACGGTCCGGGAGTCTTATGAGCGTTTGCTTTTGGACTTGGGCTCGGAGTTCGCGATCCTCCTGGAGACCCCCTTAGACGATATCGGCCGGGCGGGGGGCGAATTGCTGCGCTTGGGGATCGGGAGGACCCGCCGCGGGGAAGTGACGGCCAAGGGAGGCTACGACGGGGTCTTTGGGGTTATTGAGGCGCTCGGCGCGGAAGACAGGCGCGAACATAAAGGGCAGGGGAGGCTCTTCGAGCTCGCCAAGGAAAGCCGCGCGCCGCGGCGCCGGACGGCCCCCGTCGCGCCCGGGGGGAGCGCTTCCAAGGCCAAGCGGCCCAGCCCCCAAAGGGAAGAGCCTCCCGCGGCGGGGGAAACTTTAGGCGGAAAGGAGAACGAGGCGTGGGGGGGATTTCCCCTTAACGGGGAGCAGCGGGAGGCCGCGACTTACGCGGGCGATTCCCTGTGGGTCAAGGCGGGCCCCGGCTCGGGCAAAACCCGGGTTCTCGTCGCGAGGGCCCTGTGGCTTACGCGCGCGCGAAAGATTCCGCCCAACGAGATACTTTTGGTCACCTTTACCCGCAAGGCCGCGGAAACTTTAGGGGAAAGGCTGGGGGAAATGGGCGACGGCCGCCGCCCGGGCGCGCGCGCGGGGACTCTCCACGCCGTGGCGCTGGAAGCGCTCCGGGCCCGGGGCGAGAATCCCCGCCTGGCCCCGGAGGAGCTTTTAAGGGAGATCGCGCGGGAAGCGGTCGCGGGAACGGGCCTGGCCCCGGCGCGCTTCGCCCTCATGGCGAGCCGCGCGAAAAATCTTGAGGAGAATTTACCGGAAGGCGGCGGCCCCGCGCTGGCCTTCGCGCGCTATCAAAACGCCCTGGCCCGGTTGGGGATGGTGGATTTCGACGATCTGATCCTCTTGGGGTCGCGGCTCGTGGAGCGCGAGGGACCGCCCTTTCCCCTTGCCGCGCTTTTGGCGGACGAATGCCAGGACCTTTCGCCCTTGGAGTACCGGTTCCTCAAAAGCGTGGCCCGGAAGGCCTCCCTCACGGCCATCGGGGACCAGGACCAGAGCGTTTACGGGTTTCGGGGGGCTCTCCCCTCCATGGAAGCGGCCTTGCGCCGGGATCGGCCGGATTTGCGGGTCGCGCCCCTCGTCTTAAATTACCGCTCCACGGAGGCCATCGCGCGCGCCGCCGCGCCTTTTCGCCAGAGCGGCGGCGGCGACCGGCGGACGGTTTCCCAAGAAAGGGGCCGGGCGATCTCCCGGGCCGTTTTGGAGAGCCCGGCCGCCGAGGCCTCTTTTATCGCGGGCCGGGTCAAAGCCCATTTGGGCGCCCTCCATTTGGGGAGGGGCGCGAGCGCGGACCGAGAGGCCTTAAGCGGTTTGAGCTTGGGGGATATCGCCGTCATTTACCGTTTTCGGGCCGTCGGCGAGGAGATCATGAAAATTCTGACGGAAGAGGGTTTGTCCTGCCAGATCTCCGGCGAGAACGAGATTACCGCCCAGGACGGTTTGGACCTCAAGGCGGAAAAGATTAGCCTTTTGACCATGCACGCCGCCAAGGGCCTGGAGTTCCGGCTGGTCTTCGTCGCGGGCGTGGAGGAAGGCCTCATCCCCGCGGCCTTGGGGAAAGAGGACTGGGAAGGCGAGGGCCGCGCGGCGGAAGAGGAAAGGCTTTTTTACGTGGCCCTCACCCGGGCCAAAGAGGCCCTCTATCTGACCCGGGCCAAGAAGCGGCGCCTTTTCGGGCAATTTTTAAGCGGGAACCCTTCCCCCTTCTGGGAGAGGATCCCCCGCGAAATAGCGCTGGACCTCCGTCCCGGTCGCGCGCCGCGGCCCCGCTCCCACCCCCTTTTTTAAGGCCGCGCGCCGGCGCGCCCTTGGGCCTTCGCGTCCCTCAAGGAAACTCGCGGTCGGCCCCGCGCGTCTCCCGAAGGGCTTCGCGCGGGGCCTTTGGGGTCGTTACGCTGAATATAAGTAAAACCTTTCTAGCCGCGGCGCGCGGCGAGAGAGCCAGCGGTCAGGGCTTCCTGGCGCGACTCGCTCGCGGCGGGGCGATGTCCTCGCGCGCGCCTTGACGGGCGTAAGGCCAGGCAAGTCCCGCGGGGATAGTCGCGTCTCGCGAAGCCGCGCGAACGAGGGGACCGCGCGCGTCAGGTGGCGTCGCCCGCCCGCCTCGCCAATTTTGCCCATCTTGTCCGCCTTGACGCTCTGGAGGAGGAGAATTTATCCTCAAATGGGCCGTCTTTTTTTTTCTTGAGGCGATTTTTTTCTTGACCGGGCTGGCGCGGTCCTTTATTATTTTGTGTTTGCTAGAGTCTTCCTCACTCACGCCAAAGTCGGAGGTCTCCCACCGAACGACGCGACCGATCCGTTCCGCGGAGCGCGCCAGCCGCCAGAGCGCTTGGCGCGGGCGCGCGCCCAAATGAGCGGCGACGCGGCGCCCTTATTTTTTTAGGGAGCCGCCCGCTCGCGCGCGCCGACATCCGCGCGCGGGCGCCCTCGCGCGGCGCGGCTTTCTGGGAGTCCAGCCTGGGCGCGGGGCGTTTAACGCGCGGATGGCCAACGTGGCCTCTTTAGGTTAAAGGCGAGAGAGTGACAAAAAAGATTGGGAAACACGAAGCGTTTAAATTGGCCGTCGCGGGGCTATTGCCCGCGGATTTTCAGGATTGGCGGCTCGCGCGGCCGGACGGCTGGACCGTGGCGCACGCCGCGGCGAAAGCCCTCAAGCTTCCCCCGCTCTTCAATCAGTGGGATTTAGCCGACGGCAAGGGCTGGTCCGTGGCCCACGAATTCGCGAAAAACGCGGTTTTACCCCCTGGGTTTAGCCGCTGGGAAATCGCGGACAAAAGCGGTTGGACCGTGGCTCACGAGGCCGCCAAACGGGGCCTTTTGCCCCCGCTCTTCAATAGGTGGGATTTAGCCGACCGCAAGGGCTGGACCGTGGCCCACGAGGCCGCGCGCAAGGCCTCTTTGCCCCCGTCTTTTGACGGGTGGGAAATGGCGGATAAAAAGGGCTGGACCGTCGCCCATGAATTCGCGAGGCGCGGCCTTACGCCTCCCGGCTTTACTTCCTTTGAGCTGGCGGACGAGCGGGGCTGGACCGTGGCCCACGAGGCCGGCCAAAACGGCGCTTTGCCCGCCGTGAGGGCTTATTGGGA
>JAISCZ010000016.1 GCA_031265205.1 Deltaproteobacteria bacterium
ATATCGCCATGTCAAGGCTTTTTTATAAAAAATGTTATGGGTACAATATTTTTTAAAAAACTAGCAATTACAGGTACTTAGCCTCAAAACTGAGGTAAGTTCAGTCTAAGCGTTAGAGACGGTATTAGAAACGAGCGCGAGGCGTTATTATTAAGCGATTACGCGAGTATTCGCTTTCGCGGCGTAAGCTAAACTCTCGCGCTTTCGCGCGCCCGGCGACAAGCGGCCCGCGCGAGCGTTCCCCAAGCTTCCCACGCCCGGGCGGCTCTCCGGGGGCTCGCCTCAATCGCCGCGCTCCGGGGGGCTAGAAGCCAAATCTTAATTCAGCCATGGCGACATAAATTCTCGGGCCGTTCCCCCGCCCCGCAAGTGCTTTATGAGCGCGCTCCCAAAAATAACCGCGTCAGGCCGCGTCTTAAAATCCTCCAACTGGGAAGGGTGTTTCAGGCCAAAACCCAAAGCCAGGGGCAAGGCGAAAACCTCCCGGGCCCTTTGGAGCGTGGCCACGGCTTCCGGCGGCAATCCGTCACGGGCGCCCGTGGTCCCCAAAACCGAGACCACGTACACGTAACCCTGGGCCACGGCGCGGTATTCTTCCATTCTTTCCCGCGCGGTGTTCGGGCCCACCAAGGGTATCAGATCCAGCGCGTTGGCGTTGAGGCCTTCCCGAAAAGGAGCCGCTTCTTCCAAAGGAATATCCGGGATTACCGCCCCCGCGAAGTTTAAAGGTTTCAGTTCGCTTCCCAAAAGAGCGAGGCTCTCCCGGATCCTCGCCTTTAAAGTGGGCCCGGAACTCTGGGCCCAGCCGTGGCGCGCCAGGGGATTGGCGTAGCTCATGAGAACCAAAGGGACTCCGATCGGGTTCTTTTGGAGCCCTTGGATGAGCCAACGCAAGTCCACGCCCCGCGCGAGAGCCTCTTGGCTGGCCGCGGCGATGACTGGCCCGTCGGCCACGGGATCGCTGAAAGGCAGCCCGATTTCAATAATGTCCGCCCCGTTGTCCGCGAGTTCCGCCAAATGGCCGAAGAAGGTCGCGGGCTCGGGGCAGCCCGCCGTCAGAAAAGGAATGAGGGCGGGTCTCCCTTGGGAGGTTTGGCGCGCTATAGCTTGGGTTAAAGGGGAAATCCCTGTCATGACTCGTTTCGCCTCAAGCGCGGAAAAGCCTAACGCGCCGCGCGATCGCCAATTATTTAAAAAAGGTCCCGGAGAAATTTCCGCGCGATTCCCAGATCCTTGTCGCCCCTCCCGGAAAGGTTGACCACCACCGTTTCCCTGGGAGCGAGGCTCCGATAGTTTTGGAGAACCCAAGCCAGGGCGTGGGAGGATTCCAGGGCGGGAATCACGCCTTCTTGGCGGCAGAGGGCCTGAAAGGCCGCGAGGGCCTCGGCGTCGTTGATTTTCGCGTAAGTGGCCCGCCCTGAGGTTTTCAGAAAAGAATGCTGAGGCCCCACCCCGGGATAATCGAGGCCCGCCGAGACGGAATGGGAAGGCGAAACTTGGCCTTCCGGGGTCTGGAGGAGATAGGAGAGCTGCCCGTGGAGAATCCCGGGGCTCCCCAGATTCAGGGGGGCGCTGTTGTGGCAGTTTTCTTCCCCCGTGCCGCCGGCCTCCACCCCGATTAAGCCCACCTCCGGGTCTTCGAGAAAGCTTAGAAAAGCTCCGATGGCGTTGGAGCCCCCGCCGACGCAGGCGACCACCTTGGCGGGGAGAGCCCCGCGCAGCCTTAAGAACTCCTCTTTAATTTCCTGACCGATAACCCGCTGGAATTCGGCCACCAGGGTGGGAAAGGGGTGAGGCCCGGCGGCGGTGCCAAAGCAGTAATGGGTGTCCCCCTGATACTCTATCCAATGCCGCAGGGCCGCGTTGATGGCGTCTTTGAGGGTCCGCGTCCCCTCGTCCACGGCCCGCACCTCGGTTCCCAGAAGTCTCATGCGGGCCACGTTGGGGGCCTGGCGCTCAACGTCCACGGCCCCCATAAAAACAATGGCCTCTAAATTGAGCCGGGCCGCCGCGATGGCCGTGGCCACGCCGTGCTGACCCGCCCCGGTCTCGGCGATGAGCTTGGTCTTGCCCATGTATTTGGCCAAAAGGGCCTGGCCCAGGGTATTGTTGATCTTATGGGCCCCGCCGTGGAGAAGATCTTCCCTTTTGAGAAAAAGCTCGATCCCAAGCTCCCGCGAAAGCGTGGGGCAATAAGTTAGGGGCGTGGGCCTTCCGGCGTAGTTAGCCAGGAGATCGTCCAAGTCGGAGCGGAACGCGGGGTCGGTCAAGTAGCGCGCCATCGCCGCCTCCAGTTCCCGGAGGGGAGGAGTCAGGAGTTCCGGCACGAAAGCGCCGCCGAATTCGCCGTAATAAGCTGGCATAAAGGCGCGAATCCTTCTGGCCACGGGCTCGCGAGCCCCCGGGCCCAAACGGCCTGAACCCGCCTCAGCCCCCCAGGGGGCGGGGTGGGCCCCCGGCCAAAATATTGCCAAAATATAGCGAAACGCGCCCCTAAAAACAAGAAACGCGCCTGAAGGGCCCTCGCTGGCGGCGCCCTCTCGCGGCGCGCCTCGGCGCGGCTTTTCCCGCGCGCGCGAAATTCGCCCGATTGTCCCTCAAATAGCGATAATTGTCGCTATTTATAACGCGTTAGCGACAAAGCGTTAAATTTTCGCGCGTTAACAATAACGCGCGCGAATTTTATGGACGGAGAATAAAAAAAACGCCGGCCCGCGAAATAAGCCGCGAAAAAAAACGTCCCAGCGGCGCCATAATATATTTTCAATTTACGCTTTTTAGCGCGTCTTTAAACTAATAGGATAAACATTCTCCCATTGAGTATCATTTTGGCGCGGGAATCGTCAACAGTTAGCCAAAAAACAATTGACGCGCGCGCGCGAAAAAAGGTATAAACGCTTTAGTCAGATACGACTTACTCACTCCTACCTAAAAATTTATTTTCCGTCACCCGTCTTCCCGCGACCGCCTCGCCCCGTTAATTTATAAAAAACGGAGCCTTCCGGGCCCCGGCGCTTTACGCGCGCGGATCGCTTCAGGAACTTGGGGGGCGAGCGCCAATCTCGTTTGGGGGGCGCGCGCGGGAAAAACGGCGCCAAAAGCGACGCTTTTCTTTTCCGCGGCGCTTCCCGCGCGCGCCGCCGCTCGCCGCGCGGAATCTTGACGGGCGGGGCGCCTTTGGGCGGGCGCCTCGGCCCCTGTTTGTTTTTCCCGGCGCGATCTTTTTCCGAGCGAAATTAATGAAGAGATTCCATAAACGCGAACTAAAATAATGAAACAAGGAATTCGTTAAATTTATCATGCCGTGCAAATTACATAATAAAATCGCGCCGCGCGTTTTAATCTTGGCTTTATGCGTATTTGGCGGCGTCGCCCGCGCGTGTCCGGAAGCCTGGGCGGGCGAGACCGACGCCGTTTTCCGCGACGGCGCTTTTCTGAAATTCTCCTTGTTGGCCATTGAGCGCCTATTCCCGGCGGAGGCTCCCTTGGAGACGCCCGCGCCCGTCAAAATCGCGACCGATTGGGGAAAAACTCTTTTCAGCGAGGGTTTTTTTAATCTGCGCGGGGCCAACTGGTCGTTTGGTGGGCGCGTCCACCCAGGCCCGTCGCCCGCGAGCCCCGCGGAGCCCTCGCGCCTTAAGACCAACGACCCCGTCCGCGACGCTCCCCCAGACAACCTGGGCGCGCGTTTGGAGGCCCGGGGGACTTACCTCAAGGAAAGGCTCCAATTTTTCGCGGGGCTCAGCGTGGGGAATTTGCCCCTCGCTAACGATCTCGACCGCGGACCCTTAACGGACGTGAGGGCCAGCGAACTTAAAAAACTCCACGAGATATCCCCTTCCTGGGGCGTCAGCTATCAGTTTTGGGATTGGCTGAAAATCCATTTCAATTATACCCAAAGCTACAAAACGCCCGAACGCCGCCAAAGGGATACGGGCTCGCCGGACGCGGACGGCTCGCGCGGCCACGTCCTTACGGACTCATCCCTCAAGTTGGAGTCGGCCGCGGGCTGGGAATTTAAAGTCGGCGCGGAAAAAGAAAACCTGAGCGTGGAAAGCGTCCTCTTTCAAACCGATTTTCAGGACAAAATCAGCTCCACGACCTGCGGCGCGCTCACTTCCAAGGGCCTGTTCCGCGATCTGACCTGTTACCGCAACGATTTCGGCTCCACCCGTTACCAGGGCCTCAAACTCAGCCTCAGCTGGAACGTGGGCGCGGCGCTCGCGACGGGTTGGGACATCCGACCGCATCTGGCGCTCGTCAATCTCTTCCGGGTCCAAAGCGATTCGCCCCTCGCGGAGAGAGCGCGCGACCTCAACCTCAATTTCGGGCTCTCGGTCGCCCAGGAGGATTTAGGCCTGAAGGCCTCGGTGGAGGTCTCCCAGTTCGGGCGGCAGCTTGCCCCGGGGACTTTACGCGACAGCGTCAGCGTCCTTCCCGCGGGGAACTACGCCGTGGTGGACGCCCATCTTTCCAAAACAATCGCCGTGAAGGATAATTCCGGCAGGCTCACCGCCAATCTCGACATCTATAATCTGGGCGAGGCGTATTACGGGCGCGACAACCAGTTTTCCCAAAAGGAGCGGAACGTTCTTTTGAGCATGCGCTACGACTTTTAGCCGCGCGCCGACCGCGCCCCCTTAAAAAGCGCGCCCGCGCCGCCTAGCCCGAGGTCCCGGGTGGCGGAATGAGCCTAAAATGCGCGGCGCGCCATTCCTTTAAAGCCTTTTCCTGCTTGTCCCGGTTCACTTCCGCGGAGCGCAAAAACGCGTCCATGAATTCCCGGGGATAGTGGGCTTTGAGGTACGCCGTCCGAAAACAGGTGAGAGCCCCCGAGACGGCCTCGGCCTTAGTGGGGGCGAAGGGCGCGTTCGCGAGGAGCTTGCTCCACAAAAGATCGCCCGTCTCCCTGGTGAAACCGTTCGCTTCCGCGCGGGCCAAAAAAACCGGGCGGGTTAGGGCGAGTTCTCCCGGGTCGTTTTTGATAAGTTTCCGGAGCAAGAGCTCCGCCTCCTCTAAACTCGACAAAGTGGCCTTCTGGGCCAATTCCACCAATTGCTCCTGGAAAAGCCACAGACCGTGGGAGCCGTCCAAGATAGCGTCGAGGTCGGGGTGAAGCCGCTCCCTTTTCCCGAGATTACGGGCCGCCAGATAGTCTTCCCTTAAGGCGCTTTCCTGCCGCAGGGGGGGATGGATGGCCAAAAGATGGACCAAGTCCTGAAAACCTAAGGGGTTTTGGGGCAACCGCTCCAGATAGCTCGCGACCCAGGGGTTTTCCAAGAAAAAAACCCCGGCGAAATTGCCGCTCGCCAAGAGTTTCAGAGTTTCCGGATCGTCTAGGGGGATCGCGGAGAGTTCCACCCTATCCCTTTGGGGGCCCAGGAGCTTTAAGGTGGCCGACATGAGGGAAAGAGTCTTGGAGGGGATGACGTCAAAGCACAAAAGCCCGTTTTCCTCCACGCCGTCGCGGTCATATTGGACCACGGTCAGGGGGCCGGCCATGGAGTTGTAATCCAAAAAGACGGGGATGGAGTCGCGCAGCAGCCGGGGGCTAACCACCAGGCTGTGGGGGGCGGCCTCCGCCGCCCGGGGGATATTTTCGAGGATCGCGGCGATATCCAGGACCTTTTTGAGCATCGGGTCCTTCTTGATGGCTTTTTTGATGAGGGAGATCTCGTCCATGGCCATTTGGATAGAAATGCGCAAGTGCGTGGGGAGCATGCGGCAGATCTCGTCCAAGGCGGACAGGGGGAGCCCGAAGGCCCGCCCCACCTCGCGCACCAGGGAGCGGCCGCGCAAAAGGTTGAGGCGCAGGCAGTGCGCCGAGAAATGGGAGCCCCCATAGGTCTCCATCAGATAAGCGATAATGTCGTCCGCTTTTTCCAGGGGGGCCTCAATATCAATGGAGGGAAAATCACGGCCGCTGGAGTTTAAAAAATGCTCAAAGACGAGCCCGTGCTGGATGGGATCGATATCGGTAATCCCTAAGACGTAATTGACCAAAGAGGAAGCCGCCGCGGCCCGGCCGGGACCGATGAGGATGTCCCGCGCCTTGGCGGTTTTCACGAAATCCGCCACCGTCAGAAAATAGGCCGAGGCCCCCAGGGCCAGGATGTCCCCTATTTCCTTGCGGAGCCTGGACTGATATATGGCCGCCAGGTCCGGGTCGGCGGTGGCGGGATTTTCGGCGAGTTTTTGGAGAATTTTTTCCAAGCCCTCCCGGGCGAGCTTTAAAAAATAGTCGTCCGCCTTCGCCGCGAAATCCTCGGAGGCGAAGACTTTCTCCCCGATATCGGGGCGCGGTATGGAAAAGGCGCGTCGCTCCGGAAATTCCACCAAACAGCTCTCCGCGATCCGCGCGGTCCCGTCCAGGGCCTCCGGATAATCCCGGAAAATTTCCCGCAATTCCGCGGGGCTTTTAAAATGAAAAGCTCCCGGGGCCTGGGAGTCCCGCGCCCGGTCGTAATCTAAGACGCCCCGGGTCCTGACGCGCTGGAGGACCTCGAAGACCGCCCGGTCCCCTTTGTTTAAATAATGGCACTCGCTCGCCGCGGCGAGGGGAAGGCCCAAGGTCTTGGCCAAAGATGCGAGGGCGCCGTTCGCGTCGTTTTGCGCGGAAAGACCCGTCCCCCAGAGTTCCAGGTAAAAGCGCCCGGGAAAAATCCGGGCGTAATTTTCGGCCAGCTCGCGGGCGCGGGGACCGTCCCCCGCCAGGAGCTTTCGCGGAATTTCCCCGCTGAGGCCCCCGGAGAGGGCGACAATCCCCTGGGAGTATTCCTTCAGAAGCTCCAAGTCCACCCGAGGCAGATGGAAAAAACCCTCGGTGTTGGCTCGGGCCGTAAGGCGAGTGAGGTTGCGGTACCCAGTCAAATCCTGGGCCAAAAGGAGCAAGGACCCAGGCTCGTGGTCCGGGCGGGATTTGCGCCCCTCGGGCGCCACGAAAGTTTCCACCCCCAAAATGGGCTTAAGGCCCCGCGCGGTCGCCAGGCGATGGAACTTCCAGAGCCCGAACATTTGCCCCAAGTCCGTCAGAGCCACCGCGGGCATACCCAATTCCAAAGCCCTTTCCACCAGGGAGGATATCTTGATAGTCCCTGAGAGAAAACTATGGGCCGAGCGCGCGTGGAGGTTGACAATGGGCATAGGCGACGGATGGAAGAGGCCCAGCCGGGCCCCCGGGAAAAACCCCTCCGAAGAGTGGGGTATAAGTTTAGCTTACTTTAACTTATTTTCCCTAAAAATAACACCAAAAAGCTATTTAAACCCATTTTGATCTCAAAAAGCGCGAAAGAGAGGCTCCCCCGCTCGTATCCGTTCGCGCGTTGGCCTTGGCTAAACCGCGAGGCGGCTTGTTCGGGCCACTGGGGCGAGCTGGCCTGACGTGAGGCTTTTGACTTATTCCATCTCGCGAACGGAAACTTTGGCGCTCGTCGCTCCAGCCGCCCATGGGAAAGAGCGCCAAATATCCCGCGATCCAGCTTAACCCGTCCCCAGCGCCACGCGCTGGGTCCCTCTCGCGTCCTTTGAGGCCCGCGCTCGCCACAGGGAACGGGAACATATTTTGGGCTTTTGAGGCTCATCTTTTCGCGTTCGCGAAAGCGCGGTTTGGCGATTTTGACGATGACGCGGAAATACGGAAAACTAACGTAAAGAGAGGAAAAACTCTTGATCCGAGCGCCGCTTCGCGGCGGCCGGCCTTGAGCGAGCGCTCGTGACGTCGCGAAATTGTTGGCGCCGCCGCTTTTCCCGCTCCTTATGTCTTCCGGTTGGGCTTTTCCAGCCGTCGCGGCGATTAAGGGTTTCCCGCCTATTTGTCGAACCGGGCCAGCGCCGCGTCTCGCGCCACTGGCGGGTCGCGCTTTGCCGGCGCCAGGTATGTTTTTTGAGTTTCGGCGTTATCGTCAACCCGCGCGGTCGCGGCGACGCGCGCCGGAGCCTGATTCTTGCCGAAATAGTGGCGTTAGGCGACTGGTTTTTCCGCTCTCCTCGCGTTCCACTGTCGCTCGTCTACCAGTCGACCAGCGTTTACTTCAAGGCGCGCGACGCGTTAAGGATCTCCAGTTTCGCTTTGGACGTATCGGCGCGCTCAAAGCCCTGTTTCATGGCGGCGCGCCACGCGCCCTTATCGGCTTCAAGGCGAGTAAGATCAAGAAAAAATCCGGCCCGCGCGGCTAAATCCTTGAGAAACAAGCGAGTTACGCGTCCGTTACCGTCATTGAATGGATGAACCGCGTTGATCTCACTGGCAAAGTGAGCGCGACGCTCCGCGAACCGTTCACAATCCAATCCCTTGAGAAAATTTTCACGCCGCGATGGGTTAAAAATTGACGTTTCGAATAAGGATTCAATGTATTCCGGTCGCGCGAAACTGGCGGCGTTTCGCCCTGTCGCGTAGGCGCGAATTTTCCCAGCCCAATCGTAAATATCGCCCAAAAGACGCTTGTGAACGATTCGCGTTTCCGATAGCGTAAATACCTTGAACGTTGGTCGGCGCGGCTCACAAATGGCTACGGGCGTTCGCCTCGGCCTTGTCGAGCGCGTCCTGATCGGTAATCCCGAGTTTATCGCGGTAAACGTCAGCGCCTGGGTAAACCAGGCTATCGTAAATTGCCCGCTCACGAGCGCCTCTCCCGGCGCTGGACATGTTTAATTAGCGACCGCCGCGCGATGATTCCGTTGCCGCCACAAAATTTTTTCACGTCGCTCGAACTCTTCGTCGCTGATGGGTTCACGCGCGCGTTCCAGAATACCTCGAAAAACATCCTCGCCCATATTTAAACCTTCGATCAGATTGTTGGCGCGCGCTTGGCGGATGGCTTCGACGCGGGCGTCAATCAATTCCCGCGTCGCGGACTCGGTGGTTTTAATTTTCATAAGCGTCTCCTTATTTTCTCAAAAATGGCTTTATGTTCCGCTTCGTTAGTCCAATAAACGCCGTTGGCGTCGGCGAGCGAATTCACGGTTCACGCCCAAGAGCGCGGCTCGATAAACGCGGCGGAGGTCTCGCGTCCTTGGGTGAACTTAGCCATTTCTATTGTGACTCGCGAATCTGTCACGCGATCGGCCAGAAAGGCGGCGTCAATGGCTCTGGCGTGGGCCTTAGGCTCGAAGCCTTTCATAGCGAAATCGCGCCCTCTCGCTTGATGGCTTCCTGATTTTTTTCAATTATAATTATCGTCAGGGACACGCTCCCACTAGAGAATTGACCACTATCCAATGACTAAGACAAACTACAGGGACCCTAAAGGGATCTTCGGCTCTACAATTCTTCGAACTTCAATTCCCTTTGTTTTTGCCTTCAATCGCGAGAGGACCTCAGAATCTCCCGCCTCCCGTTGGAGTCGCCGTAGCGGGCCGCCGGACAACGGAAGTTGACCATTTCCTCCCGCGCAAGGATATTTTTTTCTCTTTTCTCCCGCCCAAGGGTTGGGAAATTTCCAACCAGCCTCGCCCACCATGAACGAAGGCGACGCGGATACCTCCGCTCCGCGCGGCGAAGCGCGCGCGTCCCCAACCCTTCCGTCGCTCGTCGCGCTCCCGGCCCGCCTCAAACCGCCCAAGAACTCCCTCGCGAAGGATCGGCCCCGCGGCTCTGGAGATACCCTTATCCCGCGGCGGCGCCGCGCCGACGGGAAAAAAACCTTTAACGCGCGGCCCGTCGAGGCCAAGGGAGCGCCATGGCGCGGGCTAAGCTTTAAAAAGACTCTAAAAAGACTCTAAAAAGACTCTAAGCGGTAATTGGAGGGCTCGGAGGTGATGGAAACGTCGTGGACGTGGCCTTCCTTGAGGCCAGCGCGGGTGATGCGGATAAAACGGGCTTTTTCGCGCAGCTCTTTAAGGTCGCGGGCGCCCACGTAGCCCATTCCCGCGCGAAGGCCGCCCGCGAGCTGGAACAGGGTGTCGGAGAGGGGCCCCCGATCGGGGACCCGGCCCACGATGCCCTCGGGGATCATCTTGGCCGTCCCATCGCTCACGGACTGGCCGTAACGGTCCGCCGAGCCCTGGCGCATGGCTTCCAAAGAGCCCATGCCCCTGTAGACTTTGTAGGCGCGGCCCTGGTACAGGGTCTTTTCGCCGGGGCTCTCGTCCGTGCCCGCCAAAAGGGCGCCGAGCATCACCGCCGAGGCGCCGCCGGCCAAGGCTTTGACGATATCCCCGGAATACTGGATCCCTCCGTCGGCGATAATGGGAATCCCCAGTTTGTCGGCCTCCGCGGCGCAGGCGAAAATCGCCGACATCTGCGGCACCCCCACCCCGGCGATAACTCGGGTGGTGCAGATGGAGCCGGGGCCCACCCCCACCTTGACGGCGTCCGCCCCGGCGCCGTGGATAGCCCTGACGCCTTCGGCGGTGGCCACGTTGCCGGCGATAATTTCCACCTTGGGATAGCGTTTTTTCAGCTGGGTTACGATGGAGAGCACGTTTTTGGAATGGCCGTGGGCGCTGTCCACGGCCAGGATATCGACCTCGGCGTGGACCAAAAGCTCCGCCCGCTCCAAAGCCATGTCCCCTACCCCCACGGCGGCCCCCACCATAAGGCGGCCCAAAGAGTCCTTGGAGGCGTTGGGGTACTGTTCGGTCTTTTCGATGTCTTTAATCGTGTAGAGGCCCTTCAGGGCGAACTTTTCGTCCACCACCAGGAGCTTTTCCTTGCGGTAGCGATGAAGCTTGGCCTTAGCTTCCTCCAGGGAAATGTTGGGGGCCGTGACCGTGACGAGCTCGCCCTTGGTCATCACGTCCTCGACTTTGAGTCCAAAGTCCTTTTCCGTCATGAACCGCAAATCCCGGTTGGTGACGATCCCCACGAGGGTCCGGTCCTCCCGGCTCTTGATGACCGGGACCCCGGAAATCCTGAATTTGCCCATGAGATCCAAGACGTCTTTGACCGTGTTCTGGGGATAGACCACCTCGGGGTGGGTGATCATGCCGTTTTCGCTTTTTTTGACCATCTCCACTTCCGAGGCCTGGTAGGACGGAGGCAGGTTTCGGTGGATGATCCCAATGCCCCCGTGCCGCGCCATCACGATGGCCGTGGCCGACAGGGTCACGGTATCCATGGCCGCCGAGATGAGGGGGGCGTTGATTTGGATATTTTTAGTGATCCGCGCGGAAATGTTGGCGTCGCTGGGGAGAACTTCGGAATAGGAAGGCTCCAAGAGAAGATCGTCGAAGGTGAGACCTTCCCGAAACTTGGTTTCTACGGTCATAAAATCCCCTTAAATAAAGGCTCCTCGCGGAAATAGGGCGAAAGAAAAGCTCCCCTAAGGCCGAAGGCGCGAAAAAGAGCCGGAAATGGCTTTTTTCTCGCCCCGAAATCGGGAAAGACTTAAACGGGCTCCTCAAAACGCGGGAGCGTCGCGGAAAAAAAAGCGAAAACGGAAAAAACGACTCGAAAAGGAAAAATTAAGCGAGGGCGAGTTCGCTCGCGCGGGATAAATCCACCATCCCCGCCCCCCAGAGCCAGAGGCCCTCCAAAAGATTGCTGTCGCTGACCCTTAAGTCCGCGAACCCGTAAAAATCCATGATCCCCAACGTCAAAAGGAGCCCCGCGACAATTACGTCCGCCCGCAGGGGGTGGAGCCCCACCCGTTTCGTCCGCCGCTGGCGTGTCTCGCCGCTTAAATCCAGCGCGAGCTTCGCGATAGCGTCGCGGCGGATGAGGGCGCGGTTGACGGCGAAGGGATCGTAGGTTTTAAGCCCGAGGAGCATCGCGGCGATGGTGGTGACCGTGCCCGCGGTGCCGATGAGGACGCACCCCGGGGGGGCGGCCCAAGAGGCCTCTTCCAGGATCTCCCGCGCGCGCGTGGCGAGCGAGTTCAACTCCCGCGGGGTCGGGGGGTCCGAGCGGATAAAGGCCTCGGTGAGTCCCACCACCCCCAGGGAAAGGCTTTGGGCTTTGACGATCTCTTTACCGCGGGTTTGGATAAACTCGGTGGACTGGCCGCCAATGTCAAAGACCAGGGCGTGGGCGGGCGGGGACGCGAGGTTCCCGATGACCCCCGAGGCGGTCAGGAAAGCTTCCTCGTGACCGGAAAGGATCCTAATGTCCCAGCCGAAGCGACGGCGCGTCTCTTGGGCGAAGAGGGCGCTATTGGCGGCGAGGCGAAAGGCCATGGTGCCGCCGACGGCGACTTTGGCGGGGCGGACGGTCCGGGCGATATCGTAAAACTTCTGGAGCGCCGCGAAGGCCCGTTCCATGGGCTCTGGGCCGAAGCTCCCGCCGGGAGTTAAGCCTTCCGAGAGCCGCGGCAGCTCCTGAAAAACCCTTTTGCTCTCCACCGACGGGCCTTCCTCTCCCATTTCCGCCAATACCATGCGGAAAGTGTTGGAGCCAAGATCCAATGCGGCCAAAAGGTTGGAAGACATAAAAATTAAACTCCGCGAGAGGCGCGCCCCAAGACGGCGTCAGGAAAAAGTGGCTTAACGCGCGCAAGCCACGATGCGATTAAATACCATATTTAGCCCTACGAGGCAAGGAAAGGGCCTTAATTTCTTGTCGCCCCTCAATTTGACGAAAAAAAAGCCAAAAATTAATTAGCGGCTCGCGGCGCGCGCGCCACAGGGACGGCGCGCGGGAAAATTGGCGCGACGCCGCGTTAAATACCCGGTAAAAAATTAATCGCCGAGGAAAAGCTTTTACAAAATTTTATAGGCGCGACGGAACACGCGAAAGCGAGAGAAAACATTTCTCTGGAGCTGAATTAAGAAAATAATAGTTTTTGACGTAAATAAAATTAAGCGAAACGCGCTTAGTCTCAGAGCTCGCGTAAACGGGCGCGTTTCGCGTCTGGGGCCAGCTTTGGGAGTCTCTAGATTAATAATTATAATTTTGATTGAAGAAATTAGATAAAATAAAGCTGAACTAATTCCGCGCTAAAACGCCACTTGAAAAAGAAATTTCCCGCTTGAGGCCAGAACTGGGGCGCCAAAGAGGGCCTTCGCCAGCGGAGAACAAAGCCCAGACAATTGACGAGAAGCGACCGCGGCCGTGGCGCGGAGCGCCAATTCGGCGCGCCGAAGATTTTACGAGCGACCCTTCATCCCGCCCAGCTCTTTGTCCCGCTCTTAGCCCTTCTCAACTCTCTCCCCGCGCCCTCCCCTCTCCACGCGCGCCCACGCGAACGCGCGAACGCTTGGCCACCCCGCCCCAGTCTCCTTGTCGCTTGCCCGGGAACGCGTTCAGAGACTCCAAGTATTACTCTTGGGCGCTTGACAAAATCCTTGTAGTAGTAATATATTACTTTAAGGCTGTCTCTCCAGGGTGGAGAAGGCCGCGTTCCAGGCGCTCGCCTTTCCTGGGCGCGTGGCGCGGGGCGCGACGCGGACCGCCTGTTCCTGACGATGGTAGCCCGTAGGCCATTCCGGATCTAATACCTCCGAGGAGCTAAGATGTCCTATTTCAATCTCAGCGCGATCAAGGGGCGTGAATATCTGTACGGAGGGATATCTCTTCGAAAGCGTGGCGAAATACTGGGAGGAAAAGCTGGAGCCCCTAAAAGAGTAGCGACTTGTTTAGGTAGAATTGAATCGGCCACGCGGAATCTTATTATAAATAACAAGTATTTTCCATGGATAGATAATCATGGAAATGAGTTAGCCATAACAATTGACGATTTCGCGATTAGGCGCGACTTTAACGTCGATTTAGAGAGCTTTGAAACTGAGTATCGCGTTTTTGAGTTAATTTCTAAAAAAAACGCGCCTGGATACGCCAAGAAACACTTTTTAGAAACGGTTGAAAACATATTATCTAAAAATTTAAATACAAAAATAAATAGCGAAATTCAAAATGAAATTAAAGCGGAGGGCATTCAAGCGGAAAACAATGATACCCCAGAGATCATTGACTATAATGATGAATCAGACAAGGCGCGCTTTAAATTCTATGGAGCGACATATTTGTTGTCTCATATAATAAAAGACATTGGCTTGCGTTCTATTCTTGAAGATATATTTACCGTTGACGCGGATAAAATAATCACTTTGATTCAATTTTTGATAATTGAAAAACGTAATCTCATGTATTGCGAATATTTTGCCGAAGCTAACGATACTTATTCTTCGCCTGAAGAAGTCTGTCCCCAACGTATAAGTGAATTATTATTAAATATTAACGAAGAAAAAATACGTCAATTTTATCAAAAATGGGCGACTTTTATAGGTAAAACGGACTCTTTTAACCAAAAATTAACAAATAGCGCATGGTTTATATTTCTTGGCGATAAAATTAAAAATACGGAAGAAGCTTTATCCATATATCGAATGAGAGATATTATAGAAAAAGAATATCAGGATTATAAAACAAGACTAGACTTTGAAAGACCGCGAATGGGTAATATCAAAGTCTATCAGAGCAAAAGTTTTATTGGTTTTTTAAGTCTAATTGTTTTTTCTAAAATTCGCGAAATATTGTCTAACAATCAGTTGTTTAAATCATGCGCGACAGACGAAGCGCTATTAAAATTAAACGTTATAAGGATTCATAAAGAAAATAATAAAAGTTATATTTCGTCTTTAACGTCAACTCAAAAAAAACTATTTGACTGTTTTAATTGCCCATATCCTATTACTCATACATTTTCAGATATTTAGGGAAACATTTAAAGTCGCGATTCTATATTCACGAAAATTTCCGCCGCTCGCGTTCGCGGGGACAGGGCCCCATAACCTCGCCGAGCGATCATTCCCGTTATTTCGCGAAAAAACTTCCATGAACTGGCCCCTGTCGCCAAACCGACTTTGGCGCTCCCTCATCAAGGCCAAGCCACCTCAGTGAGTTATGAGTTTCCCCGCCTTGTTTGTCTCAGCCATCGAGGCGGACGCCAACGCTTAGGCTCTTCCTCCTCTTGTTCTAATTCGCTTCCCTCAGTCTTAAGGAAAGAGAGACGCGGTTCTTCCAATCGCGACAAGCTCGGCGATTTGAGCCCGACTGTCGCCCACTGTTTCATCCGCGTGGCAAAATTCGCCAAAACAATTAAACATTAATCGTTTCCGAGACGCGTCAAGCGTTTTGGCGTCAAGCGATTTTGATGGCCAATCAAAATATTGGACATAATCCGCTAAAAGCGCGCCAATAGCCATGCGCCATAATCTGGCCAGCCCTTCTCGCGCGCCCCGCGACGCGCCGCTCGCGGCCAGGTCAATTCCCGCCCATCAATTCACGCCCACGCGCTCGCGGCGGCCATCTCGCTTTAAGGAAAAACCTTCGCGCGCGAAAGGTTTTCGCGCGCTCTCCGCTGTCTTTGAATTAATTTTCACGAAATTACGCCAAAACGCGAGTTAGGCGCGAGCCAAACTCGTCCCCCGCCCCCCTTGCTTAATTTAAGCTTTGCGCCTAAATTAAATCGTCGCTCCGTCAAACGGTCGCGCCATTTAGGCTCGCGGCTGGGGACGACAAGAAGCCCCGCGGCTGGTAGCGAGACGCGGGGCTTCTTTCGCTTATTGTTTGGCTTTCGCGCGGATTTACCGCTAAGTCACCCTAAACTCGCCACCAAATCAAAGGAAAAGCGCCGCGCTTCTCTCGCTTTACGCTGGAGTCCTTCCCCCCATTTATGACGCGCTCAAGGGAGTCGCGACGGCGCTTAGGGGAACGCCGGAAAGAGGGGCGCGGGTCTCGCCAAGAGCGCCTGGATAAACTCTTGGGCCCCCACCGGGAGACCCTCGCCGCTCGGCTCCAAGCCGCGCGCCTTAGGACCGCCCCGCCGGCGTCTTTCTCTCTCGCGGCGCGCCCTAAAGCGCGATAGGGCGCGCCGGTTTAAAAAGACGCGGGAAAAAGCGAAACCTTGTCTTTCCCGCGGAGAAGCGTCGCGCGGCGCTACCCTAAAAGCTTTCTCGCCACGCGCCCGCGCCGCCCCGAAATCCGCGCCTCGCCAGCGCGCGATGGCCCATGGCGCCGCGCGGAAAGGCTTGAGGCCCGCGTCGTCCGACGCGCGCGTCGCCCGCCGGAGGTCGCGGGGATCCCGCGCTTCGCCCTCCCGAGCCGCGCCGCGCGGCTCGCGCCGGACGGGGCCCGGATCAAGCGCTCCGCGCGAGGAGCTTCGCCGCGAGCGCGCGCGAGGCGCCTTTAGGCGGCCGCGCAAAGGGCCTTGAAGCGCTCGGGGCTCTGGCCCACCAGGACGTGGATCTCCGCCCCCTCGTGGGGCGTAAAGAAGCTGACGGGCAGCTTGGCGGCCAAATCCGGGCGCAAAAGGGAGCGATCCTTTAAGGTCACGGCCAGCCTGGTCTTGGCCAGTGGCGCGGAGCTGACGATGTTGTCCGCGCCGCCCAGGGCCAGCCTCAGCGCCTTGAGTTCGCTTTCCGAGGCGTCGGGAATGACTTCCTTCGGAGCCTTCTTGTCCTTGTCCGGGGCGACCTTTTGCATTTGGAGAGCGACGATCTGCTCCTGGGTCAGCTCGGCGTCGCTTCCCGAGCTATTCATGTACTCCTGCATCGCGGTCATGAGGTTGCCGGCCCGGGTGCCGAAGATGGCCTGGACGGCGTTTCCGGCCTCGACCACGCCGGCGGCGCCAATCTCCTTGAGGCGGCGGGAATTGACCAGGGCGGGGTTGGCCACCGAAATCCTCAGCCTGGTAATACAGGCGTCGAGGTTCGCGATGTTGCTCTTGCCGCCAAAGGCTAAAACCAACTGGCGGGCCAATTCCCGTCCTTCCAAAAGCTCGCCGGCTTCGACGTCGACCGCCTCGCGACCGGGGGTTTTAAGGTCAAAAAGACGGATAGCGATTCTAAAGAGCGCGTAATAGCCGATGGCGAAAAAAGGCCCAAAGACAAAGACCAGCCAAGGCTTGGTGTCTATGGCGTAATAGAGCGCCAAGTCAATGCCCCCCTGGGAGAAGGTGTAGCCGATATGCGCCCCCATGTAATTGAGGAGGGCGAAGGCGGAGCTGGTGATGACGGCGTGGATCGCGTAAAGGAAGGGGGCCACGAACATGAAGGAGAACTCAATGGGTTCCGTTACGCCCGTGAGCACCGAGGTGAGGGCCGCGGAGAGCATCACGCCGCCCACCCGGATCCTGTTTTCGGGTCTGGCCGCGCGCCAAATGGCGATGGCCGCGGCGGGAAGGCCCCACATCTTAATCAGAAAGCCGCCGGAGAGGATCCCGGCCGTGGGATCGCCGGCGAAGAAACGGTTGATGTCGCCGTGGACCACCAGGGTAGTGTTCGGGATGAGGTACGACCCGATATCAAAAAAGAAAGGAACGTTCCAGGCGTGGTGGAGCCCGAAAGGCAGAAGCAGCCTTTCCACCAGGCCGTAGAGGCTGCCGGCCATGACCGGGTTGGAATAGGCGGCCCAATTCGAAAAGACCAAAATCTTGCTTTGGATAGGCGGCCAAACGTAGCTTAAAGCCACTCCCAAGAGAATGGAAGCGAAGCCCGTGACGATGGGCACGAAACGCTTGCCGGCGAAGAAGGCCAGATAGGTGGGTAGCTCAATACGGTAAAAGCGGTTAAAGAGGGCCGCCGCTATCCCGCCGGACAGAATGCCCCCGAAAACGCCCGTGTCGATGGAAGGCAAGCCCAAAATGAGCTGCATCTGCCGGTCTTCCGGGAGAGGGCTTAAGCCCAGGACGTGAACGCCCATGGCGCCTAAGGTGGCGATCATGACGATATAGCCCACCACCGCCGACATGGCCGCCGCCCCGTCGTTTTTGGTGAAGCCCAAAGCGACGCCCACGGCGAAAATAACGGCCAGGTTCCCAAAGATGACGCTCCCGCCGGCCTTCATGATCTGGGAAATAATCGCCGGCATCCAAGAAAAGTTGGACGAGCCCACGCCCAAAAGGATACCGGCCACGGGCAGGATGGCCACCGGCAGCATCAGCGATTTGCCGACCTGCTGCATAAAACCCGAGAAGTTCTTAAGCATTGGCGCCCTCCTTTTCCGCGTTTTCCGCGGCGAAGGCGGTCAGGCGCTTTCGCGCCTCCGCCGCCGTGAGCATGGAGAGTATTTCCGTGGCCAGGGCCCGACAGGCCGAAATATTCTGTCTGCGGACGGCCGCTTTAATGGACGGTATGGAGGGAAGGCTGACGCTTAGCTCGTCGACCCCCAAGCCCAAAAGGATTGGCACGGCCAGGATTTCCCCCGCCAAGCCCCCGCAGACTCCCACCCATTTTCCGTATTTGTGCGCCCCCTGGGCCGTCCGCTCAATAAGTTTGAGGACCGCCGGATGGAGGGCGTCGGCCATGGCCGCCAGGCGGGGATGGCCCCGGTCGATGGCCAAAGCGTACTGGGTCAAATCGTTCGTGCCAATGGAGAAGAAGTCGGCCTCCTGGGCCAATCCCTCGGCTAGGATAGCCGCCGCGGGCACCTCCACCATGACCCCGACGTGGACCGGGCTCGTCACGCCCAGGGCCTCCTTTTCCTCAAGAACGATGGCCTTGGCCGCCCGGAGTTCCAAAACCGAGGAGACCATCGGAAACATGACGTGCAAATTGGCGAAGGAGGCGGCCTTGAGGATAGCCCGCACCTGCGAGCGAAAGAGATCGGTTCCCAAAAGGTTGAGGCGGATGCCCCGAACGCCCAGGAAGGGATTGATCTCCGGGGGCAAAGGGAGATAGGCCAAAGGCTTGTCGCCACCCACGTCCAAAGTGCGGACCACCAGATCCCGCTCGGGGCCCAGGGCTTTGGCGATGGAAGCGTACATGCCCTCCTGCTCTTCCTCGCTCGGGGCCGCGGCGCGCTGCAGGAAGAGGAACTCGGACCTTAAAAGGCCCACGCCCTCGCCGCCCAATGAGGCCACTTCCATGGCGTCGGTCACGCCGCCGATGTTCGCGACGACCTTGATCCGGCGCCCGTCCAGGGTCACGGCGGGTTTCGCGGCCTCGAAAAGCTCCACGGCCCGGGTGGCCGCCGTCCGCTCCTGAAGAAGGCGTATGTCGGCGACTTCCGCCTCGGTGGGGTTCAGGCGCAGTTGGCCGTTGTTCCCGTCCAGGACCACGGACGCGCCGTTGGGCAGCTCCAAGGCGCGCTCCTCAATGGCGGCGACGGCCGGAATGGCCATGGATCTGGCCAGAATGGAGGCGTGGGAAGTGGCGCTGCCGCCAGTGGTGCAAAAACCCACCACGGAACTCTTGTCCAAGCTCGCCGCGTCCGACGGCGTCAGCTCCGCGGCGATTAAGACGGCGTTCTGGGGGATGGCCTGGGCTGGCCGTTCCGTTCCGGTGAGGTGGACCAAGACCCGTCGGCCCACGTCCCGGATGTCGTTGGCCCGACCGGCCAAAAGCTCGTTGTTGAGGCCGGCCAGGTTGGCGGCCTGCTCTAGGAAGGATTCGTTCCAGGCGAAGGCGGCGCTTTTGCCGTGGCGCATGCGCCTCCGGGCCCCCTCAATAAGCTCCGGGTCCTCCAAGAGTTCCTCGTGGGCCGCGAAGATAGCCGCTTTGTCGGCGTCCGCCCTCTGGCGCAAGCTTTCGGCGAGATTTTTGAGTTCCCCCTGGGCGATGGCGACGGCCGCCAAGAGGCTCTGGTTTTCGGCGGCGAAACCCTTGCCGAATTCCTCCAGTTTCATGGACTCGTGGCGTAGCTGAAAGACGTGGCCGGTGACGAGCCCGGGGGAAGCGGAGACCCCCAAAAGGACATTGGGGTCCTTCGACGCGAGTTTGGGGGGCGGCGGGGGAGGCGCCGCGGCTTTTTCGGGCGGAAGGGCGTGGAGACTCTCGCCCAGGCCCGAGGAGATGAGCGGCGCCAGGGCGGCTAAGGCGGCCTGGGCGTCGGCGCCGATGGCCTTCAGGGTAATTTTGTCGTGCGCCTTGACTTCCAGGCCCATGACGGCCACGACGCTCTTGGCGTTGGCCTCCCGTCCGTCCTTGACAATCCGAATGTCGGAGGCGAAGGTCTTGGCCTTGCCGACCAAAACGGCCGTCGGGCGGGCGTGGAGCCCGGCGGGGTTGAGGATGACTATCGGCTCGGAAAAGAGCGCCTCGGCCTTGACGCCGGAAAACGACTGAGCGCCGTCGTCCCCGGCGTTGAGCTTGAGTTCCAGGATCTGGGTCTCGCCGGCCTTGGCCTGCCCCGAGCCCGTCCGGTAGGACGCCACGCGGTCTCCGTTGCAGATAACGACCATCGTCAGGAGGCTGGCGGCGTGGTGGGCGAGATAGTTGGCGTCAAAGGCGATGAGGGGATCGCCGAGTTGGACCTGGTCGCCTTCGGATACCCGCGGGGTAAAGCCCTGGCCCTTTAAAGCGACCGTTTCCAGCCCAATATGCATGAGCACCTCGACGCCTTCCGGGGTGGTGAGCGTCAGGGCGTGATGGGCGGCGTGCAGCTGGGTCACCACGCCTTGGCAGGGCGCCAGCAAAATTTCCGTGGTCGGGTCGATGGCCACGCCGTCGCCGACCAATTTATGCGCGAAGGTGGGATCGGGGACATTTTCCAGGAGAACGATGGGACCGGAAAGCGGAGCGGTTAAAATAAGTGTTTGAAGAGTTTGAGCGGAGTCGGCTGGCATTGAGGCCTCCTTAGCTGGAATTAAAACTTCTTCGACGCGTCCTTGTATTAAATTAAACTAATCGTTTTTAAAAAACAAATTTAAACAATCGCTTAAATTCGTTCAAAAAATGAACAAAACGCTAAATTTAACCCACCGGGGGGAACCGCGAAATTAGCGAACTCCCCATGACAAGCGCGGACTATCGCGCGAAGCTCCCTTCGCGGTCAATTTCGCGCCCATCGCTCGCGACGCGTCTGGGGCGTGTCGCCGCGAAGGCCGATAAATCATGAGCCAACCGCGAAAAATCCCGGCCCAGCGCGGGTCTCGCGGGGCGAGAGTGACGGCTCGCCAGGATAATTTTCTCGAAAGCCGCGCCTGGCGACATTACCCCTATTATACTATATTGAAATATAAAAATATATCATTAATCAATAAATAAGAAAAAATTATTGATATTTATAATTTAAATTTCCTTATGCCATGTATTTACCGTCCGCGAGACTTCGTTTAGCGCGGCGCGTAACCCCTCGGAAGCTTTCGCGCGAAAATCTTCAGATTAACCTTAACGCGCCATCCTCCCTCTTCTCGCCTTAAGCTAATTTGACGCCGCGCCGTCCGGCCCAAAGGCGATCGGCGCCTTTAAGTCTTTTCGCCTTCGCTCGTCGTTAAGCCACGCCAATTCGGATCTCCGAACTCATCCATTTACAACGCCTAACACTACTTGGTAACTTATAGAACACTCTTTATTCCCCTCCAGTCACGCCCTCCCTCTTCCAATCCCGGCATCCCTCCTCCAGCCTTGGCATCTTTCTTTCACCCCCTGTCTT
>JAISCZ010000037.1 GCA_031265205.1 Deltaproteobacteria bacterium
CCGGTCGGCTTTTCCGATATTCTCACAATTAAGGAGGAGGAAATCCAATGACGGAGCCTAATCAAAAACAGGAAAGCCTTCCGGGCCCAGACGAACAGGCGTCGCCCTCTCCGCCCGCGAGGGCCGCCGCTAACAACGGCAAATCCATGTCCCGTCAGTTTAAGCGGCTCGCCAACGGCTTCGAGATCGCGATGACTAAAATCGACTCCAGGCTCAGCTCGTTTGACGCTAGATTCGACTTGCTTGATTCCAAAATCGAAAGCGTCAAAAGCGAGCTGAATGGCAAAATCGAAAGCGGCAATCGCGAGCTGAAGGTGGAAATAAAGAGCCTTGACTCCAAAATCGAAAACGTCAATCGCGAGCTTAAGGTGGAAATAAAGAGCCTTGACTCCAAAATCGAAAACGTCAATCGCGAGCTTAATGGCAAAATCGAAAGCTTTAGCCGTGAGCTTCAGGGCTTCGGAAAGCGGCTGGACGGCTTCAACTTGCCCATTATCCTTGTAGCGAGCTTTCTGTTCTGTTTGGTGGGGGTCATCTTCGCGGCGTTTAAACCGTGATCTTAGGGAGACGCGGCCAGAGATTAGATCTCCGTTTAGGATCCAAGACGTCAGCGCGATCGGAATTCCGCGAAAAATTACCCCCTACCCAAAGTCTGGCCTCTGCCGCCATCCGCCCTAACCGCTAAGTTCTCGCTAACCGCCTTGAACTCCATTGCGCCCCAAAGCATGGCGGGTGGTTGAACATGGCCGAGATTGAGCTGAGCGTTCTTGCGGGGCAATGCTTGAATAGGCGCATTGGCGACATTGAGACAATGAGGCAAGAAGTCGCGACGTGGGAAACAGCGCGTAACCGCGCGGGAGTGGACATCACCTGGCGTTTTACCACGGACGACGCCCGGATCAAATTCAGGAGGCTGTATCCAAAGATTTGAGTGATACACGGCGCTATGGTCAGGAGGGCGCTTGAACCCGCCATTATCGGGGCTAGAAACCTACTTACAAACGTCCGTCGACGATGTCGAATATGTTATCGATCTTGGGCTTTTGAAAGGAAATCAGAGCGTCTTCGCGTCTTTAAGGGCTTCCAATCCTCTCTACGGAGAGCTGATCGTTCGGGCGCTTACCGCCAGGCTTAAGGACAATGTTCCTGATAAATTGGCCAACAAGTGGATGGACGGGACTAGACTCGACATGGACGGCCTTCTCAGAGCTTTTCAGTTCTACTGGCGCGTGAACGCTGGCATCAATGAAAAGGCCATCACCAAAGCTGGCGTTTTGGAAAGTCAAGCGCGGGAAAGGATTGAACGGGTTCTTTCAATTCCCGACTTCGCTCAAAAATATAACGTGCGGGAGGAAATAGCGGAGGTTATCACGGAAAATCTGACCGGATTCGCCACCGAAGATATTCCCCACAACGTCCTAAACGCTTTCCTGCAAAGGGTCGTAAACGGCGGAGCCAGTATTCAAAGAGAATTGGCCGTTGGTGGAAAAAGAGCTGACATCCGCGTCATTTACAAGGATGTCCCCTATCTTCTTGAATTAAAGATTAAAGGCGCGATGAGCGTCGCGAAGAGCGTTGAACGGCTGTTCGGCTACATGGACGCCTGTGGCGCGCCCATCGGCTGGCTTGTCGTATTCGACATGGATTTCAAGAAACTTTGGAGCGAAAAACAGTTTTGGGAAACTAAAACCTATAAAGGCAAGACCGTTCACGTTGTAGGGTGCTAACCACGGCGCGCTCGGCGCCGCCGTTCCACGCGCGACCGGGCTTGAAAGGCGGCGCCGTTTACGACGCGCAAGGTTGCCATCGCTCGCGAAAATTTTGCCTTCGCGTTCCTGGGCCGGCATGGCGCTTTCCTCCTGGACCGGGCTTTTGCCGCTCTGAACGGAGCGGACTCATCCCGGAACGGGATCGGTTTTCGTCCGCGAAAGGTTCTGAAACCGCGCGCGATCTCGCGGGTGGAACAAACCGCCCCTCCAGAAGGGAGCGTGGGAGCTTTTCAAAAGTCGCCGTATGGCGCGTTTGTAAGCGCGAGCTATCTCGATAACCAGTGTCGCCGCCATGTCTTGGCTCTCATAATGGTCTTTCGCGCGATCGCCCTCCGGGCGTCCGAGATCTTTTACTCACAACGGGGGAACAATTCATCATCGCCGAAGCCTAAACCACGGTTTTCGGACTCTTCAGGCGGAAATGGGATCCTATTGTGGGACTTGGGGGCTTATCTGGCCTCCAAGGCTACGCTCCTGGGGGATCATCCTGTCCGCTCGTGGCCTTATTTTCCTTAGCCTCCATTTTCTGAAAGGATCCATCGCTGACGAAATCCCCTAAATTCGAGGAATTGGGGCCCGAGGAGCTTAACTTGACCTCCGACTCCTTAAACATCCCCTTATAGGCGGCTTTTCGGCTTTAGGCCACGGTAAAAATCATCTAGATGAGTTGTGAAAAAGGCGCGCTAAATTTCACGGGTGGGTTTTCGCGGTTAGAGTGAAATTAGGTTAGCTATTGAGAAAAAAAGCGTTATAATAGGGTTCAATGGCGAAAATCGCGCGAGCGCGCCTCGCTTTTTGACATGGATCGGGGAAAATTTATGAAACCGCTACCGCTCAACTTTCAGAATTTCTCTAGGATCATGAATGGAGGATACATTTACGTCGACAAAACCCCTTTCATCGCTAGGATGCTCAACGAAGGACAGAGCTTTTTCCTATCCAGGCCAAGGAGATTCGGCAAGACTCTTTTATTAAGCACCATTATGTCGCTTTTTAACGGAGACGAGGAACTCTTTAAGGATTTATGGATTGGGCAAAATAAGGCGTTCGATTTTACCCATAAATATCCCGTCGTTTATCTTGACATGGCGTTAAACAGCTCCAACGCCCAATTATTAATTGACGATATTAAGGAACAGTTAAGGGCTTACGCCGAAGCCGAAGACATTAGCGTAGAAGCGTCAACCCCAGGCTCTATGTTAAGCAATTTGATTTCAAAGCTTAAGTTGAAATACGCTCGGAATGTAGTTTTGCTCATTGATGAATATGACTCTCCCGTTAGCGATCATATTGATGATATAGACTTGGCGGAAGCTAATAGAGAGGCCTTGAAATATTTTTATTACAAGCTAAAATCCAGAGAACATGATCTTCAGTTTGTTTTCGTAACAGGCGTGACCCGTTTTGCTTTCATGGGTCTTTCAGCCGGCGTCAACAACTTAAAAGATATAACTTTAAATTACAAATACGCTGGAATTTGTGGGTTGACGCATGAAGAATTCGATAAATATTTCATCGATAATCTAGCTAATTCTTTAGATATAATGAAGGCGAAAGGCCTAGTCGGCGAAAAATATACCATTGCCCAACTTCGTTCAAAAATATTAAAGTGGTACGACGGCTATAGTTGGGACGGTGAAACTATGGTTCTAAACCCTTACTCAATCATCAACTGTTTGGATCAATCGACATTTTCAGACTATTGGGTTCAAACTAGCCCCTCAGCTTACTTTCTAAATAAAATCGCTGAGAATAATCCTTTTAAACTACTTGATGGCGTTTCCGTTAAATTACCCGAAAGAAAGCTCGGCATGGCAGAGGTTGGAAAACTTCAACCTATACCTGCCTTATTTCAGACAGGATATTTAACAGTGGATAAATTTTTTAACATTCCTTCAAAAGGCTCATCTTACACTCTAAAAATTCCTAATTGGGAGATTAAAAATTTTAGGTATGACTTATTTTCGGAAACGCTGTTTCAAACCTTACAATTAAATTCAGATAATGAAAGAAACAAATTTTATAAAGCTTTAAAAGAAAGAGATTGTCAAAAGCTTACGTTAATATTCTCCTCCCTTTTCGCGGGTCTTCCGGCTATTCACCATCAAGACAACGAATCTCGCTATTTCAAAATTATTTATGGTTATCTTAACGGATTAGATTGCTTAGTTCTTCCTGAATTGCCAATGGCTATCGGTACTCCCGATTTGATTGTCGATTTTCCAGAAGAAAAATTACGCGGAATTATTGAACTTAAATTCAACGCGGATAAACCTGTTGACGAAGCCGCGAAAACCACGCTTTTAAACAATTTGGCCGAGAAAGCCCTACTAGCGATAGATAACAAACGTTATTCGTGGTCATCGAGAGATGAGACAGCGCTTCTTGTCAAAGTTGGAGTTGGCGTCACGTTTCGTGGCGACTGCTTAGCGCTAATTGGCGATTAAGTATTCCGTAAATCCGTTCGCCTAGATCTTTGTCCTTGATTTTTTCAGATATTGTTGACGCTATCATCGCAATCGCGTGAGGATGTCGCGTGTCCAATAGACTAAAATATTTCTCTCCTTCGAGGGACTGAACGATAAGGGCAATATCGCGCGAAAGACGAGAAACTTCGTAATAGTCATTGTTATTTCCATGGCCCTTTTCTCGCGAGATATGAGTTCATGTTTCTGGTCGAAGGAGCAAGCCACTCGCGCGGAGTACGAGAATTTCCACGTCCCTGAGGACGATAGAGGCCTTTGAGATACGAAACGCCATATTCGCCGACCCGTAACGCCCACCTATTCCGTGGGAAGATATTGAGGGTTTGTTTTTCGCCCGCGAGGCCGCTGGCGCCAAGACGCGCGGCTCGCGAGTCAGGATGAAATTGGGTTACTTTACATCTCAGAGCCGCTCTGTCGGTGAATTGAAACAGGCCATAGCCGACTCGGCGCGAGATTATCCTGACTTTCGCGCCCAGGAAGGCAAGGCGCCGGAAAAAGCGCGATTCGATCGGCGCAACCCCTCGTTGAATCCCGCGACGCGTTAGCGCGCCGCTTTGGAAGCGGCAGGACCGCCGTCAGTCTGAAGCTATGGATGGCTAGCGTATAGCCCAAATCCCTTGATCGCCAATTGATCGTCATCCCTGACCTTCCGCCGACGATGAGCCGTAAGCTACCTCGAAAGCCATATCCCTCCGAGCGCGCCGCGTCGCGCCGATAGCCGGGCCTGATTTTTGAGGGTCGGCTTGACGCTCAGGTTTATAAGAAGGTCGAGGCGTGGCTTGGCTGAGCGGGGAGGCCAAGGCGCTGGTAATTTAATCTTGGATGGCGGCGTTTTGGGCGTCGCCTTTGGAATCGCCGTTGGACGCCTGGCGCGCGGAGTGGCGCGCTCGCGCCGGCGCCCAAGCGCGTGAGCGCGGGCGAACCGAAGGCGCGCTAGCGGTAGTCAACCCGGTCGGGGAAGCGCGGAAAACGGCGAGCCCGCGACATCCTCGGCGGGCGCGACCCCCAGGGTAGCGCTGACTCTGTCGGGAAAACGCTTCGGCGCCGGGCGAGGAGCGTTTCCGACTGTCCCGTGGCGACGCTGGCGCCACGCGCGCCGTGGATTTTGGAGCCCTGGGGGGGGGGAATCAAAAGGCGCCCTCGCAGACGCGCCAATGGCGTTTGAGGAGAGCTGGGCGTCGCGGCTACCGGGCGGCTCCGAATTGACTCCTATAACGTTCGCGTCGGGCGTCTCCTTTGAGTGGGGAGCCGTCTTCTTTCTTCTTCTCGTCTTCTCGCCGGGACTTTTCGCGCTTCCGTCAAATATGATAAAATTTATGGCTTTAGCGGTCAGGGAGGCTATTATGATCGACGTCAGGGCCATGCTGCCAATTTTTTCCAGCGTTTTTTTAGCGGAACTGGGGGACAAAACCCAGATCGCCACCCTGACCTTCGTGGCCGCCGGGGCGGCGGGCAGGTGGGAGGTTTTTATGGCCTCTAGCCTGGCTTTGGTCCTGTGCACCCTCCTGGGCGTTCTGGCGGGGGATCTGATCGGTCGTTTCGTCTCCCCGGCTCTTTTAAAGACCATCGCCGGGATTCTTTTGATCCTGATGGGCGGCTGGTCGGTCTTTCAGGGGCTGAGGGCTTAAATGCTGTCCTACCGGCTGGGGCCCGAGAGCGATCCGTTCTATTATATTTTCAGTGACCGGGAGTGGCTCGCGGACTATGACCCCGCGCGGGAGTTTCCTTTTTGGCTGAATCTCGAGCCCACCAACGTCTGTCAGCTGGATTGCCTTTTCTGCTCCCGGAGGCTCTCGACCCGGCCCCTGGGGTATATGGGGGACGAGGTCCTCGAGAAAGTCGTCCGCGAGGCCGGCCGCTGGCCAGGGGCGGCCATTAGGTTTACCGGTTGGGGGGAGCCCCTCCTCCACCCGCGCCTTTTGGAGTTCGCGGGGAGGGTCAAGGAGGAGGGAATTAAGCTCAAGATCTACACCAATGGCCTCGCGCTCACGGAAAAATTGATGGAGGGCTTTTTGCGCGTGGGCTTGGACGAGCTGCAGTTTTCCCAGCAGGGGATAACCCCCCGGCAGTACGAATTCAACCGGAGGGGCGCGCGGAGCGACGTTATGCGCGCTAAGGCCCTGATGGCCGCGCGGATGAGGGGCGCGGCCCCCCTGCCCTTTTTAAGCGTCCTCACCTCGGTTTTGGAAGACGAGCTTAGGGAAGGGGACAGCCAGGCGTATCGTGATGAGTGGCTCCGGAGCGTGGACAAAGTGGCGATTGATCTGACTAACCTTAATTTCGTGAGGGAGGCGCCGGACGCGAAAGAGCATCTCGCCCGGCAGTCCGCGGGCCTTACCCGGGGCCGTTGCGTGGACGTTTTTCTGGCCCTGGAAATCAAATACGACGGCGCCATCGAGTTTTGCGGCCAGGACGCCAACGCCTCCCCCTCTCACGCCATCGGTCGCGTCGGGGAAATGGGCCTTCGGGAGGCCTTCCATAGCCCCCGGATGGAGGCCCAGCGGGATCTGGTGGGGAGGGCCCTGGGGCACGCCCAAAGCCCCGTCTGCCAAAACTGCTATCACAACACCCGCAAGTACGATTTATTTAAAGAGGCCCTCGGGGACCCAAGGTAAGCGCCGGGGCCTCTGGCAAATTCGCGCGGAAGGCTCGGAAGGGTTTTCAAGCCGCGCTCTTTCGCGCTAAGATTGGCGGGGGAATTAAGGGAGAAAGGCATGGCCGAGGCCACCATCGCGAGAAAAAACGAGGCCGCCGCGAGGATACTCGCCGCGACTTTGACCTTAATCTCCCGGGAGCAGAAGACCCTGCCGCCGCCCTTTTCCCTGTGGACTCCTCCCATGGGCGCCAAGGAAATCAAAGAGGCGGCCCTCGCGGTGGCTAGCGGGGGCGCCCAGGTGATTTGGGTGGAGGAGAGCCACCCGGCCAGGGGTTTGGCGCTCCTCCAGCGCCAGGAAATTGAGAGCGAGCTGTTGGGCGGCGGGGCCGGAAGGCTCAAAGGCCCCTTCCTCGTGGATCCCGAGGCCTCCTCGCGGCAGGAAAAAACTTTTTCCCTCGCCACCAAAGCCAAATGGCTGGCCAAGGGCCTTTCCTACCGTTTTCTGTCGGTCAAAAGCGTCCATGACCCGGCCATCATCCGGGGTTACAACGAAGCGGGCTTTCAGGCCGCGGAGATCACCACCCGCCTGGGGGGTCCCATCGCCCCCGCCGACCCGCAATCCCTCGGTACCCTCAAAAATCCCGGGGTTACCCTCGCCCGCGCCCAAGGGGGGGAGGGCGCGCGTTTGCTAAAAGGGCTGGGGGATCTTTTCTACGACGGGCACTACCTCCACGGCCCATCGCTGCCCCCGGATTTTTCCCGGAGACTGTGGGCCAAGGTGGCCGAGGAGGCTTTGACCCGGGGCGATCTGGCTCTCTTCGCCCTTGACCCCCGGGCCGGCGAGCCGGTGGGCTTGGCCTTGGCGAGCCAGAACGGCGCCGAGGCGTACCTTCTGATCCTCCACGTGGCGGAAGAAAAGCGCCGCGAGGGACTGGGCCGCTTTCTGCTCTTAAATCTCTTAAGCGAGCTATGGCGCGCCGGCGCGCGGACCCTCAAAGCCGAAACGGCCAGCTGGAATCTGCCGGCTCTTTCCCTGTACTTAGGAGTCGGCTTAAAGCCGGCGGCCTCTTTGGTGGCTCTCCATCACGCGCTCAATTAGGTAGGCGCCCCAGTCAAGGAGAGGACATTATGGAGCGCTTTTCTCGAAGGCCTCTCGCTTTCGCGATGGCCGCGAGCTTTCGCGGAGGCCCCGCGTGAAGACGCTCGCGCTGGGCGGAAAAAGCTCGCGCTATAGAGCGACAGCTGGGGCTCTACGCGGAACGTGGTATGGGCCTTGTCCAGCGGCGGAACAAGACTCAGAAGTGGGCGGACAGCCTGGACAGTCTGGCCGCGAGTGTGAATTGAATAAAATCCTAGTACGCGCCTGGAGTTTAAATTGAGGCTTTTGGGCCAGGGTTTGGTCATCTTCCAAACTATATTGTGGATATATTTTGTGGGAAAGAGATAGTCCCCCGTCAATCAAAAAAGGGACTTCCGGTGTCCGCGCGCGTGGGGATACTCCTACCGCGGGCCCGGGTGGGTCGGGGACAGGGTTAAATATACCTGGAGGTTCATGACTTCCCAGTATAGAAAATGACGGATTAAGCGGTACCCGTTCACGGCTTTTTTCAACAACTTTAAGCGTTTGTTTTGTCTAAAGGCGCTTATATTGAGAAGGGTAGCCTAATGGGTTATTTATGGCGCTAGATTGGCGCCATGGGGTGGCTTATTAACCCTGGCGCCGCCTTTGACGTATCTCACAATCCTAGAACAAGTCCATTCCGAAAAGTCGCGTCTTTTTTGTCCCGCTTTAAACTTGAGTACGGTCATCTTTGGCGTCAAGTCCCTACGCGTAACGTCGGGCCAAAAGCCGCTTTGACTCGCGGGACTTGACCATATTTGGCCAGCCCTAGGCAGATAATTTCTTTCGCCTTGCGCCTTACTAGCCCCGGATAGTCCTTTTTTTCGATGACGTTTAAGGCCTCTTGGACGGCGCTGGAAAGGACGCTTTCAATCTCGTCTTCGGAGAGGGCCGGTTTGCCGCCCGCCTCATACAGAACCGCGTCAAACTCCTGGCTGGAAAGCGTGATTTTAGCCGTGTTGACCAGAACTTTGTTTAAGTCCGCGCTGGAGAGCGAATTCATGACGACTTTAGCCAGAACGCGATCTTTTTCTTC
Source organism: Deltaproteobacteria bacterium (assembly GCA_031265205.1). Classification (GTDB taxonomy): domain Bacteria; phylum Desulfobacterota; class Desulfarculia; order Adiutricales; family Adiutricaceae; genus JAISCZ01. Next base: position 9,008 of record JAISCZ010000037.1, read on the forward strand.
TTGAGTCGCGTTAGCGAAGTCGTCTTTCGAAGTAAAGTCATAAAATTTTGATATCTCCAGTTTCTTAAACGCCAATTTGGCCAGGACTTTATTCAGCGATTCTTTTGGAATCTTGGTCATGGCCGCGTCTATCAACGCTTCTTTCTTTTTAGCGGGGCTGATCTTTATTTCTCCATGGCGATATTTCAGCTCAATAATAACGTAAACCCGCTCGGGAAGCTCAACGCGTAGATCCAGCCTGATTTTGGCTCCTAACAACTCGCTATCAATATTAAAGCCCATGGCCATAAGGATAAGATGGACATGGGCGTGGAAGGTTTCCTCCCCACTGGTTTTTTGGTAATAGCTAATGGGCTTGATATAATCGCTTATTAAAGAGCTGACTTTTTGCGTGTCTCTGTTCAGGAAGGCCGTCCGGAGCTCCTTGCCTTTGGTTTTGAGATCTTCGGAGTCCTCACGATTGAAAATAGCGCAAAAACAGTCCTCATTATACTCTGAGGCAACCTCTTTATTGGGGAGTCTGAAAGACCAGGACTCAACCATATCCGTGTCATTGGTTTGTGGGTCCTCCTCTGGAATATTGGTGACTTTGTCTATAGTCAGGTATCCGCTGTGAAAGAGGACTGGAACCGCCTGTAATTGAGTCAGCGCTGATTTTCTTATTGCCTTGGAAGGATATGATTCCAGCTTGGGCTTAAGGAAATCCATGGGTCTGGCCCGGATCAGGGCCGTCAGGTGGGCGGGGCGACCGCTTTGGATCCAATAAGAGTCAAATCTATTTTGATCGAAAAAATTGAGGATGGAAAAAGGATTAAGAACTCTCGTCTGGCCGCCCCAGTTGTAGCCGTTATACCACTTGTAAATTCTAGCTCTTAAATCATCTTGGGTGGCCGAAGGTTTTATTAAACCGGCCTCTTTGAGGCTTAAGAGAGTCGCCTCCATACGGTCGCCAAAGAGCGGGTCAAATTCCTCCAGGATAAAGCCGCAGAGACCGGCGTACTTGGGATCAAGGGAGATATCATTGAGGTGGTTAGGCCCGGAGTCCATGGAGGTCAGAGCGTATCTGGTTATTCCGGTGACGAGGGTTAAGAGGGTTTTAGAAGCCACGTCCGGGTCTTTAAGAATGGCGAAAAAGGCGTGGAGAATTTCGGCGTTCGCTTGAGCGACTTTAAGATTCCCCATATTCCTGGTCACGGGGGCGTCATATTCGTCAATTAGCACCACGACCTCAGATTCATAGCGGTTGTAAAGAGCTTTAATCAGGGAGCCGAAACAGAGATCGGGGAAGTCGTTATTGACCTTAACATTGGCGGCTACCGCGATGTCATTAAGTTTTGAAAGAAGTTGAGCCTTAAAATTTTCAGGAGTTTCCGCGAGCATTGAAAGGCTCAACAGGAGGACCGGACGCTCCGGAAAGTCGTAATCGGAGCTATCAATCCAAAGCCCCTTGAAACGCTCGCGGTTTCCAGAAAAAAGCTCCTTAATCGTGGTTAAGAGGAGGGTTTTGCCGAAGCGGCTGGGACGAGACAGGAAATAGTTTCTTTTTGGACTCCGCAAAAGGTCGTAGACGTATTTGGTCTTGTCGGCGTACAGGTAATTCTGGTCAACAATTTCGGCGAACGTTTGATTTCCGAGGGGGAGTTCTTTTAAGGTCATTATTCGGCTCCTTAAGAGCGTGCCGGACGATTTGGGAAATAAGCGATTTACGGGCGCCTAGGATCCACTTGCCATAGCGTGGATTTTAGGGCAACTTGGGGCGGATTTGGGGGGACTCAGGCGGAAAAGGCGCGTCGTACCTATTCATGGTTTTTTTCGCGACTTTGAGCGTTTATTTTAGTCTACGCTCACGTATATTGGACACGTATGGGGTGAAAGGGTGGCGGAAAGGGTTATTCTTCATCGGATGGCCGCCTTGGGCTGGCTTTGGCTGACTTTTTGCTTCTGGCGCCGCCATTTACTGGCCCATCGCCAGGACGCCTTCTTTCGCGATGGCGTTCCCCCTTTTTGTTCCCTCTCGCTAAACACTCTCGTCAAGGAAGAATTTCACCAGAGGCCACATTACTGTGAACGGATACATTAAACGCATGAAAATTATCTATACATATAGAATTATTAGAAAATAAATTGCGTTAATTCTAAATTTTTAAAATAATATATTATATTAAATATATTAATCGATTAAATGGGCCGGGAGTTAGTTTCCAACACTCATCCGCTCTTTTCCTTGTTGTTTTGTCTGGAGTTTATGGTAAAATCTAATATCCGCTCCGCAATGGAGGCGTAAAGATGACAGAAACCATTAATTTTGCGCCGACCATCAATTCCGCAATCGCCGTGGCAAACTGGTTTATCATAAAAATCAGACCGACCCGAGCGACCTCACCCATCTTAAGCTTCAAAAACTGCTCTATTTTGCCCAGGGCTGGCGTCTTGCGTATTTTGATATCCCGTTCTTCGAGGATCCCATTGAGGCGTGGAGGTATGGGCCTGTCGTAAGCGCGGTGTATTTTGCGCTCAGTAATCGCAAGAAGAACGAGGATCTAACGGAACCTGTCAAAGGATATGTCGTCCAGGGAACTGACTGCGAGATGGGCACGCCAGAGTTATTGTTTCACAATAATGACACTGAACTTTTTACGCGGTCCTTGTGGAACGCTTATTCTAAAAAATACCGTGGGAACTTGTATCAATAAGCCACGCCAAAGGTTCTCCATGGGAGAAGGTAGCAAATTCGCTTGAGAACGGCGAGACGACTGGGAATGTCGGCTGGTTCGGCGGTTATTTTAATACAATTATTCCCGTAGAGCTGATGAAGTCCTATTTCAAATCGTTATTATCCGAGGCCAGCTAATATGGAGGATAACGCGCAATACAAGTTCCCGAACCCTGGCGACAAGCCGCAACCGAAAAATGAAGATAAAGTTGAAGTTAACGCTAATGTAACTGTCGGTTCATTTACGCATGTGAACATGGCTTACCCTCAAATATGCTATTGTCATTATATAAGGATAAGGCTGATCTTGTCTTGTTTGCCGAAAGGCTTGGCTCACAAATAGAAAAGGTTGAATCTGAAAAGGAAAATTTAAATACGGAAATAAGAAAATTAAATACTGAAATCAAAAAATTGATTGGCCTGAAAACTCATAATAGCGATCTAAGATTAACTTGTATTGTTTGCGCGGTTTCTACTGCCATTGGCGATTCTCTCGCCGGGTTTGAGAATTCATTGCCGCTTATTCCGATTCAACCAGAGGTTTATAGAGTTATTGGGTTGGCGATGTTGGTTTTTTCAGTGTTGTGGGGAGGATTGTTTTCATGGTTTAATTTTTCAAAGACTAACGACCGGCCAAATAAAGACACCGAATAAAATATATAAAGACTTAAAATGGACATGGCGCGTAAAATAATCCACCCTATTTTTGATTTTGGATAGTTTTTTAAAGCGCCTTCTGATTATCGAGATGGCAGGGAGTACTTTAAGCGAAAAACCGCGAATTCGTATGGCTGTAAATAAGAACGCGCGGAGGCGCTAATCCTCACTCTGTCCGAGAAGCGCCTTTGTCGGCCCGACGCCACTGAACGGATGACAGCCGTGTCATTCGTAAGTTTACCGGAAAAAATCTCACAGTTTATATTAACTCCGCCGACATATCCCTTAGCGCGTCATTGGCCATAAAGGCGAATAATTCGCTTTTCCCAAAATCAGCGCGCCGCCGAGCCGAGCCGCTAAAAATACGCGAAGGCGCGCGAAGTTTCGCGCGCCGTCAAGCGAAACGCGCTTTTTGAATGGGGCGCGCGGAATTGGGGAAAGAAGCGCCGTTTCCAAGAAAAAGGCGCCCGGAAGGATGCCCTCCCGAACGCCTTTTCTTCCACGCGGGTAAAAACCACCATGAGTCATCAAGACTAAAGCTTAAAATTTTAAAGCTTCGTGGGTATATATATAAGGACATCGTCGCCGACGCCTGTTATGGAAAAAAGATAACAGAAATTTTTGTGGCGGACAATCTTCTTAAGCGAATTATTATGAGAAAATCGAAAATAATTTTTTTTTGATCCGCGCAAATTTTATCTTAAACGCGTTTAAATAATTATATAAATTGTGGAAAGCTATATTTTATACGCTCTTTTGAGAACACGGTATTTTAAGTTTTTTGCGCGCGTTTTAAACATTTTGATAAATATCAAATATATTGTCCCCGCTACGTAAATAGAGATAAAACGCGCGGAGACCGCGCGCGCGAGCGCGCGGCCAAATAATTCTTGTAGGAAAGCGGGTTGGCGAAAGGCGCGACGCTTATCTCCGAATGGGCAAAAAGGAGACGCCTTTCCGCGCTCGAGGTTCGCGCGCGCCCTTTCCCCCCTTGAAGCGCGCGCGGCGCCTGGCGCGCGGGCGCGACCGGGCGCGGCCCTTAACGGGCTATTGGGCGCGCTTTTGGCGCGCCAAGGGCGGGATTGGCGCGCCAAGGGCTAAGGCCTTTAATGGGGAAGGCCTCCGATATAGGAGGCCAAGCCGTCCACGATTCCGTCGGTTAAGAGATCGAGGTAAGCGTCCTCGCCGAGCCTGTCCGCTTCCTGTTTATTGGAAAGAAAGCCCATTTCGATGAGGATCGCCGGCACGTTAACGTTCACCAAAACCACGAAGACGGCCTCTTTGACCCCCAGGTCGCGGGTCGCGTACTTTTGGCGCAAGGCGGAGAGGGCCCCGGTATGGACGCTCTTGGCGAGCACCCGCGATTCGGCCACTTTCGTGTTCTTGGCGATAAGGTCCAGGATATCCGCCATCTGGGACATGGACTTTTGGGAGGAGGCGTTTTCCCGGGCGGCGACCGTGAGGGCCGAGGGGTCCGAGCCAAAATTTAAAAGATAGGTCTCCAGGCCTTCCGCCGAGGCCAGAGAATTGGCGTTGGCGTGGATGGAGATAAAGAGATCCCCGTGATTGTCTTGGACTATCTTGGGCCTCCTGTCCAAGGTCACGAACTTGTCCGAGTCCCTCGTGAGGATGACTTTGAGGCCCAAACGGCTCTCGATTTTGGCCTTGAGCTTTTTGGCGGCTTTGAGGGCCAGGTCCTTTTCTTTGAGGCCAAAGCCCGTGGCGCCCGAGTCCTTGCCGCCGTGGCCAGGGTCAATGACGATGGAGCGGATTTTGAGGCCCAGCTGGCGGGCCAGCGATTCGGGCGGTCCCGGGGCGGGCGGGGCGGTCGCGGGGCGCGTCGGGCGGGGTTGGGGGGGGGCGTCGGGGCGCGTCGGGAGCGAGGCCGCCGTTTTGGCGATTTCCAGGACGAGGCGGGGGGGATTGTCGTAAAAAACGGGCAGATAGGGGTAGGCTTCCGGGAGATCCGCGACCAGGCGGACGGTATTGGCGTCGAACTGGTTGATTTTGACGAGGCGGACGAGGGCCGTTTTTTCGCCGAGGGAACCCGGGAGGTTTCTTCCCTGGCGCGTTTCGCGCAGGTCCACGTAGACCCGGTAAGAGCCCCCGCTTTGGGCGGGGGGAATGAGATTGTAGACGTAGGGGGTCACCCGGTCCATCCAAGCGATGACGGTGGTCCGATCCCCGTGGTCCTCCAGGGTCAGGGCGTAGGCCTGGGCGAGGCCGTCGGCGCGGGGAGAGGGGGCCGCCGCGGGGGGCGCGCTCGTGGGCGTGGCGGCGGCGGGGCGCGGCGGCGGGGCGGGCGCCGCTGGGGTCACGGGAGTCGCGGCGGCGGGGGGCGGGGCGAGGGAGACGAGGCTGGGCTCGGGGCGGGGGATGGGCGGGGGCGTTCCCCCCGCCCTTAAAGTGGACATGAGTTCCCGAGCCGCGGCTATTTCGGGGGCGGCGGGGTAGTTGAGCTCCACCTTCATGAGTTCGCGGTAGGCCTCGTCCGCGTGGTTTTGGGCGACTAAGGCCCTCCCCAGATAGACGAGGGCCATGGGCGCGGCGGGGCATTCGCGGCAGCTTTTGACGATGGCGCGCGCGAGCCTTTCCGCCGTCGCCGCGTCGGCCGCGACCTTATAGCGGTAAAAGGCGAGGAGGCTCAGTTCCGCGGCCTCGAGGTTGGCCTGGGCTTTGACGGCCTCGCGGGGTTGCGCGGCGGCCGCCCGCTCAAATTGGGTGACGAGCTTGCGGTAGGAGGCGCGGAGGGTCTGGGAGTTTTCCGCGAGGAAGAATTTGGCTCTCTCCTCCCGGGCCCGGGCGAGTTCCCCGTCGGAGAGCGCGAGCGCGGGCCAAAGAAGGCTTAGAGACGCTAAAAAAAAGGCCCAGAGGGCCACGCGAGAAAGGACGCGGGCGCGGGAAAAAGGGCTTACGGGACGCGAGATGGCGCTCACGGGAGGAGTTCCTGGGCCCGGGCTTTGAGGTCAAAAAGCAGGTTTAAGGCCTCGAGGGGAGTGAGTTTGTCGGCGGGCAGGCCCCCTAAGTCGGCGACGAGTCGGGCCTGGGCGTCGGCGAGATACTGTTCCCGGGGCGTGGGAGCCTCCGGCGCGGGAAGGGGGAGGGGAAGGGTGGGACTGGCCTCCGCGGCGGGGCTTAGATCCTCGTCCCCCTCTTCGGCCTGGAAGAGGGAATGGGGACGGATCTGGGGCCGCACGGTCTTTTTGGCGCCGCGGGTCAGATCGGCCAAGACCTCCGCGGCCCTCTGGACGACGGGCCGGGGGAGGCCGGCGAGGGAGGCGACGGCCAGCCCGTAGCTGTGGCTCGTTCCCCCGGGGACGAGCTTGCGCAGGAAGACGACCTTGCCCTCCCACTTTTTGACCGAGACGTTGTAGTTGACGGTCAGGGGTTTGCTCTTGGCCAGGTCCACGAGCTCGTGGTAGTGGGTCGCGAAAAGGGTGGGAACGCCCCGGCCCTTAAGATCGTGGAGCCATTCGGCCACGGCCCAGGCGATGGCGAGCCCGTCAAAGGTCGAGGTGCCGCGGCCCACTTCGTCCAAGATCACGAGGCTCCGGGGGGTGGCGCGCGTAAGGACCCGGGCGGTCTCGCTCATTTCCACCATAAAGGTGGAGCGGCCCCGGCTCAGGTCGTCGCTGGCCCCCACCCGAGTAAAGACCGCGTCCCTTAAGGAGAGGCGCGCGTGGCTGGCGGGGACGAAGGAGCCCATTTGGTTGAGGATAACGATGAGGGCGACCTGGCGGAGGATGGTCGATTTCCCGGCCATGTTGGGCCCGGTGATAATGAGGAGCCTTTCTTTGGGAGTGAGGCGGACGTCATTGGCCACGAAGGCTTCTCCCGGGGGGAGAAAGGCCTCCACCATGGGGTGGCGGCCGCCCTTGATGTCAATCAGATCGTCGCTGGCGATTTCCGGGGAGGTCCAGGCGTATTTTTGGGCGACCAAGGCGAGGGAGGCCAAAGCGTCCAGTTCCCCCAGGCGGGTGGAGAGGGCTTTGAGCGAGGGGGCCTTCGCGGCGACCTTCTTTTTGAGGGTCCAGAGGATGCGCTCCTCGAGTTCGCCCTTGAGGGTCGCGGCCGCGAGGATTTTTTCCTCAAACTCCCGAATAGCTGGGGTCACGAATCTTTCGGCCCCGGCGAGGGTCTGCTTGCGCGTCCAGTCCGGGGGAATTTTGGCGAGCTGGCTTTTGGTGACTTCCAGAAAATAGCCGAAAACCCGGTTGTAACGGATTTTGAGGGAAGAGATCCCGGTTCGTTCTCTTTCCTGGGTCTCGATGGCGGCGAGGCTCCTTTTGCCGCTGGACTCGAGATCCCGGTATTCGGCGAGTTTTGGGGAAAGCTCCGAGCGCGCCGCCGCGCCCTCGGGCGCCCCCGGGGGAAGCTCGTCTTCCAGGGAGTCTTGGAGCGCGCGGTAAAGGGCGTCGTCGCCGTTAAGGTTTTGGCCTATATGGGCCAAAAGTCCCTGGGGCTGGAAGCGCGAAAGGATTTCCCGGAAGGCCGGGAGAGTCCCCAAAGCCGCGCGGAGGGCGAAGAGATCCTTAATGGATCCGCGGCCCAAGGTGAGGCGCGAGAGGGCCTTTTCCAAATCCTTGAGGTTTTTGAGGAGCGCGCCGAGGTTTTCCCGCTCCACGCTCTGAGACAGAAGCTCGGCCACGGCTCCGCGCCGGAGCTCGATGAGAGTCCGGTCCCGGGAGGGGTTAAGGAGCCAATCCTTGAGGGTCCGACCGCCCATGGGGGTAAAGCAGCGGTTTAAGAGCCCGAAGAGGGTCCCTTGGGTTCCCCCGTCCCTTAAAGAGCGGACGAGCTCCAAATTGCGGATGGCGGCCTCGTCTAAAAAAAGGCGGGGGCTTTCCCAGAGAAGTCGCGGGGGGGCGAGGTGAGCGAGGCTCGCGTCCCCACTGATGGATTTAAGGTGCCGGAGAGCCGCCCCGGCGGCTAAAAGAGCCCCGGAGGGCGCGGGGTCCGCGCCGTCGAGCCGAAAGTCTTCCCCGAAGGTCTCCCGGATGGCTCCTTGGGGATCTTCTAAGGCCGAGGGGTTTAAAAAGGAGGTAAAGACCCTCGTCTGGCGCGCGAGGGCCTGGAGCGCTTCCGGCGCGTCTTGGGTTAAAAGGATTTCCTGGGGCTCAAAGGTGAGGAGATCGGTCGCGAGCCCCTCCAGGGCGGAGTGGCTCGCGAGGAGAAAATCCCCGGTGGAAAGGTCCAGCAAAGCCAAAAAATAAAGGGGCGCGGCCCCGTCGGCGTCCGAGGGGGCTGGAACGCCGGACCCCTTAGGCTTCGCGGGGCCTTTGGCGCGGTCGCGGGCGGGAGGCTCGGGATTGGGGAGGATTAGAGCGAGGTAACGCCCGCGACCGCTTTCGTCGTCGCTCTCCAGGATAGTTCCGGGGGTCACCACCCTTTTGACCACTCGTTTGGCCACCTTTTCCCCGGGGGCGGCTAAAGTGTCCTGCTCGCAGACCGAGACCTTATAGCCCATGGCGGCCAGCCGGTTAATGTAGCTTTCCCCGGCGGCCAGGGGCACCCCGCACATGGGGACCGGGACGTTGTCTATTTTCTGGCGGCTGGTGAGGGTCAGATCCAGGAGCGGGGCGACTTGAAGAGCGTCGTCAAAAAAGAGCTCAAAAAAATCGCCGACCTGGAAAAAGAGAAAAGAGTCCGGAAAGACTTCTTTGGCCTCAAAATACTGCCTCAAGGCCGGGGTGAGATTGCGGCTGACGTCCCCGCCCGGAGCGCTCACCGGAAGAGCCCCAAAAGTTTGGCGTAAGTTTCTTGGATATGCTCGGGGATGACCCGGGTCTCGCCCACCACGGTCATGTAGTTGGTGTCCCCGTTATAGCGGGGGGTAATATGGATGTGGAGGTGGTCGGAAATGCCCGCGCCCGCGACCTTGCCTTGGTTGATCCCGATATTGTAGCCGTCGGGGCGCATGAAGGCGGTGAGGCGCTCCGTGGTCAGGGAGACGAGCTCTATTAAGGCGGCCCTCTCTTCCGCGGTGGCCTCCGCGAGGATCCCCACGTGTCTCCGGGGGGCGGCCAGGAGGTGGGCGTTATTGTAGGGGAAACGGTTCATCACGAGGAAGACCAATTTGTCCGAGTGGAGGACCAGCCTTTCCGGGAGGGGCCCCTCGTGCTCCGGGGGGAGGCAGAATACGCAAGCGTCTTGGGGGCCGCCGTCTTTTAAGATATATTCCATGCGCCAGGGCGCCCAAAGGGTTTGTGTCACGCTTTTTCTCCAAAGCCGCCGGAAGTTCCCAGGGAAGGCGTAAAGAATAGTATATTTCCGTGGCTCCTTCCATTGTACCAGAAATGGGGCCTGAATTTGGAGAGGCGCCGCGGGCGGAGAGCCGCGCGGCCTTTCGCCCAAGCGCTTCGCCAAGACTCCCGCGCGCTATCCCCGTGGCTTTGGGCCGTGGCGGGGGTTTTCGCCCCGGCGACGCCCCGCTGAGCATTCGCCAAGAGGCGCGCGGGAGCCTTAGGCTTCCGCGAGTCGGGGCTGGGTTTGGAGGGAACAGAAGCTTGTCTCGCGCGGTTTTCCGGCAAGCGGGAGAGTGATTCGCGCCGACTGACGCGGTTGGGGAAATGATTGTTACGGGTTTCACTCCGCGCCCCGGGGGGTACCACCTCTCTTTTGAGTTTAATGGATAGAGCGAGAGGCTTTCCTCCAAGCTTCGCGCGCGTCGCGGGCTGTCTCCGCGTCACGCGCCTCGGGGTGGAAAAACAAGATCATTGGGCAAGCGCCCTATCTTCGCTTTAACGCCATCCGCTTCGCGCCTCTGTCTTTTTTAAAAAAGAGGAATTGAAAAAACTTCGTTATCGGAATTTGCGTAATCCGCTTCGCGTGAGTTGAGTCGCTCCCGCGGCGTCATTAAGCGTGACGGCTATGGCCTCTGGAACATTCCGGTTCGATAGTAGAGTTTTTAGATAGGAATATTATTAATAGTCATTATTGTGTGGAATTGAAATTTTATAGGTAAAATACATGCTTTTCCTCTTGCCCGTCCAGTTGGGCCAGGTCACGAGTTTTCGCGAAGAGCCCGATTATGATATTATTGGCGCTGAAAGGCGCGGAAATGACAATACCGGCGCGAGAAAGCGAAACAGTAGAGTTTAAAAGAAGTTTGGCTCAGCTCAAGGAGGGCGTCATCTCCATCGCGGCCATGTTGAATAAAAGTCGCGAAGGGGAACTGTGGTTCGGTATCCGCGATGATGGCGCGCCTGTGGGCTTTGATGTCGGGAACAAAACGACGAGGGATATTTCTCAGGCCGTCGCCTCAAATATTGAGCCTAAGATTTTTCCGACGGTGGCGGAGGTAGCGGTTAAGGGCAAGCGATGCGTTAAAGTATCTGTTTTCGGCGCGGAGACCCCTTATTTCGCCTATGGTCGGGCCTATATCCGGGTGGCGGACGAAGATCGGCGACTCAGCGCCAAGGAACTTGAAAACTTCATTATTGCGAAACATCATGAAGCCTTGCGCTGGGACAACAAGCCCGACCAAGCGACTCTGGCCGATCTCGACGAAGAAAAGGTCAAAAGTTTTGTGGAGAAGGCCGGTTTACCATGGGACGACACGCCGAATGCCCTGGAGAAGCTTGATCTCACGAGTGACGACCAACTGTTTAACGCGGCTCGGCTCTTTTTCGGGAAAAAGGCGGCGGCCAGGTTACGCTGCGCCGTTTTCGCTTCGACCACGGCGGCCACCATCATTGATCAGCATGATTTTGAAGGGGACATTCTGTGCCTAATCGAAGAAGCCCAGAAATATGTAATCAAAAACATCCATATCGGTATGCGGCTTGAGGGGCTGTATCGGGTGGATGTGCCGGAAATATCCACCGTCGCCCTGCGCGAGGCGGTCATCAATGCCTTTTGCCATCGTGACTATCGCGATCCGGAAGAAGTCAGAGTGGCCATCTTCAAAGATCGAGTGGAAATCCGCAACCCCGGCGGACTTTTCGGCGGTCTTACTATCGCTGAATTGCGCGCTGGCAATATTTCCAAGCGCCGCAATCCGCTGGTGGCGGATTTATTGCGCCGAATTCATATGGTCGAAGGGTGGGGACGCGGCATTCCGCTTATCCTTGCGAATGAGCCAGACGTTAAATTCGCGGAAATCGCCAAAATATTCATCACGTCTTTCGACAGGAAAACATCTGGCGTTCAAGGCGCTTCAAGGAAAACTAGCGCTACCATTAAGACTCCCACTGAGACTTCCTTAAAAGAATCCGGCAGGGGTTTGTCAGACGCCGACATGTCTCCGAAAGCCAGGGTCGTGGCTGTTATCCGTGAGGAGCCTACCGTCACCATGGCCGAGATCGCCGCAAGGGTGGGGATCAGCAAGGACGGAGTTCGCTATCACACGGATAGGCTCAAAGCCAAGGGTGTCCTTAGGCGGCATGGGCGACGCAACGGTTTTTGGGAAATTGTTTAACGCCTCTTTGTATTGCCGTCTGATAACGGTTGGAGAACAAGGTGGCGATAAGGCTGACGCTATTTACACATTATGGCATCGGCGTTAGCTTCCTTATCTTAGTATTTCTGAAGTCAGCCCGCGCCAGTCATTCAAACTTAACTTTCCAAAGGGCTCTATTGTTTCAAGGACCTTGGCAATGGGTGTCAGTATCGCGTATCGCCATTTTCACTTTTGACCATGATTAACGTGTCAAAGAGAACGATTATTGATCACGCGTTTAGGACAAGGCAACGAGTGTCGTTTACTCCCTTGTCCCAACGGATAACCGACATTTAAGTTTAGGCTATCCTTCACCTATTTTTGGATGGAGCGCGGCGCGTTATCATTTAGAACCCAGTCAAATTGACGCTCCCATATTTCAAAATTAGAGCATTTTAGTTATTATATGGCTTGTATTGTCGCTTTCCACGCCTTTCCACCTACGTCGACACTCGCGTTTCCCTGATGATTCGGAAGTATTCACCGCATCCATACGAGAGTCGGGCATCAATGCCTTTTGCCATCGTGACTATGGCGTTCCGGAAGAAATACGAGTGGCTATCCTCAAGGATTTGGTGGAAATTCGTAACCCCGGCGGCCTATTCAGCGACCTCACCATCGCTGAATTTCGCGCAAGCAATATTTTAAAGCGCCATAATTCGTTGTTATCGACATAATCGCGTCACGTTCATATGGTCAAAGGGTGGCGAGATGGTAATCCGTTTATCATCGAGAGTGAGCCAGAGGTAAAGTTTACGGAAATTTCCCAAATATTCATTACGCGTTCAGAACGTATTCCAAGCAAAAGTCATCTGACGTTCACGGCGATTCCGGGGAAATTGCCACCCCCATTAAGACCCTATTAAGACCCCATTAAGACTCCCTTTAAGACTCCCTTTAAGACTCCCTTTAAGACCCCATTAAGACTCCCATTAAGACTCCCTTTAAGACCCCATTAAGACTCCCTTTAAGACCCCATTAAGACTCCCTTTAAGAC
>JAISCZ010000038.1 GCA_031265205.1 Deltaproteobacteria bacterium
GTCTGGCCGCTCACCCACTCGTTGACGCTGTCCTTGGCGCCCACCGGGTCCCCGCGAAAATCCACCTGAAAACAGCTCGCGCGATCGTCGCGGAAATTGGCGAGGTAACTTTCCAGCGGATGGAGGCTCTTGTCCGCCCAGAGGGAATTGGCGAGGTTTAAGGCGATGTCCTGGCCCGCGAGTTCCGTCAGCGCGCTTTCCAGGTTTTGGAAGGCGGCGTTAAGGTTCCCGCCGCCCTTGGGGACCCGCGCGACCGCGTCGATTTGCGCGCGGGTCTCGCCCTGGGCCCCAGGCTGGGCCAGGGCCAAGGCCTCGGAGAGGCTGATGGGCGAAAAGAGGAGATTGCCCTCTTCCCGCCCTAGGACGCGGTAAAGGTCCCAGGCGAAGACCGAGTTTCCTTGGACGAGCGCGTCGAGGCTCGGCGCCGCGCTTTCCGGCGCGCCTTCCGTCTCCGAGGCGCCCGCGGGGGACGAGGCCTCTTGGGCCCAAAGGGCCTTTACGTTTCCGCCGAGCGTGAGCGAAAGAGCCAGAGCGGCCAGGAACGCCGCGGGCCAAAGCTTCTTGAGCGTCATAGGGGTCTCCTTTCGGAGCGAAAAAAGGGCGCGAAAAAAAAGCGCGCGCTCTTAAAAATTACAAGCCTCAGCGTTGGCCCCAAGGGCCGTGGGCCAAAAGAGGCCCGCGCCGCCACCCCCTCTGGGGCGGGCCGGGGGGAGCGGGGAAAGGCGCGCCGAAGGCGCTCGCGAAAGTCCTCGCCAGGGCCCTGGCGATCATCCTCGCCAAGGCCCGCGCGCGAAGCTCTAGGAATCTCCCGCGGGGCTTGGGGACTCGCCGGCCCCCGCGAGGATCTCGGCCACCATCGCGGCAAGGCGGGGCAGATCGGGTTTCCCCATGGGGGTTAAGGGGAAGCGCGGCAGGCGAACGAAGGTTTTGGGCGCGGAAAGCTCGGTGAGGCCGGCCCGGACAAGGGCGTCCCGCAGCTCGCTTAAGCGCGGGCTCTCCATGGTGGTCGCGAGGATAATCTTTTCGCCCCGGCGCTCGTCGGGAAGCGCGAGCGCGGCCTGCGTGGCCTGGGGCCAGACTTTGGCGGCGACCTCCTCCACGCTCGCCAGGGAGATCATCTCCCCGCTGATCTTGGCGAAGCGCTTGAAGCGGCCTTTGATCCAGACAAAGCCGTCGCCGTCCACCTCCACGATATCCCCGGTGTCGTACCAGCCGCCCTCGGGGGGAACCGGCTCGCCGTCCCCGTCGACCAAAAGGTAGCCCATCATCACGTTGGGGCCTTTGATCAGGAGCCGACCGCCCTTGGCGACTCCGGGGACGGGGAGGATCTTATAGCGAATCCCGGGGAGGAACTGGCCCACGGAGCCGTCGCGGGAGCGGACTTTGGAGTTGACGGCCACGATGGGGGAGGCCTCGGTCACCCCATAGCCCTCCCAGAGCTTGAGATTCATTTTGCGGTAGTAGAGCTCCAAGGTCTTCTCCTTCACCTTTTCCGCGCCGAGGATAAAGTATTTCACGCGGAAGAAATCGTAGGGATGGGCGTTTTGGGCCCAGGCCCCGGCGAAGGTGTCGCTGCCTAGGACCACCGTGGCCTTGGAGTCGTAGATCAGCTCGGGAATGGCCTTAACGTGGAGCGGCGAGGGATAGACGAAGGAGCGGATCCCCGAGACCAGGGGGAGAACTATCCCGATGTTGAGCCCAAAGGCGTGGAAGGCGGGCATGGCGTTAAAGAGCAGGTCGTCCTCGTTGATGTCGATGAGGCACCGGGCCTGGAGGATATTGGCGAGGAGGTTCTCGTGGCTGAACATCGCCCCCTTGGGGTAGCCCTCGCTGCCGGAGGTGAAGAGGGCCGCCGCGGGCTCCGCGGGGTCGCTTGGTTTGGGCTCCCAGAAGAGCCCTAAAAGCTTGGCCTTCCAGTCAATCTTAAGGTCCTCCAGAAAGAGCGTCCGCGTCTCCAACTCCGCGACCCGCTCCTCCAAGCCCGCCGCCGCCAAAAAGGCCCGGGAGGTAATGACGGTCCGGGCCCGCGAGGCCGCGAGGGCCGTCCGCAGGGCCTTTTTCCCCTGGCTGTAGTTGAGGACGACGGGGATTTTCCCCGCGGCCCAGAGGGCGAAAGCCAGCGCGCAGAGGGCCACGGAGTTGGGCAGGAGGACCCCCGCGCGCGTCTCCCCCGCGAGGCTTTGGGTTAGGACGCGGCCCAGGATTTTCACCCTTCTGAGGAAGCCGCCGTAGGCGAGGGGCGCGCGGTTCTGGTCCTCGATGATCGCGCGGCCCCCGCCGCTCCGCTCCGCCTCGCGCTCCAAGGCCCGGTAGAGGTTCAGGCGGTAGTCGCGGGTCAGAAAGCGGCACTGGGCCATCACCTCGTAGATTTCGCCGGCGAGGCGCGCGCGGGCCTCCTTGCGCTTTTCCCCTTCCCGGAGCCTGTAGTCCAAGGTTATGGGGGCGAAAATTTCCATCTCGACTTGGAAGCTCTGGGGAAAACGGCGCAGATTCTCCCGCGCCCGCCCGAAGACGGAGTATTCCGCCCCGTTAATGACCACGGGCAGAATAGGCGCCCCCGCCCGGGCGGCGATCACCCCAGGTCCCTCGTAGACCTTCATGAGGCTGCCCGTCGTGGTGATGCGCCCCTCGGGAAAGATGACGACCATCCGCCCCTCCTTGAGAGCGGCGATAATGTCGCGGGTGGCCAGGGGATTGGCGGGATTGATGGGAATGGCCTCGAAAAAGCGCAAAAGGGGCCGCACCCACCAGCGCTCCGCCCAGTTTTTGTCGATGGCGAAGGCGACTTTCCGGGGGAAATAGCAGACGATGAGGGCCACGTCCAAAAAGGAGACGTGGTTGGGGGTCACCAAAACGGCCCTGTCCGCGAACTCTTGGAGACGCTCCAAGCCCTTCACGCGCGGGCGGTAGAAGACCAGGATAATGAAACGGGCGAACTGCTTGATGGCCTCGTCCGGCAAAAAGAGCAGCGTCGCGACCGTCACGACGAGGGCCGAAAAGCTTAAGGCCAGAAAGACGAGCCCCAAGGAGGCCCCCAGCGCGGTCATGGTCAGCGTCAGCAGGGCCGCCGCCACCATAAAAAGGGCGTTCACGATATTATTGGCGGCGACAATCCGCGAACGCTCCTTTTCCGGAGCCAAGTGCTGCAGGAGGGCGTTTAGGGGAACCACGAAAAAACCGGCGACGACGCTGATTAGAAAGGCCAGGACGGCTATCCGGAGGTAGACCCAACTCGTGAAAAAGACGGCCACCCCCACGCTTTTATCCGGGGCGAGGGGCAACCGCGCGACGGACAGGGCGAAAAGAAAGAGGAGCGCGGTCAGGAGCGCGGAAGACGCGGGAACCAGCTTGGCGCTCACTTCCCCCTTCAGAAAGAACTGGACCAGAACCGAGCCGAAGGCCACCCCCAGCGCGAACATGGTCACCAAGAGCGTGGACACCAGAGGCGAGCCTCCCACGGTCCCGCTCACCAAAACGGGGATCTGGGCCAAGAGGACGCTGCCCATGCCCCAAAACCAGCTGATGGCTAAAATCGCCAGGAAGACGCTTTCCCGGGCCTTGGCGGCCCGCAGGATTCCAAGGGTGGAGGCGAAAAGATTTTTGGAAATTTTAAGGGACGGGTCACGGTTCGTTGACGCGGGCTGCTTGAGGGCGAAAATCAGGCCCGCCCCGGAAAAGGCGACGAGCCCCGCCGGGACGAAAAGCTGGGGGCCCAGGCGCAGAGTCACCAAAAAAGACCCTAAAACCGTTCCCAAAACGATGGCCACGAAGGTCGCGCCTTCCACGAGGCCGTTGGCCCCCACCAAATCCTTGGGGGGAAAGATCTCCGGCAGCGCGCCGTATTTGATCGGCCCGAAAAAAGCGCTCTGGGCGCCCATCAGAAAAAGGCTTAATAGTAGAGGATAGAAAAGGTCGAAATAGAAAAAAACGGCCGCGAGGACCGCGCAGAGAAGCTCAAAGGCCTTGGAAATTTTAAATAAGGTGGACTTGCGGTAACGGTCGGCCAGTTCCCCGGCCAAGGACGAAAAGAGAAAAAAAGGCAGAATCATGAGCCCCGTGGCGAGGCTGCTCAAAATGGTCTTTTCCTGGGTGGTGTACGAGAAAGCGCCGAAGGCTAGAAGGGCGATAAGGGCCTGGCGCATAAAATTGTCGTTTAAGGCGCCCAGGGACATGGAGCCGAAAAGGGGCCAGAAATCCCGTTTCCGCAAAAGAGTCAAAAAATAGCGCATAGCCTTCCCCGAGGAGAGATTCTGGTCCGGTCGCGGCGAAAAAGCCCCAAACGCGCGCTTCCTTCCGCCTTCGGGAAATTATTATAGTCAATCTCCGCCTTTTTTTCGAAAGGGAACGAGGGGCGCCCGCGCGCCCGCCTCCCGGCGGGAGTTCACGTTTAGGGGGCGCCCTCCGGGGCCCAGAAGGGGCCGCGCCTATTGCCAAGGGGCGGTGGCCGCCTCGAGGAGGGCGAGGGCGCGCGCCGAGAGTTCCCCGTCCTCCGGGAGCCCGGCGTCCCTCTGGAAGGCCCTCAGAGCGCTCGCGGTCTGGGCGTTAAAGGCCCCGGTCGCGAATCCCGGGCTGTAGCCCAAATCGGCGAGGGCGGCCTGGGCCGCGGCGACGAGAGCGGCGACGTCGGCCGTCGGGGCCGCGGCGGCGCTAATGGGCCCGAAGGGAAACTCCTCGGGCGCCCGCGCCAGGCTCAAAAGACGGGTGGTGAGGAGCGTCTCGCGGACGATCTGGACCCGATCCCCCTTAAAGGACCTTTCCGCGAGGAGTAAGAGATCCGGGTTTTTGGCCTTGGAGGCGCAGCGGGCCGCGAAATTCCCTTCCATCGCGGCGTAATCCGGCTGGCCGGAAGGATCCGCGAGCAGATAGGCCAAGAGGCGCGAACGCAGTCTTTGGCACAGGCACCAACGCAGGTCCGAAACCGACAGCTCCACCCGGGGGTCCAGGGAAGGCGTTGAAAAGCGGCTCCCGAAACACTGGGACGAGGCCAAGGAAAGCGGCCTGGCCCCCGACGGGGGGGCGACGGGGAGCGGCGGGGGAGCGACGGCGGGCGGCGGGTTCTCCAGGGTCAGGGCCACGGGAGGCGCGGGCGGCGCGCTCTCCAACGTTAGGGCCACGGGAGGAGCGAGAGGGGCGCTCTCTTGGGTTGGGGCGACGGGAGGCGCGGGCGCGGGCGGCGCGCTCTCCGGGGTTGGGGCGCCGGGAACGGGCGGGGCGCTCTCCAAGGTTGGGGCGACGGGAGGCGCGGGGCTTTCCCCCGACCGGCCGGTTTCCATGGCGGGGCCGGCGGGCGGCTGAATCAGCTGGGCGTAGTCCGCCGTCTCCTCGGAGTCGGAGAAAAAAGGTATTCCGCCGGAGTCGCGAAATAATTTATAAGAGGAGATGGCGACGAAGGCGAGAAAGAGCGCGCCGCAGGCCAAGGCGATAAGGCAGCTCTTATGGCTCGACGGCTCCCGCAAAGGCTCCGGCGGCGATTCCGGGACGCCTTTGGGCTCCCAGGTCGACCCGGCGGCGAAGCCCGAGGGTTCCGGGGGATCGTCCGTTTCCACGGGGGCCAAGACCTCCAAGGGATCGTCTGGATCCAGAGGGCCCAAAGCGTCCAAGGAATCCAAGAGATCCCGCCGCTCCCGCCCGCCCGGATAATCGTCGTCAAAGGAAGCCATGCGTCGCCCTTTTTCTTTTCCGTTTTCAAGGCTAGAATTAACGAGAGAACTTAAGTCTCATTTTGAGAAAAAAGCCATCCAATGTCAAACCCCAATTCTTTTAAGGGCAAAAAGCCCGCGCCATTAAGGCTTCAATTCCGCCGCCCATGAATCCCTGCTCGCGACTCAAATACTACCGCTCCCTGGCGCCCCTCCTCTCCGCGGACTTTTTGCGCGAGCCTTTCTCGTGGAGCGACGTTTTCGGCCGCGCGGCCCCCCTGGAGCTGGAAATAGGCTTCGGGAACGGCGAGTACCTGAGCCGTTCCGCGCGCCTTTCCCCGGAGCGCGATTTCGTGGGCCTCGAGATCGCCTGGCCCAGCGTCATCCGGGCCCTGCGCCGCCTTTCCCCCTCGCCCTACCGCAACGTCCGGCTCATCCGCCTACCCGCGACTTTCGCCCTCGAGCGCTTTTTTCCGCCCCAGTCCCTCTCCGCCGTCAAAGCCCTCTTCCCCGTGCCCTGGCCCAAGGAGGGTCAAGCCCGCCGGAGGCTCTTTTCCCGGGCCTTTTTAGATCTCGTCGCCGCGAGGCTCAAGCCGGACGGCCGCTTTTGGATGGTCACCGACGATCCCACCCTCGCCGCCTGGACCCTCGCGGAAGCGGAAGGCTCGGCCCTCCAAATGGAGGAAAGCCTCCGGGAGGCCTCTCTGGACACCAAATACGAGCGCAAATGGAGCGCGCGGGGGCGGACGCGCTTTTTCCATCTCGCGGGAACGCCCCGGGGCGTCCCCGCCATTCCCCCCAAAGGACCCACGGACATGCGGCCCCTTTACCTCGATTCTTTGGATCCCCACAATTTTCGTCCCCAGGGCGCGAGCGGCGACACCACGGTCATCTTCCGGGAATTTCTCTACGACGGGGAAAAGGAGTCGGGCCTCTTGGACGTCAAGGTCGTGGAAAGCTCCTTTATCCAGGAATTTTTCATCCGCGCCCGCAAAGAGCCGGACGGCCGCTGGAAGCTCTACCCCGCCCATTCCTCCCGGGTCTTTCCCACGGAAGGCGTGGCCTACGCTTTAAAGCTGCTCGCGGGCCTCGCGTGACGGGCGGGCGCCCCTCCTTTCTGGAAGGCGAAATCGCCGCCGTCTCTTTCCCGGACGCCCTCGCGGCCACGTCCATCGTCCTCGTCGCGCCCTCCTCGGACGCGACTGAAGAGAGGCGCGCCCGGGGCCGTTTGGGCTTTCCCCGCGCCGGGGAGCGCCTCCGCGCCTGGGGGGAATATAGGACGGAACCCTCCGGGGAGCGGATTTTCGCGATCGCCTCCCACCGCCTCGCTCCCCCGAGGGGCGGCGCGGCCCTGGCGCGCTACCTGAGCGCTCTTTCCCCGGGCGTGGACGGCGCGCTCCCCGCCTATCTCGCCCAAAATTACGGGCTCGCCATCTTCGACATCCTGGAAAACTCCCCGGAAAGCCTCGCGGGCCTCGTTCCTCCCCCCGCCCTGAAGGCCCTCGCCGCCGAGTCGCGGCGCGCCCGCGCCGTCCAAAGGCTCGCCTCTTTCCTCGCGCCCTACGATTTAGGGCCCCTTGCCGCGGCGGCGCTTTGGAGCGAGTTGGGGGAAGGCGCCCCCGGAATCCTTCAGGAAAAACCCCTCCTCCTTTTGGATTTCGCCGCCCGCCACTTCCCAGGTGGCGTCCCCGCCCTCGCGTCCCTCTTGGGGCTCGCCCCCGACTCCCCGGAAATCGCCAAGGCCCTCCTTCTGGAGGCCTTCCGCCAAAAGATCCGCGCCGGGCGCGCGCGCCTTTCCGGCCCCGCGCTCTTTAAGCTCTTCCGCTCTCTCCCCGCTCCCCCCGCCCCGCTTCCATCCTCGGAACGCGCTCAAAGCGAGCGCGCCGTCGTCGCGCGCCTGGTGGCGGAGGGAAGCCTTAAGGCCTTTCCCCACCCGGACGCCGCCCTCTACTACGACCCGGCGAAGGCCGCGGCCTTTGAGGCCATCAATAAAGAACTCGCGCGCCTCGCCACCCATCCCCGGCGCGTCTCTTTAGAGGGCGCGGCGGATATCGCCCCCGCTCTCCCCTTTCCCCCGAACGGCGCGCAAAAAGAGGCCCTCGCCCTCGCGCGCGCCCACAAAGCCCTTTTTCTCGCGGGCTCCCGCGCCAGCGGCAAGAGTTCCCTCGCCCTTGGCCTCGCGCGGATTTACGAGGCCCGAGGCGGCAAAGTCGCCTTTCTCGCCCCCACCCGGGCCGTGGCGCGCGAGATCGCGGCGCGCGCTCCCGCCGCGCCCCAAACGCTGACGGCGCGCGCCTTTTTGGGTTACCGCCCGGAAATAGACGCCTTTGAGCGCGGCCCCCATAACCCCCTGGCGGAGGATCTCGCCGTCCTTTGCCGCCTGGAACTCTGGGCGCCCGCGCTCCTCGCGCGCCTTCTCGCGGCCCTCCCCTCCCACGCCTCCCTCCTCGCGCTGGGGGACCCGGGGCTCTATCCCCCCGGCGCGAACCCTTTCGCGGGCGGGACGCCCCTCTTTCCCCCGACCTTTAAAGTCGCCCCTTTGCCCGTTTCCTATTTCACCCGCTCGCGCCTCCTCCCCAAGGCCTTGAGCGCCTTCGCGCGGGGGGAGCTGACGCGAGAACCCTTGGGCGACCCCCATTTGGATTATTATTTTCTGCCCGAAACGGATCCCCTCAAAATCGCCGCCAAATGCCTGCGGCTCTTTCGCGAGCGCGTCCCCGCCAAACTGGGCGCGGAGCCCTCCCGCGCCTCCCTTATCATCGCCGTCCCCGGGGACGGCCCTTTAAGCGCGGCGCGCTTTAACGCGCTTTTGGCGCCCCCGGAGACCTCCGCGGAAGAGACGCTCGCCGTGGGCGAGATAAGCCTCCAAAAAGGCTTAAGGGTCATCTTAAGGGAAGATTTTCCCGCCCTGGGCCTGGAGAGGGGGGACATCGGCCTTGTCGGGGAAGTTTCCGCGAGCCGCCTCGCGGCGCGGGCCCTGTGGGAGGACGGCGAAAGCTCTCTTTCCGCGCCCGCGCTCATGGCGCTACGGCCCGCGGCCGCGCTCGCCTTGGAAGACGCTCCCCCCTCTTTTCCCGGGGTAATCGTTCCCCTCGGCGCCGACAGCCCGCGCCACTGGGACCGCTCCAGCCTTTACCGGGCCGCCAGCGTCGCGACGCGGGCGCTCGTCATCGTGGGGGACCCCGCGGCCGCGGCGCGCGTCTTGGCGCGCGAGCCTTCCTTCTGAGGAACGCGAGCCTTCCCTTTCGCGAGCCTTCCCTCGCGGAAAAGGCGGGAGAACAATCCCCCGCGCGGCCGCGGATTTGCCCGCGCGGGGAAAAATGAGTTAACTTCTTGAGGCGCCGAAGCGGGGGAATCCAAGGGTTCCCGCGCCGCGCGGGAGAGAGGCAAGGAGGAAAGACGCCCCGTGATTTTTTACTCTTGGAACGTCAACGGCGTCCGGGCCGCCTCGGGGAAAACGGATTTTTATCCTTTTCTCCAAAGGGGAGCGGACATTGTCGCCCTGCAGGAAACCAAGGCCACGCCCGCCCAGCTGTCGCCAGAGCTTTTAAACCCGGGCGATTACCTCAGCTACTGGTCCAGCTCCGTCTCCCGCAAGGGCTACTCGGGGGTGGCCGTCTACGCCCTCCAGGAGCCCCTCCATGTTTCCCGGGAGCTCCCCGACCCGAAATGGGCCAGCGAGGGAAGGCTCATCATGGCGGAATACCCGCGCTTCTATTTTTTTTGCGTCTATTTCCCCAACGGCCAAAAGGACGAGGAGCGCTTGGCCTATAAACTGGGTTACTACGACGCTTTCCTGGAATACGCCGAAGAGGCGCGGAAAAAAAAGCCCATCGTCGTCTGCGGGGACTTCAACACGGCCCACCGCGAGATGGATCTGGCGCGTCCCCGGGAAAACGCGGAGACCTCGGGCTTTCTGCCCATCGAAAGGGCGTGGCTGGACAAATTCGTGGCGCGGGGCTACGTGGACGCTTTCCGCCACTATCGCGGCGACTCCCAGGGGGATTACACCTGGTGGTCTTACCGGGCCAACGCCCGCCAAAACAACGTGGGGTGGCGCATCGACTACTTTTTCGTGTCCGCGGAGCTGCGGCCGAACGTCAGAAGGGCCTGGATTGAGCCCCAAGTCCACGGCTCGGACCACTGCCCCATTGGCCTGGAACTGACGTTTTAGGGCCGGGCCCGCCCCTGGCGCCTTAAACGCCGCGGCGGGCTCCGCGCGCCACGGCGCGGGAGCGTCGCGCGACCGGCGGCGGCTCGCGCCAACGCCGTCGCCTCGGCTAGCGGCGCCCGCGCTTTGCCCGCGGCGGCCGACCGGAACCCCCTTGGAGGGCCGATTCAGCTCGCGAGCGCCGAACATGACGCCTACCCGTCATGTTTCGCGCGGGATAATAGGTTCCGAGAGGGATAGCTTATGCGCTTGGAAAGGCTCTTTGGAATCGTCAATTACCTGCTTGTCCATGGCGGCGCGACGGCCGGAAAACTCGCCGAGCGCTTCGAGGTCTCGGAAAGGACCATTTTAAGGGATATCGCCGCCCTCGCGGGGGGCGGCGCGCCCGTTTACGCCTCGCGGGGCCAAGGCGGGGGAATCTCCCTTTTGGACGGCCACGCCCTCCCGCGAGCGGCCCTCTCGGACGCCGAAAGGGATCTGATCCTTTTGGCCCTCCAGAGTTTGGCGGCCTCCGGCCAAACGGACGCGGCCAATACCCTTCTGAAGATCGGGGCCCTTTTCCGCGCGAGTCCCCCCGCTTGGATTGAGGTGGATTTTTCCCGCTGGGGCGTCGGGAAGCCCGCCCGCGCGCGCTTTGAGACGCTCGCCGCGGCCATCGCCCAAAAAAGGGCCGTGAGCTTCTCCTACGTCAACGCCGCCGGGGAATTCTTGGAGAGAAGCGCCTTCCCCGTTAAATTAATTTTTAAGGGCATGGCCTGGTATTTCCAAGGCTTCTGCCTCGCGCGCCAGGATTACCGGACCTTCAGGCTCAGCCGCCTGCGTTCCCCGACCGTCTTGGCTCTCTCCAGCGCGGGCCTTAATCTCGCGCCCCCGCCCCCCTTGGAGCTTGAGGGGGACGGCGCGCCCCTTTTGCGGCTCAAAATGGAATTTAACGAGAGCGCCGCTTACCGCCTCTTCGACGTCTTTGACGAAAACGCGGCCATCCGCCGCGCGGACGGCGCCGCGGTCCTGGAAACGGACGCGCCGGACGAGCCCTGGCTCTACGGGTTCCTCCTGTCCTTGGGAACCTCCGTTAAAATCCTCGAGCCCGCCAGCGTCCGCTTAAAACTCCGGGAAATCCTCGCGGAGCTGCGCGAGCGCTACGCTAGCCCTTAAGGACGCGCGGCGCTTTCGCTTGGGGGCGGGCTCGCGCGCCTCCCCCTCCCTCCCGAAGGACCCTTTCCGCCCCCCGAGGCGTTTCCATGGCCCAAGCGTCTCCATGGCCCAAGCCTAAAAAAAAAGCGCGGACGGACGCGATATTTTTTTTTAAGCGCCCGCGAACCGGACGGACAGCTGTCAGCTTTAAGGCGCTATATTGCGAGGATATGGCCCGCGCCGCCCCCGCGTCGCCCGCGCGCTTCCCCCTCGGGAGAGCGGCGCGCCGCCAGCGCGCGCTATCCCGCCACGCCTTTTTTCCCCAGCCAAAAGGAGCCTTTATGACCCCGTCCAATGATTTAGAAACGATTGTCGCGATAATTCGCGAAATGGCCGCGTCCAAGTCCGCCGAGCGAAGCGTCAGGCATTGGGCGGAAGACGCCGTCTGGTTCGATATCCCTCCCTTCGCCTCCAAAGGCGTCAAGGCCGCCAGCGCTTTTTTTCAAAAGCAGTTCGCGAGCGTCGTTTCCTTGAACGTCGAAATTCTGGAGATAATTCCCTTCGTCAAGGCCGATATGGCCTGCGTGGTCTCGGCCCAAAAAATGACCGCGCGACTTAAGGGAGACAGCGCGGCCAAGGCCTTCGTCTTCCGCCAGACCGACTGCTTCGAGAAAAGAAACGGGGAGTGGAAGCTCGTTCACGAGCATCTTTCCCTCCCCCAAGGAGGGGACTGGGACGGCCAATTCGCCACGGAATAACGGGGCTCCGGGAGTTCCTCCGCGCCATCGCCCTCGTCGCGACCTCACACGCGCGCAAAATACAAGATTGCCGCCAAGGGGCCAGGGGCGGCGGGGCTCGTCGGGCTTCCATCCCACGAAAGCAAGCCAGAAACGCCCCGCGCGCGGGCGCGACGAGCGCGCGGACAAGGGGAACCGCCCTGGCCAAGTGGAGTTCAAGCGACTGGAACGCGGACACGCGAACAAGGCCAATGCCGTCGACGCCATGAATGACCTCGCGGTCGGATGAGTCGCGGCGGGCGCCCTGTGAGGTCAGGGCGCTCAAGGCTCACTCGCGCTCCTGATGTCCCGCGAAGGGACCTGACCCACGCCGCCAGGCCAGATTGGGAATCCCATGTCTTAAGACGGAGGAGGATGTCACATAAGGAACGCTTAAAGAGCTAACCCCTATTTGAGGCTCCCGAAGCCCGCGGGATCCCGTGGGGCCTCGCGCGTAAGGGGCGAGGCCCGGGGGAAGAAGCCACCGATCGCGCGCCTTGTCGCTTATTGGCGTCGAATTGAACCTTCCCGCGCGCGCCAACAAAAATTTTTCACGGAGACCCCTCGCCGCGAAGCGTTAAAGGGATCGCGCCGAACGCTCCGCGCAACCGTTAGCGGCCTACCACGTGAATGGTTTGGCCATCGCGCTCAAGGGTCTCCCAGGTCAGTTTTTTGTCCCAGGGCTTTTGAAAATCCTGATCGAAGACGACTAGCCAGCCCTCGGAAGCCCCACATTTATCCATATATAACAATAGCCGCGAAAAGCTTTTTTCGCGTCCCAGAACGCCTTTAACTTTCATCTCCAGAGGATAGCGGCGATCCTTATAGCTTACGCAAATATCAGCCCGCATCCTCCCCAGCGCGAATTCTCTTTGGACGAAGTCGGCCCCGCCATTAAGAACTCTTCGCGAGAAGGCTAACAAGACCAAGTGGGCTAAGGCCTCACTGTCCAGATTTAAACGGCGATTTTTGATTATTTTGGGCAGCTCCTGGTTCCCGTTATTCTCCGTAATATCGAGATTTCGCGCCGCTTGGTCGGAGTCGTTAAACGCGAAAGAGTCTATGGCGTTATCCGTGGCCAACATTTCACGGTTTTCCCGCCAGAAGGCTTGGAATCTCAGGAGAAGAGCGCTCATGTCAAGGTTTTTTCCATCCATCCACTCGCGCCCGATATTATCAGGCAAATTGGCTGATACGCCCTTCTGGAAGTTGAAGGTCAATGCCCTGATGATTATTTCTTGGTAAATTGGGTTAGCGGGCTGATAGCTATCGTTAGAATCTTTCTTGAGAAGGCCAAGATCAATGGCGTATTGGAGATCTTCCTCGGAAATCCCTATGGAAGATTGTTTGGCCCCAACCAGGACCGCTTCCATGATCCTTCTTACCCTTGGCTCTTTGAGCCGCTTCCTAAGCGAGTCAAAATGAGTCTCTCCGCGTAAGATCAAGGCTTGAGCGGCTTGATCCATATGTTTTCCAGTGATGGCTTTGGAATAGTCTCTTCTAAGCGATCTCTCAACGATCTCGAAGGCCAGGGAGTTGATCAGCCAGGGCTGGCCTCCGCTCCAGCGGCAGGCCCGGTCAATGGCGGCCGGCTGAAATTTTTGTCCGGTTGCCTCGGTGTGCTGAGCGTAGAGGGCCTTGATGTCTTTTTGGGTAAAATTCGCCAAGCTTAACGAACCCTTAGTAATGTTAAATGGACTGGCTAAGAGCGCGGATTCCGAGTCTGGCCTCACTTGAGAGAGATAGTCTCTGATGTCCCTCATGCCAATTAAGGCTAAAGATCTGGGAAAGCTGGCGGTGTCTCTCATGTTATAGCCTTGTCTTATTTGCCTTAAAAAAGGAATGAGCGGCTCTGGCGCGAGACAGTCGGCTTCGTCGAAAAAAAGGATTAAATCTTTGTCTAAATTTTCACATATATAATTCAAGATCGATCTAATTCTTAAAGAAAAATTGAAATTAGGCAACAAATTATCCGGGCGGAACAAATTAACTAATTTTTCAACTTTGGAAAATTTTAAAGAATCGTTAATTTGGCTGACAAGGGCCACCGTCGCGGTTTCAGTGTCGGAGACGCCGTCTAAAGCCTCAAGCGAACAGAGCAAGGCGTAGTATTTCCCCTCTTTGTTGATCTGATCGCGCAAAGCGTTTAAATACGTTGTCTTGCCTGATTGGCGGGGCGCGCGCATGAGAAAATAGTAACCACCGTCAATCATATCCATCGTTTCAAGACGTGGTAAGATTGGTAGCGTATAATCCCTTGAAGGATTACATGGTCCAACAGTGTTAAAACGTTTATTTTTAATTTCATTCATGGAAACTCCAAACGTTGCTGGTGGGATTGTTTTTTAGCCACAAAACCGTAAGCGGCGACTTTTCGGGCTAGAATTCAGTCTCACTTTATTATTCTACCTAAATCAAACACCCCAGTCAAACTGTCAAACTTTTTGATGGCGTAATGGAATAATGGCTTTGTGGCGAAAGGCGCGCCAAGGGCCGCCGTCGGCTCCGCGCGCCTCCTTTAAGCGAAAAAGCCACGCGCGGCCCGCAAAGCGTCATAGCTAGCGCTAACGGGCGCGGGACTGTGGGTTTCGGAGCCAAAAGGCGAATCGGCCAAGAAGCTCGGATACGCGTGTTTCCCGATGGCTCCCTCGCTCGCGCGCTTAAGGCTCTCCCCTTCCGCGTCGGCTGGCGTAAGGGCGCGCCCCGCGCTTATCTTAAAAAAAATCCTTAAAAAATTCTCCTTAAACGATGGATTTCCAAGTCTCTTGGAAATATTTTTCAGCGCGAAAATTTAATTGTGGCGCGAGGCGCCAAACTTGAGGCTCAAGGCTCAAAGCGGCGCTAGACCATCGCCCATCCCTTCAAGGGTAACGCGGAAAAACTAATTATTTAACTTCATGGCTCGTGGCTTGACGTCTGAAAGCGTTGGAAACGCGCCGACGAATAATAATTGACGAGCTTTTGTCTCGCCATCGGGCGAGGCCGAAGGGCCGTCGGCGCGGGACCCTCGGGGCGACCGCCAAGCGAGGACGCCTGACCGGAAGGCTATCTTCCGCTTCCCGCTGGCGGCGTCTTTCCGCCGGAGGCGGAGGAAGAAAATCCCCGAGTCGCGCCTTAGGGATGTCCGGGGATTTCCGAGGGAGGCCCCAGTCCGGGGAGAAGATCGGCGGACCCCCGCTCCCCGTCGCGGGGAGCGGGTCCGTATCCGCGCGCCGGGGGCGCGTCAGAACCCGTATTTTAAGGTGAGCGAGCCGGAGACGCCTTCCCTTTTCCCGACATAGCCCTGGGCCCCGAGTTCCAAGGTCAGGGGGATGGTTTCCGAGGGCCTGACCGCCACGCCCAGCTCGAAGATCCCGGTATTCCCCTTAAGGGACGGCGCCTCCAGAGGGACGCCGTTCGCCGTGGCGCGGACGATCCCGTCAAACTCCCTCTCGTAGTAAGCGCCCGCGTAGGGAGCGGCCCGTCCCCCGACCCCGTAGGCGAGGCGACCGCCAACCCTGACCCTCAGGGAATCGGCGTCCGCGAAACGGATCCGGTCAATGTTTATCCGGAAGTCGGAACCCTCCTGGCGGGTCCAGAGAAGCCTCGCTCCCAGATCGAGGGTAAATGAGCCGTCCGGGCCAGCCGGCTTCCAGGCCCGCCCCAGCCCCCCGTGGAAACCCCAGTAGGCGCCCGAAAACTTAAACGACGCGCGCTCCCCGCTATAGCGGATGTCATCGGTGTCGAAGTCCGTCTCCTGACGGCCGAAGCGGGCCGAAGCCTCTAAATACAGACCCGGGAAAGCCCCGCCCGCGGCGTCCCAGCGGGCCAGAAGCCCGCCCCCGGCGTAGGTCGCGTCCCCGCTCCCGTCCACCCCGCGGGAGTTCGCGAAAGAGTTGTGGCTGTCGTAGTCGCCCCGACCCGCCTCCGCGAAGATCCCCAAAGCGAGCCGGCCGAGCCCGAGTTCCGCGCCCACGGCCGCCCCGGCCATGACGGAGAAACCCGAGACGTCCGCGTGGGATCCGGAGTTATAGCGCGAGCGGCCTCCCGCCGCGGCGCCGAAGGCCCCCCACGCGAGGCCGGGCCCAGCGACGGCGCGCGTGGCCGCGGAAAGGCCTTCCCGGACCAGCGCGTCCTGTCCCTGCGCCGCGAAGGCGAGAGCGGCGACGGCGGACTCGGAATAGGCCTTCAGCCTCTCGTAGCTGGGAGTCCAGGGAGAGAGGGAAACGAGCGTCGCCAAGAGATGGGTGGCGTCGCCCGGATCAATCGCTATCGAGAAGGAGTCCCCGTCCGGCGTCGACGCGGAAAGAGCCGTGAGGCCGCCGGCGACCAAGGTATCCGCGGCCAGCAAGATCAGTCCCTCTCCCAAAGCCAGGCCGAGCCTCGCGGGGGCGTTCGTTATGGAAAAGCTGACGCCGGAGTCGAGCTGGGCTTCCCCGTTGACCTTGAGTAAGGGGGAGGCCAAGGCGCCAGACTGGGGCAGGCTCCAACTGATATCCGCGCCGCTGAAGTCCGCCACTACCGCGAGGCCCGCCTCGATCACGGCGGGCGTGTCCCCGCCATCCACCGCGAGCTTCGGAATGGCCAGCGAGGCGCCGTAAGACGAGATATCAAAAGTGGCCCCGCCGGAAAGCGCGAGGCCGCCGCCCGCAAGGCTCCGGCTGACGTCGGCGCCGGGTCCGAGCTTCAAAGTTCCCATGAGGACGCTGGTGACGCCGGAGTAGTCGCTCGCGCTGGAAAGCGTGAGCGCGCCGTCGCCGTCCTTCGTGACCGAGCCTTCGCCGTAGATGGAAAGAGCGCTCGTAACCCCCCAAGGGTAGGCCGCAGCGCCGTAGTCGAAAACAAGCTCGTTTCCCGCCTGGACCTCGGCGCCGTACGCGAAGCTTATCTCGTTCGAGAAGCGGGTCGACGATCCGGGGGCGGCCGCCAGAACGAGCGCGGAGCCATCTATCGCGCCGCCTGAGAAGGCGTAGCCGTCATCCTCGACGGTCACCGTCCAGGGGGTCACTCCAAAAGCGTCGACGGCGACGTCTTTCTGGGCGGAGGCCTCGAAGGTAACGTCGTCAAAATCCAGGTACCTCACCCCGTAGCCGTTGTAGAGCCAGTTCTTGGCGGAGGCGGCCGCGCCTTCGGGCGCCCAGCCTGACGACGCGTCCCCGGCCCAGACGACGAGCTCGCCTCCTGGAAGGACGTCAATCAGGGCGGAGACCACTGTCGCGGGAGAGGACGAGTAAAGGCCCTTGCCGTGGACCTCCGGGTTTTCCATCGTAATCCAAAATTGTCCCCGGTCCATGAAAGTGAACTCGCCTTCGGGACTTATCGCGTAGTCGGCGCCGGAAACCGCCGCGAAGCCGTTAACTTCCACGGTAAATATCGTGGCCACGCCGTTGAAAATCGCCTCGGACGAAAGGTCGTAAGCGACGCCTGGTTCGGGGTAGGAAAAGACGGAGTCAAGAGCCACGTCCGTCTGACCGCCCATATTCAGGTCTTGAACGAGCGTCATCAGGGCATACAACGCGCTCAGCGTGAACTTGTTGCCGCTCACGTCGAGATCGGTAATACTTGGGGTATCGCTCAGGTCCAGCGAGGAGAGCCCGCTGTTCTTGACGGAAAGCGTTGTCAGCAAGGGGTTGCCTGACACGTCAAGGTATTGGAGATCGGGCATGTCTTCCGCGGCGAAGGCGAGAAGTTGATTTTGGCTGACATCCAGGTATTGAAGATCTGGAACGCTACCCAAGACAAGGGAATTGAGGGAGTTGCGGCTGGCGTCCAGGTATTGAAGCGAGCCGTTGACGCTCAAATCGAGAGAAGCGATGGAATTGCCGCTGATGTCCAGGTATTCAAGAGCCGCGTTGTCGCTCAAATCGAGAGAAACGATGGAATTGCCGCTGGCGTCAAGGTATTCAAGAGCTGTATTGTCGCTCACGTCAAGCGCGTCAAGGTAGGTATTGTCGCTGACATCTAGGTGTTTAAGAAGCGCGTTGTCGCTCAAATCGAGAGAATCAAGCCAGTTGCCGCTGGCGTCCAGGTATTCAAGAGCCGTATTGTCGCTTAAATCGAGAAAATCAAACGCGTTGCCGCTGACGTTTAGGTGTTCAAGAAGCGCGTTGGCGCTCAAATCGAGAGAGTCAAACCAGTCGCCACTGACATCCAGGTATTTAAGAGACGTGGCGTCGCTTAAATCGAGATAATCAAGCCAGAAGTTATTGCTGACATCCAAGCGCTCGAGCGCTCCATTCGCGTCTAGAAATAGATCTTCCAGTTCATTGAAGCTCGCGCTCAATTCTTTAAGATTTGGGTTTTGGGTTATATCCAAGCTTGAGACATAGTTGAAGTCCAAGTCGAGATACTCAAGAAGGGGATTATCGCTGACGTCAACAGACTCGAGATAGTTTCCCCACGCGGAAAGCGTTTTAAGGTTCGGGTTCCCGCTTAGGTCAAGGTCTTCAAAGTAGTTGTTATATACGGACAGCTCTTCAAGATACTGATTGTAGCTGACGTCCAGCGAGTCAAAATAGTTGTCTCCAACGTCCAAATGCTGAAGGTCGGGGTTAAGGCTCACGTCCAGGTAGTCAAGAAAGTTGGACGACGCGTCAAGGTAGGTAAGCGAAACGTTATAGCTGACGTTAAGCGACTCGAGAAAATTGTCAGCCGCTCCCAGGTACAGAAGATCCGGGCTATTGTCCACGTCAAGGCTGTCAAGATAGTTGGACGACACGTCAAGATACTGGAGGAGCGGGTTGCCGCTCAAGTCAAGGTCTCCAAGGTAGTTGTAGGAAAGGTCAAGATCTAGAAGAGCTGGATTGCCGCTCAAGTCAAGGGCCACGAGGTTGTTGTAGGAAAGGTTCAAATCTCGAAGGAGTGGATTGCCGCTCAAGTCAATGGTCACGAGGCCGTTGAATTCCGCGTACAGGAGGTTAAGAGCAGGGTTGTTTTTCACGTTCAGGGCGTCAAGGTAGTTGTAAGACGCGTCCAGGCGTTCCAGGAGCGGGACGCCGGTCACGTCCAGGGTGGAAAGCTGGTTTTCAAAGACCGCCAGGCTGTAGAGAGCGGGATTGTCGTCGAATTGAAGACTCGTAAGCCCGTTGACGGACGCGTCTAACTCGGCCAAGCGTTCAAAACCGTTTAAGACGAGCGTGCCGGTCAACCCTTGGTTGTAGACTGAAATTATATAAACTTTGTCGAACCCAGAGCCGTCCGATCCCCACGTGATTCCGGTCCATGTCGAAGGGTATGGCGGCCTGGAGCTCCAATTCAGATTGTCCAGCGGGTCGGTGGCGCCGTCATCCGCCGCGGCCAGCTTGTCCTGTTCGTCCATGAAGTAGTCATCCGCGCGAACGGAGGGCTGGAAAGCCAGGAGCGATAAACAAAGGACTGTCAAAACGCCTGACAGAATCAGGAAAAATGGCGCGGGACGCGAATCAGCCGCTTCTTTGGCGACGGTCGCGTAAGATAAATCGGCGTGTGAAAAATTCCGGCGCTTGGAATTTGAATAGGCGCCGCGGAGCCGTCGCTGTATTTTCATGGCTTGTTTCCTGATCGTTTCGGCGAGGTTTCGAAAAACTCCTCATGCGGAAGGAAAGGGAGAAAAACGCGATAAATGAAGCGAAAAAAATGGCGAATCGCTTGATTTTAAACTGATTCCAAGCAAATCTTCCCGTGAAGCGAACTTACATTAAAACCCTTGACAAAGTCAATTTTTAGCCCATGGCGAGTTTACGGAGGGAAAACGTCCCGCCCCCTTCCGCGAGTTACGCGAACGCTCGCGTAACTCGCGGAACGGTCGCCGCGCGGGGCGGTAGTAGCTTGAAAGATAAAAATTCTTTTCTCAAAGCGGGGAAGGGATCCGCTTCGCCGAGGTTTTCCGATCGCTTGTGGGCGCGATGAAACGTCAAAGGCGTAACCCCGAGTGACTTAATCGCGGCCGCCTTGACCGCCGTCAGCGAGGAGAAGCCTTTACCTTCAGTGACGCGTCTTGGAGAGTCGGGCGACCCGAATTTTTCCGAGGAGACTGACGCTCAACTTTTAATGATGAGGGAAATTGGCGCCTCCATGAGGGATTTTGGAGACGCCAAACCTTTCCTGAACGGCCGGGAGGATTCCGCCGAGCCGAGCGAAAAGAATGAGGAGCGCCAGAAGGCTGGAGACCCGGGTTTTTCCCGCGCCGCCCAGGACGACTCTCTGCGGCTCCGTGACTCCCGCGCCTTTCATGGAGATAGCCCCGCGGGAAGTCTCCCGCGCGCGGGAAACTTCCCGCTCCTCTGGAAGACGTCTCGGAGTGGCGAGCTTGGCCTCGCGACCGCAGGGGACTTCCCGGGCGCGGCCACGCGACTCCCCGCCATCGCGCGAGAAAACCTTTCCGCGGCGAACGCGCCGGCGGACTTGGCTCTTTTCCCGGAAAAGAGGACCGCGCCCGTTTTGAGCCTGGCCCCCTCTGTCTCAAGAGAGAAGGACGCGCCTTGTCGCCTCCTGGGCCTAATCCGGAGGCGGCTCGCCCGCGAGGGAGTCGACCTTAATAATCTTCGCCTCAGTCCCCTCAAAATGGCCGGGGCCCAAACGGGCCAATCGCTTTTGGAGCTGGTCCGGCGCGCCGTTTTCGACTCCAATCCCCCGGCCCCCATGGAAGAGGAGGCCCAGGAGCCTTCAAGCCCGCCCCCGCTGGAGGACTTCGCGTCGGCGCGACATCTATGGGATAAGCTCCAAAAAGAGAGCGTTTTTTGGAGATTTTTAAAAGAAAGCCCCGCGCTATCCCCCTGGCGGGAA
>JAISCZ010000048.1 GCA_031265205.1 Deltaproteobacteria bacterium
ATTGTCCAGGATGGTTCGTTCTTCGTCAGTCAGAAAAATCTTGTGCCTATTGGCCATGGCAACCTCCTCATGTGGTTACCATGATCCTACCTCCATAACCGAAAAAAATCAAGATACAAGGTACTAGGTTCTGATTTATAAAATAAAAGATGGGCGCCTTTATCTGGATTGAACAGGCCGTCATCAGGATATATTTAAGTGGATTCCTTGGGTTCAGGGGCGAGGATAGTCAAAAAAGGCCCCAAACCGCCCCCTAGGCAAAGGCGGAAACGGGCTAAAAGGGAGAGGATCCCCAACGAGGAGATCCCCAAGGCTATCAAGGAGGCTGAAGCCGGCCTCAGCGCGGCTCGCGCTACGAAGGCTGAGTTGTTCATCGCCTTCAAGACGCGCCGCCGGGACGGCCCGCGCGCGACTCTTTTTCCCCCGCGCGCCGGGGACGGCGTCTAAATATAACTTTTTTGTTACGCGCGGGCGCCCGTTTATGCTAAGATTGCGCGAACGCGCCTCGCGCGGCTTTTCCCGACCCCCGCTTCCGCGGCGAGGGGAGGCGCCCCTTTTTTCCGCGAAAATTTGAAGGAGTTTCAGGAAAAATTTTCCCGATGTTTTGCCCCAATGTCGCGCTTATTAAAATAGATCCGCCTCGTCCCGCCGGCGAGGGCGGTTTTTTTTGCGTCTTTTGGCTCGCGCGGGCCTCCTCGTCCCCTTTCGCGGGGCGCGAGATCCTTATTTAGAGGTTTTGGTTAAATTAAGATGTCCATTTATCAGGTTGAAGTCCAGGGCCAGAAGCGGAGCGTCGATTGGTCGGCCTCCGGGCTCCCGAAGGCCATTGAGCTCTTGGAGCTCGCGGGAGCGCCCCTTAAAGGGCCCGAGCGGCCCCTCGCGGCCCGCGCGGGCGGGCGCCTTATCGATCTGGGCGCTCCCGTCGCGCCGACGGAGGCCTTAAGCCCCGTGACCCGGAGCGACCCCGCCGCCTTGGATCTTTTGCGGCACAGCGTCGCCCACCTGATGGCGGAGGCCGTCGTCCGGCTTTTTCCGGAAACCAAAGTGGCCATCGGGCCTTCCATCGAAAACGGCTTCTATTACGATTTTGACAAGAGCGAGCCCTTTACCGAGGCTGATCTGGCGAAGATTTCCAAGGAAATGACCGCCATCGTCAAGGAAAAGCAGCCTTTTTCCCGCTCCGAGAAGCCCATTGAGGATGCTCTGGAGTATTTCCGGGAGAAAGGGGAGGTCTATAAGGTCGAGCTTATCGAGGATTTGCGGGCCAAAGGCGAGACGCGGGTGAGCTTTTACGCCTGCGGGGATTTTACGGACCTCTGCCGGGGGCCCCATATCCCCGACAGCTCCTGGGGGGCTTCCTTCAAGCTCACCTCCGTCGCCGGGGCTTACTGGCGCGGGGACGAAAGGCGTCCCATGCTCCAGCGGATCTACGGGACGGTCTTTTTCGCGCCTGAGGACCTCAAGGCCCACTTGGATTTTCTGGAGGAAGCCAAGAAACGCGACCACCGCAAACTCGGCAAGGAAATGGACTTCTTTTCGGTCCACGAGGAAATCGGGGGCGGCTTGGTCGTCTGGCATCCCAACGGGGCCCTCATGCGAGTCCTGTTGGAAAATTTTGAGCGCGAGGAGCATTTAAGGAGGGGCTACCAGGTGGTCATGGGCCCCCAAATCCTTAAAAGCGGGCTCTGGCTCAAGAGCGGGCACCTCGACTATTACAAAGAGAACATGTATTTCACCGAAATCGACGGGGTGGGATACGCCATCAAGCCCATGAACTGCCTGGGGCACATGTTCGTCTACCGCTCCAAAATCCGCTCTTTCCGGGATTTGCCCCTCCGGCTCTTTGAGCTGGGGACCGTCCAGCGCCACGAAAAGGGCGGGGTCCTCCACGGCCTGACCCGGGTGCGCCAGTTTACCCAGGACGACGCCCATATCTTCTGCGCCCCGGAGCAGGTCAACGGGGAGATTTTAAACGTCTTGAAGTTTGTCACCGACATGATGGGCGTTTTCGGGTTCGATTTCGAGCTTGAGCTTTCCACCCGCCCGGAAAGCAGCATCGGGACGGACGCGGAATGGGAGATGGCGACGGGCGCCCTCCAGAACGCCTTGGCCGCGAGCGGGCGGAGCTACGAGATTAACGAGGGCGACGGGGCCTTTTACGGGCCTAAAATCGACATTAAGCTCAAAGACGCCCTGGGCCGCAGCTGGCAGTGCGCCACCATCCAATGCGATTTCGCCCTCCCGGAGCGTTTCGATCTCTCCTACGCCGACAGCGACAATACCCGCAAACGCCCGGTCATGCTGCACCGGACCATTTTCGGGAGCCTCGAGCGTTTTATCGGCGTGCTTTTGGAGCATTACGCGGGAGAACTCCCCATGTGGCTCTCCCCGGTCCAGGTTATCGCGCTCTCCGTCAATTCCCGCAACGAGGAGGCCACCCTCGCTTTCGCCAAAACCTTACGCGAAGCGGGTTTAAGGGTTGAGACCGACACGCGCGCCGAAAAACTGGGCTACAAAATTCGCGAGGCTTGGAAAAGCAAGGTTCCTTACGCCCTGATCGTGGGCGACCAGGAAGAAAAAGACGGCGTGGCGACCGTCCGGCCTCGGAAGAGCCAGGATATCGGGACCATGAGCGCGGAGAGCTTTTTGGAGATGACGGCCAAGGAAAAGGATCCGCCGTCCTTTGACCCCGAGGGCTGAAGCCTCCTCGGGCCGCGACGGGCTCCCGCGCCAGCGAGCGCGGGGCTTTTCAGTTTTAACCATTAACGAAGAGAGGTGCTAGCATTAACGGCAAAAGGAAAGACACGGGCCAGAAAAGAGTCAACATCAATGAAATGATTAGGGCCCCCAAATTGCGCGTAATTGGGGATGACGGATCCCAGATGGGGATTCTGACCCTCGCGGCCGCCTTGGGCGCCGCCAAGGAAGTCGGCCTCGACTTGGTCGAGGTGGCGACGGAGGCCGATCCCCCCGTCTGCCGGATCATGGATTTTGGGCGCTACAAATACCAGCAGAGCAAGAAGCTCTCGGAGTCCCGGAAAAAATCCAGCGTCATCGAGATCAAAGAAATGAAGTTCCGCCCCAAAACGGCGGAACACGATTATCAGTTTAAACTCCGGAACATTCAAAGGTTCCTGGCGGAGAAAAATAAAATCAAAGTCAGCTTGAATTTTAAGGGGCGGGAAATCGTCCACGCTGATTTGGGACAGGAACTCTTGGCCAGGGTTATCAGAGACGTGGCCGAGTACGGCGCGCCGGAGCAGACGCCCAAGCTCGAGGGGCGCACCTTGGTGATGGTTATCGCTCCCAAACCATAAACCAAATTCAAAGCCCCTTCTCCGCTTTGCCGTTGGCGTTAGGCGGGGGAAGGGCGGACATTTTTAACCCCTGACGCCCCGACGCGCGGAAATAGCCTTTCCGCGCCGGGGCCAGGGGTTTTTTTGGGGGCGCGGGAGGGCCAAGGGGCCGTTTTGGGGCGAAGAGCCTTAAGGCTCGCGTCGGAGGTGGGCGCGCCCGAGGCTTTCGCGCGGGCCTGAAGGCTCGCGGCTCGCCAAGACGCGCGCCCCTTGTCCTTGGGAAGCTCGCCTTAAGGGAGGGTTAGCGGAAAAGAGGCGCGGCGGCGCGCTCTTCGGCGCGGCGGCGCGAAAGAGAGGCGGAGGGCGAGCGGCCCCCGCGCCTTAGAGGGGCGCGCGCTTTGTCCGAGGGGGTTTAAGGCATACGGTTGGCGACTTTGTTGGTGATTTCTTTGATGGTGCTTTTGCGCTCCGCCGGGGTCTGTTCAAGATAGCTTTTGCGTTTCCCGATTTCTTTGTCCACGTCGGAGAGGCTTTTGGGGGGGGGCTGCTGACCTTTGGAGGCGGCGTCGGGGATAGCGTCCGAGTCTTTGCGGTAGTCGGTGGCGTACCAACCGGTCCCTTTCAGTTGGAAACTGGTGCGGGAAATAAGCTTATGGAGGGTTCCGTGGCACTCGGGGCACTCGGTGAGGGGTGGGTCGGTGATCCGTTGGTTGGTCTCGAAGATCTGCCTGCAGCTCTCGCACTCGTACTCATAGATGGGCATGGCTTGGTTACCTTAAGGGTCCGGACTCAGGCGCTTTTCGCGGGGAGGCCTGGGGCCGTAAAATCAAAAGCCCTTAAGAGGGTAAGCGCGGAAAGAACCCCCTTAAGGCTGTCTAAATTTAGTGACGAGAGGCGCGTTTGTCAAGGGGAGCGCTCCCGGCGGCTCTTGGCGGCGCTGGGCCGCCGAAGGCGCGTCGCCGGGGCGGCGTAGGCGCGGCGCGGCGCGTCAGGGCGAAAGGGACGCCACAAGTCGGGATGGTTCCGCGCTTTATTCTCCTGGGGGGGCGGCGCGACCGCCGAGTATTTCCGCCAAGACCCTTGAAGGCGCGATAGCCGCGAGGCAAGAGCGCGGGGGCCGGAGGGGGCAGCGCCGGGACAGGCAGCCCAGGCAGTCAAAGCCCTCTGGGCGGAGAACGGTGACCCAGGGGGCCAGGGGGGCGGTTCTTTCCGGGCGGGTGGGCCCAAAGAGCGCTATGGCGCGCGTCCCCAGGGCCGCGCTTAAGTGCATGGGCCCGCTGTCGGCGGTTACCGTCAAGTCCGCGAGGGATAAAACCCCTTTGAGGGCGCTCGGGGAAGTTAAGCCGACAAGTCCCCGCGCGTCCGGGCTCGGGGGCCGGAGAGCGAAAAACTCTTCCTGAAGGGCCGTTTCCCCCGGCGAGCCGATTAAGGCGACGGAAAGGCCCCGCGCCGCCAGAAGGGAGGCGAGGGCGGCGAAATGGCTGACGGGCCAGAGTTTGGAATTCCAGCGGGTTCCCAGGACCAAGGCCACGAAGGGCCGGGGGAGAGGCCCTAAAAGCTCTTGGGCCGCCGCGAGGTCCGCGGGCGTGGGCTTGAGGGTGACGCGGCTTTCCCAGCCCGGGGCTGGCGCGGCCCCGACGCTTTCCGCCAAGAGCAGATAGCGGCGGGTGGCGTTTAAGGAGGGGTCGTAGGGGGGAAGCTTTTCCGTCAGAAAGAGGCTCGCGCCTTCCCGGCCGTTGGCGAAGCCGATTTTGCGCTCCCCCCGGGCCCAAAAGGTAGCGAGGCCGCTTTTGAAGAGCCCTTGGAGATCAAAGACGAGGCCGTAGCGCTCTTCCCGCAGGGCCGCCCGAAGGTCCCGGATGGTTTTCCAAGCGGCGCGAAAGCGCCCGGCCTTAAGGCTCGCGAGGGCCTTTTTGGCGGTAAAGGGGATGACCCTCCGGAGGAGGGGATGCCCCCTTAAGAGGGAGGCGGAGGGCTCCTCGGCGACCCAATCGAGCGCGGAATCCGGAAAGCGCTCGCGGAGGGCCTCCAGGAAGGGAAGGCTCATGACCGCGTCGCCTAAGGAACTGAGTTTGACGACGAGAATGGGCGCGCGGCTCATTTTAAGTAGCTCTGGGCCCACTCCAGGGCCCTGGCGAAGGAGGGGGCGCAGACGGTCGGAATGAGGTTTTCCCGCGCGGCCTGGCGCGCGAGGGAAGGCTCGTCGGCGTTAAGGACAAGGGCGACGGGCCACGGGGCGAGGGCCGCGTCGCGCGCGGGACTGGGGCGCGCGTCCGGGAGAGTTTTGGGAAGATCCTTAATCTCCCTTAAGGCCGCGAGGGAGTTCGCGAGGAAAACGGAATTTTGGGGCGTAAAGCCCCGGGAAAGCGCCATTTCCGCTCCCCAAAGCCGCGCTCGCCGCGCGTCCGGGGCTTGGAAGAGGGGATATTTTCCCTGGAAATAAGCGCGCGGCTTAGGTTTAAGAGAGTCCGTCCCCAAGGGGAAAGCGTCGGGACGCGTCCCTTGGTCGGGTCCCGGGGCGAGACGCGAGGGGGGGATACTCGCCAACGCGACCGCGTCAAGGACGAAGGCCAAGGGCGCGTCGGGCGCGATCGCCGTCTCTCGCGGGGGGGCGACGAAAGAAAGGATAAGGGAGCGCGCGGGGTCGCGGGGGAGGGAGAGGAATTTTAAAAGCGCGCGGGATTCCCGAAAGAGCGACTCGGGTTCAAGACCCCGGTAACAGAGTTTTTCCGGTTTGGGGCAGTGGCGGTACTTACAGGGGGAACACTCGGCCCCGACCCTTAGAATCCGGCTCTCCCGCGACAAAGGGCCGGTCGCCAGGGGATTGGTGGGCCCAAAGGGGACCGCCACGGGGGTCCTGAGCGCCGCGGCGAGATGCATGACCCCCGAATCGTTGCAGAGGACGAGGGAAGCCTCGGCGAGGACGCGGACGAGTTCGGCGAAAGTCGTTTTCCCCGTCAGATCCAGGGGCGTAAGGCCGCTCGCGCGTAAAAGGGCCAGCGCCGCTTGGGCCTCGCCTATTTCCGCGGCGGCGCCCACCAGGGTAATTTGGGCGCGCGGAAAGATTTCCGCGTAGAGCCGCGCGGTCTTTGCGAATCCTTTCGCCCCGAAGCGCTTGGCCGTCCCGTAACTGGCCCCCGGGGCGAGCGCGAGGCGAAACTCGCCGCTTTCCCGGCCTTTGGCGGCCTCAGGCCGGGCCAGAGAGGGCAAGACGAAAGGGGCCGGGATTCCCGCCGTTTCCAAGAGGCTCAGATAAGA
Source organism: Deltaproteobacteria bacterium (assembly GCA_031265205.1). Lineage (GTDB taxonomy): Bacteria > Desulfobacterota > Desulfarculia > Adiutricales > Adiutricaceae > JAISCZ01. The sequence goes on from JAISCZ010000048.1 coordinate 6,555, forward strand.
GAAGGCCTCGTGGGCTCCCAGAGCCGCGCGGTTTTTGGCGACGGCCTCCGTGAGGAGTAAGCTTCTGCCGTCGCCGGCGTAGCCAATTCGGACGGGAATCCGCGCGAGAAAGGCCAAGAGCGCCGCGCCGAAGGAATTGGGAAAAAGGATAGCCTCCCCGAAACGCCTTTTTTTAAGTTCGCGTATCAGGCGGTAGCGGTCCCGCGGGCTCTTTTTGTCGTCCCAAACTTCCGTCACCCCGGGGAGCGCCCGATAGAGTTCGCGGGCGCCGCCCCGCGCGACGACCGCGACGCCCTCGGGGCGCGCGAGCGCGAGGGCCCGGATGGCGGGGATGGAGATGACGGCGTCGCCGAGCCAGTTGAGGCCGCGCGCCAAAAGGGCATGATGGCTGATTGCGTTATCCATGAGGCCGCGCGGGCGGGAAGTTTTTCCTCCCGCCCCAAAAGTTATGGCGCGAAAGAGAGCGCGAGCGCTTAAGGCCGCCGTCGCGCGCGGCGAGTTCCCGAGGGGGCTCCAGGGCGTTTGGGTTCCCTGGGCGCCGCCGCGATTATGGATTATACATTAAAATGGGAGACCCGTTTCATGGCGCGGGCGGGGCTTTCGCTGGGGCTAAGGGCTCGCCCTTGCCGCTTCCCCCAAGGCGCGCGGGGGAGGAAAAGCCTTTTCGGGCGAAAACGGGAGCGTTGGGCCCGCTTTGAGCGTTGGCGGAGGCCGCGCTGGCGTCAAGCTCGCGCCAGCCGTTCGCGCGCTTCGGCCGTCTGAGGGGGACCGAAGTCAGGCGCCCGCGCCCTGGCGGGGCGGGCCGGTCGCGGCGAGCCTTAAAGCCGCCGCGAGGCCGCGCGCCGCGGGCTATCGCGGCGCGGCTTAAAGGCTTCTCGCTCCAAGCGCGCGGCCAGAGGCTGACAGTCGCCTTTGAGGCTCCGCGCGTCTTCGGCGTCAATCCGCGGGGCGAACGCGATTTTACCGCTTCCCATTCACGAGGATTTAAGAGGAAATTTTCCAGTTCCTTGAATCGTAAGGCTTTTTTAATGGGCGCGTTGGCGCTGGCGTCAATCGCGGACAGTCGCTTGGAAGCCAACGTCCAAGCGACGGTCAGTCAACCGCCAGCCCCGCGAATGGTTTTACCGCGGCGCGCGAGAGTCTCCCAAGTAATTTTTTCGCTCCAAGGCGTGTTAAAATCCAAGTTAAAAACGACGAGCCACCCCTCCGAAACCCCATGCCTATCCATATAATTTTCGAGTCGCTCCATCATTTTTTCGCGATTTAGCGAGCCTTTGAGCCCGATATCCAGAGGATAGAGGCGTTTTCGACGATTTACGGGAATATCGACGCCCGTCATCCCCAAGGCGAGTTCCCAAGGGGTCAAATCGTCCTGGCCCTTTAGCGCCCATCGCGCGAAAGCGATGAAAGCCAAATGGGCCACGGCTTCATTGGCCATATCGGCGAAAGTTTTTTTGACGCTTTCGCGTAAATCGTCAAACACTGGATTTTTGTCAGTTGAATATCCGTAATAATCGAGGGCGTCGTTAACGCTTGTCGCCAAACGGCTTTCCATCGCGTAGTTTAAAGATATTTTGACGGCGTTTTCGCGCCAATAGGATTGAAAAGCCCGCAGGAGCCCGTTCATGTCCAATTTTTCCCCGTCCATCCACCGTTGGGCAAAGCCAGGGGAAGTGACGTTTTTGAGGGCGCTATGAAGGCTTGAGCTTATCGTCCTGAGGATCATGTCCCAATAAATTGGATTTGCCGGTCGGAAAGCGGAGTCGTCCAACGCGTTTTTTTTCAGAATTCCTAGGTCGGCGGCGTACTTTAGGTCGGCGGGGGGAATTTCCACTGGGATTGAGTCGGCGCCGTTGATTACGGCCTCTAAGACTCTTCTTATTTTTGGTTCGTTGACGCGTTCTTTTAGCGAAAGCAAATGGACAGGCTCTCGCGAAAGCAAAGACTGGGCGGCTTGATCAAAGTCTTCTCCCGTAATTGTCCTGGAATAGTCTCCTTGAAGACGGGTTTCAATTATTTCTTTAGCCAGAGCGTTAACCAGCCAAGCTTGGCCTTCCGTCCAATACCAGGCCCTCTCCAGGGCTTGAGGAGCGAACTCCTGTCCCGTCGCCGCGGTAAGCTGTCCGTAAAGAGCGCTGATTTCATCTATGGAAAAATCGGCTACGCTTAAGGCGCCCTCGCTTATATTAAAAAGGCTGTTGAAGTCAATTGCTTTTTCAGCGCGTTTTTCTTTCGTGAAACAGTCTCTGACGTCACGCGCGCCGACGATGGCTAAAGACCGGGGAAATTTCGCGCCAGCGGATTTAGATCGCTGGTTAAATCCCTGGCGAATTTGTCTCAGAAAAGGAATAAGCGCTTGGGGGGACAGGCAATCCGCCTCGTCAAATAAAACTACTAAATCTCTATCCAAATTTAAGCAAATGTAGTTTAGCGTATTTCTGACGATAAGCGTGAAGTCGTCTTGAGGAAGAGCTCCCTCAGGGAAACATAATTTACGCAAATTTGGCGACGGCGATTCTTTTAAACTGTCGTTAATCTGGATAACCACCTTTTCCATGGCGGTTTCGACGTTAGAGACGTTATCCAAAGCTTCCAAGGAGCAATATAAAGCGTAGTATTTATCTCCTTTATTGATATTATCCTCCAGGGCCAGTAAAAAGGTCGTCTTTCCCGATTGGCGGGGGGAGCGGATAATGAAATAATATTTCTCGTCAATCAATTTTGCGATGTCGGGAACGCGGATGAGGGCTGGCGACAAGTAATGTTCGGACGGAACGCAAGGGCCCGTAGTATTAAAGCGTTTATGAGGATTTACGGACATGCGGTCTCCGCGAAGTAGTTTAAAACGGTTGCGGCGGGAGCTATAACTCTCCCACGGCGTTAGCCGAGCGAAGCGGAACTGATTAAGACGAGAGTAATTCAATAATACGCGAAACGTCAAGGGCGAGGCCCGAAAACCGTAAAGCGCGAGGCGACGCGGAAAAGGGAATAAAGCCAGGCGAAAGGGCGCGGTCGCGCTAAACGGGAAAACGAACGCGTCAAATTCGCGCGCGCTCGCCAAGGTGACGGCGAGGCGCGATGGCGCGACGATATTTTTCCGGGGGGGCCGGAAGCCAGGCGGCCTTTAGGGAAGAGGGGCCTTGGGGTTTTTAAGGCCCGCCTGGGAAAGGACCGTTTCCAGAAATTTTTGGGGCTCGCTTAAGCGCAGCTCCGTTTCCAGCGTCAGGAGGGGCAGGGGAAAGTCGCGCAATTTGACCGCGTCCTTGGCGGTGGTTATTAAAAATTCCGAGCGGGTCCACTTCAGGAGGCGATCCAAAAGCTCCCTTTCCTCGGGAAGATAGCGCGCGTGGTCGGGAAAGGAACGCCAGGCGACGGGGTTCAGGCCCGCCGTGGCGAGGGTCTTGATAAAATTCGCGTCGCGCGCGATCCCGCAAAAGGCCGCGTGCCTGACCCCTCGCAGGGCCTCGAAGGGTATTTCTTTTTGGCTTTTGGCGTCCACGAGCCTGGAGGGCCGCGTGGCGCCCCAAAAGAGGGGCCTTCCCTCGGCCAGGCGCTCGATGGCCGCCGTCCTTTTGTCTCCCATGGCCACGAGCGCCGTCGCCGCGAGGTGGGCCTGGGGGGATTCCCTTAAAGGCCCCGCGGGCATGACGTGGCCGTTCCCCCAGGCGTTTTCCGCGGGGAGCGCGAGAAGGTTTACTTGGCGGGGGATATCGAGGCGCTGAAAGCCGTCGTCCAAGATAAGGATTTCCGCGCCCAGGCGCGCGAGCGCGAGCGCGCCTAAGGGCCGGTCGCGGGAGACGACCACGAGGGCCTCCGTTTTTTGGGCGAGCCAATAGGGCTCGTCCCCGGCGAATTCGGGCTCGACGAGGGGCCCCTCGCCGCGGGAGACCACGATAGGGTCGGGGAACTCGCGGTTTTTTTGGCGACCGTAGCCTCGGGAGACCACGCCGACCCGGAGGCCCACTTCCGCGAGGGCGCGCGCCAAATACTGGCACAGGGGGGTCTTGCCTCCGCCTCCCGCGAGAATGTTCCCCACGGAGACGACGGGGACGGGCATGGGGCGGGCTTTGAGCTTACCCGCGCGGTAGAGGGCGCGCCGACCGCGCGCGATGGCCGCGTAAAGGTTTCCCAAGACCCTTACGGGGTAAGGGACGCGCGCTCCGGGGGTCCAGAAGAGGGGCGGTTTAGGCACTTAGCTCCAGTCCTCCCCCGCGAAATCCAAAGTCGCGCGGACCGCGCCCTGGTGGGCGCTCACGAATCGCCGGCCTTTTTCCCCCATTTCCCGGAGGCGCTCCGGGGACCTTAAAAGCCCCAAAAGGATTAAGGCGAGATCCTGGGGTTCCGCGAGCTCGGCGCCTCCGGCCGCGCTGAGGGCCCCGTAGATCCATTGGAAATTGAAAACCGCGCGCCCCGCGACGACGAAAACGCCCAAGGCCGCGGGTTCCAGGGGGTTATGCCCTCCGCCCTTGTGCCGTCCGGGAAAGCTCTTGCCGACGATGGCGAGGTCGGCGAGGGCGTAGATAGCCGAGAGTTCCCCCAAGCTGTCGAGGAGAAAGGCCTGGGAGGCCGCGTCGGAGAGAGCGGGCGCGGAGCGCCTCGCTATCCTCTCCGCTGGGAAATACGCTTGGATGAGGAGCGCGACCTCGGCGAAGCGTCCCGGGTCGCGGGGGGCTAGGACCAGTTTCAGTTCCGGATAGGAGGGGAGGATCTCCCGAAAGGCCTCCAGAATGATTGTTTCTTCCCCCGGATGGGTGCTGCCCGCGACCAGGTAGCGCCCCTCCGGCCAGCCGGTGAGGCCAAGGGCGCGGCTCTTGGCTTCCGGGTCCGCTTGGGCTGGGGTTTCGTCAAATTTGAGGTTTCCGGTAACCTTGGTCGTTAAGGGATTCGCGCCCAGGGCGATGAATTTGGCCCTGTCTTCCTCGGTCTGGGCCGCGACGCGGCGGAAAAGGGGCCAGATCCGCCGGAAATAAAAGCGGCCCAGGCGGTACCTCCGGAAGGACTTGGGGGAGAGGCGGGCCGAGACGAGGGTTACGGGAATGTTCCTTTTCCGCGACTCGAGCAAAAAGCCCGGCCAGATATCCGTTTCCACGAGGAGGGTCGCGTCGGGCTTGACGGCGTCGAGAAACTTTTTAACGGAATACGCGAAATCCAAGGGCGACTCGCGGACCGGAAAGTCGGGAAAGGCCGCGCGGGCCTCCCGGATTCCCGAGAGGGTGGAGGCGCAGACGACGACCTCGGCCCCGCGCGCGTCCAGCTCGCGAGCGAGGAGCCGCGCCGAGCGGACTTCCCCGAGGCTTAAGGCCCAGACGAGGACCCGGGGCCGCTTCGTTTTGGGGGGGAGGGGCTCGCGGGTCCCGAGGAGGCGTTTTTTGAGGTTAAGGCGGTACGGGGGGTTTTTTAGGCCCCGGAAAATCCAATAGGGGGAGCTGAGAAAAAAGCCTAAGGCGTAAACGATGGAGTAGAGCGCGCGCAAGGCTAAGGTCCTTCCCCCTTTTCGGGATAAAGGCGCTTGGCGCTCCCTTGAGGGAGTCTCGCGCTCTTCAAGGGGGGCCCAAACGGGGCCGACGGCGGCTTAAGAGGGAAATTGCCGCGCGTGCCGCGCGTCGCCCTGGTAGAAGCGCCCGATATTGTCCAAACGGTATTTCAACATGGCCATGCGGTCCACGCCGATTCCGAAGGCGAAGCCACTGACTTTTTGGGGGTCGTAGTTGACGTGTTTGTAGAGGGCGGGATTGACCATGCCGCAACCTAATACTTCCAGCCAGCCCGAGTCCTTGCAGATGCGGCAGCCCCGGCCCCCGCAACTGACGCAGGCCACGTCCACCTCGGCCGAGGGCTCCGTGAAGGGGAAAAAGCTGGGGCGCAGGCGTATTTTGGCGCCCTCGCCGAAGAATTGGCGGGCGAACTCCGTTAAAACCCCCTTCAAATCGGCCATGGTGATCTTGCTGTCCACCGCCAAACCCTCGATCTGGTTGAACATGGGGGAATGGGTAAGATCGTCGTCCCGGCGGTAGGTCTTGCCGGGGACCACGATCCAGACCGGGGGCGGGGTCTTCTCCATGGTCCGGATCTGCACGCAGGAGGTGTGGGTGCGCAGAAGGAGCTTTTCCCCCACGAAGAGGCTCTGCTGCATGTCGCGGCTGGGGTGGTCGGCCGGGAAATTGAGGGCCTCGAAGTTGTAATAGTCCGTCTCGATCTCGGGCCCCTCGGTAATGGAGAAGCCCATCAGGGCGAAGATGGAGCAGATTTCCGCGGAGGTTTGGTTAATAAGGTGGGCGTGCCCGAGGGGCGAGCGGCGACCGGGCAGGGTGACGTCCAAGAATTCCCGGGGGTCTTCCTGGGCTTGAAAGGATTTTTGGAGGGCCGCGAAGGCCGCGTCCGTCTCGGCCCGCAATTGGTTAACCGCGCGCCCGGCCTCGGGGCGCGCGGCGGGGTCGAGGGCCTTCATGCCCTTGGAAAGCTCGCCGACGAGGCCCTTGGAGCCCAAGTATTTGACCCGGGCTTTTTCGAGGGATACCGCGTCCCGCGCGTCCCGGAGGGCGTCTAAGGCCTCCCGGCGCGTCGCCTCGATTTTCGCCAAAAATTCCGAATCGCTCGCCGAATTGGTCAAAGGCGCGTCCCCCTGGCCGAGCCCCCGGCTCGGCTCTCGCTCGCTTTAAGCCGTCTGGGGCTTGAACTTGGCGATTAAGAGGGCGAAGGCCTCGTAATCGGTGGCCGCCATGTTGGAAAGGGATTTCCGGTCCAAAGTCACCTGGTTCTTATTTAAGAGGTCGATGAGCTTGGAGTAGGAGAGATCCAGGGATTTAGCGGCGGCGGAAAGGCGGGTGATCCACAGGGAGCGCATTTGCCGCTTGCGCTGCTTGCGGTCGCGGAAAGCGAAGGCCAAGCCTCTTTCCACGCCTTCGCGGGCGCTGCGGTACAAAACTCCCCTACCGCCCCGAAAGCCCTTGGCGAGCTTGAGGTATTTTTTATGTCTTTTGCGGGTTTGGGCTCCACATTTGATGCGCATGGCGGGCTCCTAGAAATATAAAAGCGCGGGGAAAGCCCAAGGCCGCCCCGGGGTTAGACCCTCTAGCCCAAGTAGGGCAAAAGTTTCCGAATGGACTTCGCGTTCGCCTTATCCACCAGGCTCCGGGACCGGAGGCCCCTTTTCTGTTTGGTGGTCTTGGTGGTGAGGATATGGCGGGCGTAGGCCTTGTTGCGACGGATCTTGCCGAGCGCGGTGGCGCCAAAGCGTTTGTGGGCCGCGCGGTTGGATTTCATCTTGGGCATGGGGAAGAACTCCTCCGAAAAAGGGAAACCTAAGGGTCGCGCCGCGCGGGCGAGGAAAGAGGGCCGCGCGCCCCCAAGGGCGGGTAAGGCCGGGGGGCCGCCTAGATTGGAGGCTTCCGGTTGTAGACCCATGAAACTAGCACAAGAGCGCCCGGGGCGTCAATATTTGGGGAAAGCTTGAAAGCTTAAAAGCTCGGGAAAGCGCGAAAGCCCGGGGGAGAAAATTGCCCTTTCGAAAGCCCGAAAGCCAGGGCGCGCGCTCCAGGGGGGGCGCCCTGGCGGAACCCCCAAGGGGTTACTCCAAGCCCGCCGGGCGCGAGGAGATAACGTCTCTGAGCCAGGAGGGGATTTTGACGACTTTGTTTTCCAGATTCAGGGTCGCGTGGAGGGTTTTCCCAGCGACGCGCGGCTCGCGCTCGTTTTCCAAAAAGAGGCGGTAGTCGAAGCGGAAGCTGGCTTTTTTGACGAGGGCTATCCAGCACTCGACGCGGATCAAATCGTCGTAATGGAAGGGGAGGTAGAAATGGGCCGAGGCCTCGGTTAAAGGCGTGCGCACGCCGTTTTCCTCGACCCTTGAGTAGGGAAAGCCCAGCTGGCGCAGGTATTCCCCTCGGGCCATCTCGAAGACGCGAAAATAATGGCCGTTGTTGACGACTCCCATGAGATCCGTGTCGACGTAGAGGACCCGGTACCAGGAAGTGGCCACGAAGGAGTTGACGGGGCTGGTTGGCTCGGCCATGGTTAGCCTCTTTCCGGCCCGAAAAGGAGCCGGCCCAGGGAGGGCCCGTCGGGAACGAGCCCGCCGGCTTCAAGGGCGCTCTTTTCGGAGTAGCCCCGCGCCCCGGAGCGGCCCGGGCGCTCGCTGTCGTAAAAGACGAAGGGCACGGGGTCGCTGACGTGGGATTTGAGGCTCACGGGGGTGTAGTGATCGGGGGAGCAGAGCAGCCGGAAGGGCCCGAAGGAGGGGAGGGCCGCGAGGACGGGGCCCACGATCTTCGCGTCGAAATTTTCGATAGCCTGGATTTTGGCGGCGAGGTCTCCCTGGTGAGAACACTCGTCCGGGGCCTCCAGGTGGATGACGGCTAAATCGAGCGTTTCCAGGGCTTTTAAGGCGGCCTGAGCCTTGCCTTCGTAATTGGTGTCCAAAGCCCCGGTCGCGCCGGGGACAACGAGGGGAGTAAGGCCCGTGATAATGGCCAGTCCCCGGATAATATCCACCGCCGAGGCGGTGGCGCCGGTCACGCCCCAGCGCTCGGCGTAGGTTTTGACCTTCGGGGCGCTGCCCTGGCCCCACAGCCAAATGGTGTTGGCGGGGCGGAGGCCCTTTTGGACGCGGGCCAGGTTGACGGGGTGGTCCCTTAAAATGGGCCAGGAGGCCTTGACCAAGTCCATGACGGGTTTTTGGGCGGGGTCGTCCAAAAAGGCGCGGACGGACTTGTCCAAATGATCGTGGGGGGGAATGGAAGCCAGGTTTAAGGGGGCCCCGGGCCAGATAAAGATATTGCGGTAATTGACCCCTTGGCGAACGCTTTGGCCCGGGGCCAAGGGCATTCGCGCGCTTAAGTCCTTTAAAAGGATCCCCGCCTCCTCCGCGGGAATGTCCCCAGCGGAGTGGTCGACCATAATGATGTCGTCCCCCTCAAAGCGGCAGGTCGCCAGGTTGAGCCTAAAGGCCAGGTCCCCCGGGGCCAGTGGGATCCCCAGCGCGGCGGCCTCCAGGGGCCCGCGGCCCGTTAAAACGCCCTTGGCCGAGTAGCCCAGAAGGGACATGATGGCCACGTCGGAACCGGGGGGCATCCCCTCGGGAACGGTCTGGCAGCGGGAAAGGAGGCCCTCCGCGGCCAGGCGGTCAAGATTGGGGGTACGGGCGTGTTCCAGGGGCGTGAGCCCTCCCAAGGACTCCAACGGATAATCGCCCATGCCGTCGCCGATGAGGATCGCGTATTTCATGAGTAGCGCTTTTTATAAATAGGAAGGAGAGGGGCCTTCCTTGGAGGGCGAAAGGAAACAAAAAAAGCCCGCGAAAGGCTTCTTGGGTAAATGGCGGACGCGCGGCGCCCGGAAAACAGGAGCCCCAAGCCCTCGCCGGGGACAAATTTGGCGATAAATTAGCATGTCCCCCGTCTAAATTCAAGAAGCGGCCGCGTCCCCCCGGAAAGGGCGCGCCGCAAAATTCCGCGCTCTTCCTCCGCCGTTCTCCCGCGGCGCCCAGCCCTCTTTCGAGGGAAAGAGTCGACGGAAGCGGCAGATGAGACGCGCGGGGCTCCGCGCGGGCGCGGCTCCTCTCGCGCGGCGCGGGGAACGGTTCGCGAAAAAAACCCAAAAGCGCGAGGGGACTTCTTCCGAGAGTCCGCGCTCAAACGGCGTGGCGCGTTGGAGGAATGCTAGCCAACGGCTTCCGCGCGGTAATTCCCAAAATTTGACTTAGGGTTAATTTTTTCCTATATTCAAAAATATAGGCAGCTTATCGTTTTTGGCCGTTCTTTAATGAGCGAGGAGCGCCTCGTTTATTTTCGGGCGGCTCCTTGTTAGAGAAAGCGTAACGTTCTGGGTTTTTTTGGGTTATGAATATTCGCGCCACGCTTAATAAAAATTCGCGGAAGGTTGACTGTTTAAACCTGGCACGTTTATTGCTCTCTCTCTCTCTCTCTCTCTCTCGGCTTTTAAAGACTAAGCCATTTCCCTTTATTGCGCCTTGTACAACAATAAACGTTCTGGCGTTTAGCGCGGAATCATTTTGGGCCGCGGCGCCTAAATTATATTTTCGCTTAAGAGAACGTTTCTCGGTTTTTCCAAAAAGCGCGCGTTTTTTCTTAAAATTACGTTCAAATAAGATAAGTTTCCGTAAATCATATGGAATAATCCGAGTTGGCTCTTTGGAAAGGCGCGGTTCGCGATTGAGGCGAATTTCCGCTAATTATCCCGGGTTCCTTTTCCCGGCGCGGCCGTATAAGGAGGCGATTACGCTCAATTTGTAACCACATTTTGTCGAGACGGAAAAATCGCGTTTTTAATCCAAGCGCGCCGTCATGTTTCCGCGAGAAGAAAGTTAAGGCGTTCCGCGAAACCTTGCCCGCGGCAAAGATTCGAGCTCGCCGGAAATACAGGTTCGCGAAAATCTAGCGGAAACCGACTCCGAGGGAATCAAGCGTCCGCGCGTCACGCTTTAGGACGGCTAAGAAATCAGTCGATAGACCTCACGCGAAGACTGGTCCCATTGAGGCTAAGGACAAAGTGGGCGGGACTCGCCGCGATTGCCGAACAAAGGCGCGATCGTCGGAGGCGCGAGCCAGGGAGGCGAATCAAGACGCCGGTAGCCGGGCTTAAGGAAGAGGGTTTTGGAAGACTTTGAAAAGCGGCGCTTTATCACAAGCGAGAAAAGGCGAGTCGCCACGCGCTCTCGCGATGGGCGAGTCAGACGAGTTTTAGGCGCGAAAAGGACGCGCCGCTCCTTTGCGAGTCGAACGTATATCGGACGGATAGACAAAACCGCTCCAGTTAGCGGAATTAAAGGCGGAAGACGCCTGCCCCAAGGAAGAAAGCCATGAAAACCAACATGATCGTCCCCAAAACCGTTCAGGACGCTTACCGTAACGCTTCCGAGCAATTACTCCATGAAAGCGGCAACGGCTTCATTAGTCGGAAAGGTTTGTCGCTTATCTGGATCGCGAAAATCGTGGGTATTTTTTTAGCTTTTTTTGTAACTTTGAGCCTCGGCTGGAGCGAAACGCGCGCGGAGGAAATTCATTTTCCTGGGGACAGTTTGCGAACCGATCCCCTCTATTTGACTAATAGCTCTCTCTATCCGCTCGCGTCACTGTCTGACAATACCGTAACGGTTGAAACGGATATTACTAATGGGTCGGTTTATGGAGGAATTATACATATCGCTCCAGGAAATCTTGAAACAAGCCGCAACAATGTTTTTTTAAATTCTGCCGTTATTAGTTTAAATATTACAGGCGGTCACGTTAATTCATCGAATGGAAGAGCCGCCGCGAATTACAACTATCTTAAGCTTATTGATTCTGAAGCTAGTAACGTAAACGGCGGAGACTCCTATTCTAATAATGGGCTGGCTGAAGCCAATTATAATACGGTTGAAATTTCCGGTGGTTATTATCGATATAATATTTACGGCGGAGAAGCGATGACGCTTGGCGCGAACGATCTAGTTACGTCTGACCATAATCAAATCGTTTTAGACGACGTTGAGATAGGAAATTGTTCAGGGTGTTATTTTAATGTTTATAGCGGATATTCCGTAAATTATGCAACCGTTGGCGACGCTGTCGCGAACAATAATATAATGGAAGCAAATAACGTCACGCATAGATATTCTGGTTTATTACCTCGCTTTTACGTTGGATACGCGTTTTCAGTTAATTCAGGCGCGGCCACGTCACAATATAACAAAGGTAGCTTATCAAATTTAAACGCGAGAACGCTGTATGGAGGGTTGGCTGGGATATATAGCGACAGCCAAGCTTTAGCTGAATATAACGAGTTAAATTTTTCTGATGGAGCGGTTAGCAATATAGTCGTCGCTGGCTATATTGAAACGTATCACGCGTCAGGTTACGCCACGGCTTACGCGGATCACAATACCTTAAATATTATTGGAGGCGATGTTTCATACGCCGTTGGCGGGGCGGTTTATAGCCTTGAAGATGGAAATTTTGATTACGCCAGCGCCAGTGATAATGTCGTAACCCTTACCGACACCACCGCCAATTTAGTTGGTGGAGGCGACATAACTTTTTGGAAAACTTCCAGCGCGAATCAGAGAATGATCGTGAACAATACAGTCAATCTGGTTGGCGACACGATAGTCAATACGGAGTTATTCGGTGGTTATTACAATGGGGCATCTTACGCTGACGCGTTTTCCGGCAACGTTTTAAATATTGCCAATCCCGGCGCCGGCGGCATAGTCGCCAAGGACGTTTACAGTTTCAATTATTTCAATTTTACCTTTGACCTGAATACGCCGAATAATTCGACTGGCCTGACTATCAGTTCCGGAGGAACCGCTTACTTGAGCGACAGTTGGTATACCATCGCCCCTAATACGCCAAGCGTCATCGCCAGCGTCAACACCGACGGCGGAAATCCTCTCGCGGTTGGCCAGACTTTAACTCTGATTGACGTCGAAACATACGGAGGGAGCGTTGAAAAGACTTATTTCACCCAAGATAGCGCCGAAGGGCGGCATGGATCGCTCATAAATTATGAGTTTGACTTGTATTTTGACGGCAACGGCAATCTTTTGGCTGAAGTCAAAGGCGTTTCCCCCGATAAAGATCGCTTTAAATCGATTTCCGAAGGGTTCTTGGGAGGCGCGGCCATGATAATCCAGGGCTCCGACCAGATTGTCTCGGCTGTCGTAGAAAACGCCGTCGCCGCCGCGAAGGCCGAGCGAGCCGGCGTCTTAAAACGTAGTCCCATATTCGCTCCGTTTTTTGCCGCGTCCGGCTGGTCCGTCAGGTATAAAACCGGATCTCACGTTGACGTGAACGGGTTTTCCTGGGCTTTAGGCTTGTCCTCCGGCCAAGATTTAAGCCCGGGACGACTGACCTTAGGCGTTTTCGCGGAATATGGCGTCGGATTTTACAATACTTTTAACTCTTTCGCGAATTCCGGCAGTTTGCGGGGAGACGGCGACACGCGATACATAGGCGGAGGAGTTCTTGGGCACTTTGATTTTAGAGGTTCGGCGAGGGGCAATTTTTACGCGGAAATGTCGGCCAGGGCGGGACGAGTCAAAAACGACTACCATAACGACGAGTACGTGGGTATTTTGGGACGGCCGATAAACTACGAGTCCAGCGTTCCGTATTTCGGGTTCCATTTCGGGACAGGCTACAAGTTCGCCCTCGGCGAGAGCGGCGACTTAAACGCGTACGGCAAGTATATCTGGACCCGAGTTGGCTCCGATAAAGTTACGCTGTCTTCCGGGGAGCCGGTAAGCTTCGACGCGGTTAATTCTCATAGGGTCAGGGCTGGGGCGAGATACGAGTTCGCCGTCAACGAGTCGATAAATCCGTACTTCGGCTTGGCCTATGAACGGGAATTTAATTCCAAGTCCAAGGGCGAGGTTTACGGCGTCTCCTTTGAGCCTCCCGAGATGGAGGGTTCCACTGGGATCGGCGAAGTAGGCCTCAGGTTCGGCCCGTTCGCCTCCAGCGCGTTTTCGGCGAATTTAGGCTTTCAAGGTTACGTCGGAAAACGCCAAGGCTACAGCGGCAGCCTTGTCTGTAAATTCGAGTTTTAAGGTTTTAAAGACGTTACTGGCGCGGCGCGGGACTCTCCGCGATCCCCCGTGGAAGAATTTCGCGCTTTGGAATGGCCCAAGGTTCTCCTTCCTCTTCCCGGACGCCCTGGGCGCCTCTTTTTAAACTCTCGGTCGCGCCATCCGCCTCCCCATGGAAACCTTCGTTTTTTTGCCCTCTGGGGGAGGCTCGTCCTCCGGCTAGCCGGGGGGCGCGCTTCGGGCGCTTTCGCTTCAGCCGGGGAAAGCGGCCTTCCGGCGTTCACTTCGGGCGTCCTGGCCGTTTTCGCGGTCTCGCGGCGGAGTTCCCCGCTTGCGGAGCGTTTTCCCGAGCGGACGGGACGAGTGAGCCAGCAAGCCCTCCCGCGCCACGTTCCCGCGTGGGGCCGGCGCGGATGGCGGGCGCGCCCACGCGTAAAGGGGGATTCCGTCGCGTAGGCGTCCCGTCGCGAACGTCCCCCGTCTCTGAGGCGTCCCGTAAAAGAGTATACTGGACAGCCGACGAGGAAGAATCCCGTCACGGCGGAGAGGCGCCCGGGGGGCGCCGCCCGGAATGAGGTTCGCGGCGGTCACTCCGCCGCCGCGCGTGGGAGAGCCGGCGTCCGCGCCCATCAGTCCTCCGTCCGAGTAAGCTCCGCCGGACTTGGGCGCCTGAAGCCGTGAGGCGGATTTATTTTGCGCGAGGGGAAAAAAGAATTATAATGTGACTAAACCTAAATGGTTTTGGGAAGAAAAGTTAAAGATTACGGACGCGAGTTAAAAAATGGAAGCTAAAAAAGTGAATTTAACGTCTATTCGCGTGGGAGCTCAATCGTTCGCGGAAATTATTAACGACGGGCTTATCTACGTCGACAAGACGAAGCTCGTTTGGGAATTGGCGAGAACGGATGGCATATCGTATTTTCTTTCCAGGCCCAGAAAATTCGGCAAAACGTTGCTTTTAGACACTTTTGAGGAGCTTTTCAAAGGGCCAGCGAACCCACGGGAAAAACCAAAGGGACTTTTTGACGGCTTATGGATAGGCGGAGAAGAAGCGGCTTACGATTTCAACGATACCTTTCCCGTAATACGCTTAAGCATGACTATGGCAAGCTTCTCTACCGACGCGTTACTTAAAGAAATCAAAAGGATTCTTGCTAATATAGCCGTTTCACATGGATTGGAAATAGAGGATGCGGCTCCTGGCGGTATGCTCTCTCTTCTCATTACGGCTATTAACGAAAAATATAATAAAAAAGTGATATTGCTTATTGACGAATATGACGATCCCATTAGCTCCAATATTGGGGATAAAGATCTGGCGATGGATAACTTCATGATCTTAAGAGATTTTTATTCTCCTTTGAAATCGCTTGAAAAAATCCTGCGTTTCGTTTTTATAACGGGCGTGACCCGTAACTCGTTATTGTCGCAATCTAGCGTTTTAAACCATCTGAACGACATAACGATGGACAAAAAGTACGCTGATATTTGCGGTTTTACCCATGAGGAATTTAAGAGCCGCTTCGCGCCGTACTTTCCCGCCGCTCTGAAAGCGTTTAAGGAAAATGGGGCATTGGGAAAAAAAGACGGAATCGCTGATTTAGTGAAGAAAGAGTTAGCCTGGTACGATGGATATAGCTGGGATGGAAAGACCAGAGTTCTGAACCCACATTCTCTTCTTAACTCTTTTATCCATAGCGAATTTGATTATTATTGGGCGTCTAATGAACCTTCAGAATCCACGCTAACTTCAATAATGTTAAAGAATCCGCTGGTTTTTACCGCGGATAAATTACGTAATTTATCGGACGTAAAATTGAAACTGTTCGATATAGTGGGTTCTAGCGATCCCATCCCATCCCTGTTTCATACTGGTTACCTGACTTTAGCCGCGATAACGCGAATTGACACAATAAAATATTATAGCTTCAAGGCGCCAAATGAAGAACTAAAACATTTATTCGTTCGAGAGTTTTCCACTAGTTTATTTAAATTTCTCAATATTGATACGCCCATGGAAATAGACGCCTTTTCGAACGCCATCAAAGGTGAAGATTCTAAACAATTAACGACATTGATAGATTCTTTTTTTGGAACTATTCCTTCCGCGCTTCATATTCCGAAAGAAGCTTATTACCACAGCGCGCTCTATGGATATCTTACTGAATTAGCTAATTTTCACGCGCTCCCTGAGTCGCCATGGCCTGAGGAAACTCCAGATATGATTCTAAATTTTGCTGATGGGTTGCGAGTTATCGTTGAATTGAAGTACAAAAACGCGGATACTAAACGTAAAATGAGCGTGGAAAAAGCCAATAAAGAAATGGAGAAATTGGCGGTTCTCGCTCTTAAAACTATCGATCGAAAAGAATATTCGCGGCCGTATATCGCGAACTCGCGAAAACTCTTGAGGTTAGGCGTTGGGGTTTACGGCAAAGGGCGCGCGCGAGCCATATTGGAAAATGAAACGCAAACTTTAGCCCGTCGCGAGGCGAGCCGGAAAAAAATATAAACGCCATTTCCCTAAAATTTTCCCTGAAACTCTCTCGCGAGCCGCGCCTTCTCGTTTTTCCCAAAAGGGCGCGAGCGCTTCGCGTGGGTTTATTTTGGCGAGGATCGCGGCTCGCGCCATTTTTGGGAACGCCGTCGGCGCGAAGGCCCGCTTGAGGGGCGGAGCGCGCTTTTTAATTTTGGCGCGTTTTTTGTTCTCGCGAAGATCCGTAAAAACCCCCGCGCCAAGCCCCGGCGCGGCTTGGGCGATATTCACGGGAGGCGCGCTTTTATCTTGGAGGAAGAGGGGCGCGGGAATCGACCGCGCGGAAGCCCGACGCTTTTGGCGCGGCGCGCGCGGGAAGCGCGGACCCCAACCGCGGCGTTCGCCGGAAGCTCGCGCGCGTGAGTGGCGAGGGGGGAAGCGAGGGCGAAGTTCGAATAGAGCCTCAGCGAGGGGACGCCCGCGCGCCTCGCCGCCCCAAGCCTTCTCTCCACGCGCGCTCCCGCGCGAAAAGGGCGTGGAGACGCCTCGGAGACCCCGCCGCGACGCGCCGCGGCGGCGGGGAATCTCCGCCGGGACGCGCTCGCCAAGCGCCGGAGGGCCTTGGGGACCCTTGAACGGCGCGCGCGTTTTTTTGAGGAGAGCCGGAAATCGGACGACGCGTCCGAAAACGGCCAGCCAAGACGGGTTTTTCGCGCTATAGTGTCTCCATTAAAGAGAGGAGGGATCCGCGATGTGGGGAGATCCGAGCGCTTTATACGCGGCCGTTAAGTCTCGCGACGCCCGTTTTGACGGTCGCTTCTTCGTGGGCGTCTCGTCCACCGGGGTCTTTTGCCGGCCGATCTGCCGGGTTAAAACGCCGAAAGCGGAAAACTGCGTCTTTTTCGCCACGGCGGCCGCGGCCGCGGAGGCCGGCTTTCGCCCTTGCCGGAAGTGTAGGCCGGAACTCGCCCCCGGCGCATCCCCCGCCGACGCCTCCTCGGAACTGGCGCGGCGGGCCCTGGCGGCCCTGGACGAAAATTTGGCGAGCGATTGGAGCCTGGCGGAAATAGCCTCCCGGCTGGGGGCGAGCGAGCGCCACCTGCGGCGCGTTTTTTTCGAAAGCTTCGGGGTGACTCCGGTCAAATACCGGCAATACGCCAGGCTCGCCCTCGCCAAGCGTCTTCTGGACGACCCCAGGCTCAAGGTCGCGGACGCCGCCATGGCCGCGGGTTTCGGGAGCCTGCGGCGTTTTGGCGCCCTTTTTCGGGAAAAATTCGGGGCCTCCCCCACCGCTCTCCGGCGCCCGTCCGCCGCCCTGGAGTGGAGCCAGGGCGAGTTTGGCTTGACCCTCGCTTACCGCCCGCCCTATCCTTGGGAGCGGGTCTTGGAATTTTTGGCTCTCCGGGCGATCCCCGGCGTGGAGGAGGTCCGCGACGGCGAGTACGCGCGGACGGCGCGCCTGGCGGGCCCCGACGGTCGCCTTTACGAGGGCTGGGCGCGGGCGCGGCGCGACTCTCGGAGCGAGGCCATCGTCGCGGGCGTGAGCCTTGGCTTGGCGCCGGTTCTGCCGCGCGTTTTGGAGGGGCTAAGGAGCCTTTTTGACGTGAGCGCGGACAGCGCGGAGATCCACGCGCGCCTGGAGTCGATGGGCGCCGTCAAACCCGGGACGCCCGTTTTGGGGACCCGGGTCCCGGGCTCTTTCGCGCCGTTCGAGACGGCGGCGCGGGCGACGCTCGGGCAGCTTGTTTCCGTCAAGGCGGCCAATGGCCTGGCGGCGAAAATGGCCGAGGCCTTCGGGCCGCCCGCGCGGACCCCCTTCGCGGCGCTGCGGCGCCATTTTCCCTCCCCGGAGGAGACGCTCGCCTTAGGCGAGCCCTTAAGCGCCTCCCTCGGGCCCTTGGGGATCTCCGCGTCCAAGGCCCGGGCCATATCCGGTTTGGCGCGGGCCTTTTTGGAGGGGACAGTCGATTTCAGCCCCGCTTCCAGGCCCGAGGCGGAAATCGCCAAGCTCACGGCGATTCCCGGCGTCGGGCCCTGGACGGCCAAATATATCGCCATGCGCGTCATGGGCTGGACGGACGCTTTTTTGGAGACGGACCGGGGCGTTTTAAAGGCCCTCGCGCCCCTTTCGTCCCGTGAGGCTCTTTTAGTCTCCCTGCCGTGGCGTCCCTGGCGGAGCTACGCCACGCTCAATCTCTGGAACTCTTTAAAGGAGGCTTAGATGTATTTCGCGATTACTCGCCCCTCGCCCCTGGGAATTTTAACCCTCGAGCGCGACGGCGACAGTCTCGTGGGCCTGTGGCTGGAGACGCGCCGTCCCCCCGTCAAGGGCGCGCCGCCCTCGCGGCCGGACAAGGGCGAGGCCCCCGTCTTCAAGCGCGTCCAAGAGTGGCTCGCGGCCTATTTCGCCGGGGAAAAGCCCTCGACCGCGGGCTTGGCTCTCTCCCCCCGGGGGACCCCTTTTCAGCTGGAGGTCTGGGAGCGGCTCGCGCGCGTTCCTTACGGCCAGACCGTGAGCTATAGCGACATCGCCCGCGAATTGGCGCCCACCCGCCCTTCGGGGCGATTGTCCGCCCGGGCCGTGGGCGGGGCGGTGGGGAGCAACCCCATCTCCATTATTATCCCCTGCCACCGGGTCGTGGGCGCGGACGGGAGCCTGGTCGGCTTCGGGGGCGGCCTGGAGGCCAAAAGAAGGCTTTTGGAGCGCGAGGGGCTCCGACCGGGGCTTGAGGGCCGCGCGGCGCTCTTTTGGTGACGGCTCTCTCGCCGCTCCCCAAAAGATCCCGGGAACAGCGGGGGCGCGGCGTCCCCGCGCGCGAAAAGCCCCGCGGGGGAACCCGCGGGGCTTTCTAGGGAAGGAGGACGGCGGAAAGGGAGGCTACTTGCGTTCGTAGCCCACTTCCAGGGCGGCCATGATGAGGGGCGTGTAGATTCCCCCGATGCGGTTGTTGCGCGGGTCCCGCCAGGCTTCCCGCCCCTTGACGCTCTTTTTGTAGTCGCCCATGGAAAGCACGCGGGTGTTCCCGAAGTCGCCGTGTTCCGCGATCCAGATCTCGTCCTGACGGAAGAGTTTTTTGTCCAGGAGAAGGGCGTTGGACAGGGTGAGGATGAACTGGGAGCGGCGATCCTTGTCGCAGCCTTCGAGGTATTGGGCGAGCAGGCCGCGGGCGCGGATGAGCTCGAAGGCGTTGTCAAAGTAGTTGGACACGTAAACGCGGGGAGTCTTGGCGTGGATGAGGTCGTAGACGCTTAAGAAGGCCACCAGCCCCTGCTTTTCCCGGTCGCTCGAAAAGGGCCGGGAGATGGGGAATTTTTCCCAGAGGCAGTCCCGGTCGGTGGGGAAGAGCTTGAGAATCTTCACGTCGTTGAAGGTCTTGTAGCGGTAATACAGCTCCAGAAAGTCCCCTTTGACGTTGTGGTGAAGCAGGAAATCCCCGTGGGGCGAAAAGTCCCCGCGCGCGATGGCCGCGTGGATGGGCGCCTCTTTGGGGACGATGAGGCTGTCGAGGCGCGTCTGCGTGGAGTTTTGGTCCAAGAGGTTGATGAAATCGGGGAGGAAATCCGAATCCAAAAGGGAGCTGTCCGGGACGCGGGAGGGATGCACCTGGGTGCCCGGGCCCGTGACCTGCAGGCCGTAGCGGAACCAGTCGAAGGCTTCCTTAAAGTTCGGGAACTTGTGGCGGACCGAGTGCTGCAGGAAGAGTTGGTTTTTGGGCATGGTCTTAAAAAGCGCCTTCAGCTCCTCCGCGGACTCGGTTCGCGGGGGAAATTTAATTTTCTTTTTCCGGCGCTCGTAGAGGAGGGTTTTGGCTTTTTTCTCGATATGGATGAGACGCTCGCTGACGATCACGTCTTTCATGGCCATAAAATTAAAACGGTAGACGTTATCCCCGACGATAATGTCCACGCCCATTTTGACGGGGATAACTCTGGAATCGGTGTAGTTTTGGAAGGTGTAGAGGTTCAGGGAGGTAACGAAGTTCGGGCTTTCCGTCACCAGTTCTTTGATAAAGCGGAGGGCCTTGGCGAAACTGTCGTAGCCGGAGTTTTCCCCTCCAAAAATGGCCGATATGGGCAGCATCCTCTTTTTGAGGCCGTTGTGCCACTGCACCCTTCCGTTGAAGCGGCGCCCGGAGGTGGCCGCCATGGAAAAAACGGTCTTGTCCCGGAAGGATAGAAAGTTTTCGATGGTCAACTTCAAAAGCATGTCGGAAAGATCTCCAAAGCCCGGGCCACGTAAGGGGCCCAATGGCGCCTTCGCGGCGGCCCCTAATGGAAGAAGATCTTCCAGGGGGGGGCGCCGAAATAAAGGGAGATATTGAAAGACTCAAGCGCGACGGGAATAAATCCCTCTTCTTAAGAAAAGCTGATTATATGGCCTCCAGCGTGGGGGAACGGCGACGGGGGCCCCAGGGGGGCCGCGCGGGCGCCTCCGGGCGCCTCCGGGCGCGAAATAAGCTTGATCGCGAGATTCCGGCCTTTATTGGCGCGCGTGGCGAAAGTTCCCGACAGATACGCCGCCTCGCCCCAGGGGCCGGGGTTTTTAGCGAAAACCGCGCGGGCGTCGAAACCCGGGGAGGGCCAACGCGGCGAATGGCGAACGAAAGGTTGGGCGAACGAAAGATTATTTAAGAGAGAACAAACGAAAAAGGCGCCGAAAAGCGACTTTCGGAAAGGTCGCCCTCCGCGGGGCGCGGCCCGGAAAAGGCCCTGAGGGATAAGGAGAGGGAATGGCGAATATATGAGCCGCGGACGCGCCAACCAAGCGAGGCTCGCGCGGGAGCGGGCGTCCCTCCCTGGGGGGAGAGAAAAAAACTTAGGGAAAAAAGAAAAAATTTTAACGAGCGGCGCGACGATATAGGCGCGCGCGCGAATGTTCGGCATTGTCTAACGCGCGAAATTCCCCTAAATAAAAAGAAAAAGCGGGGAAAATGAAAAAAGGAAGGGCTCGGGCTAGAGCGATAGTTTATGCGTGTGGGCGACAGGCCATAATATATAACTAAGTTGGCGAAAATGCAATTAATTCCTCTTTTTTTCGCGGAAGAGCGTTTTTAAGCCTCGCCGCGGCGCGCCGCGCGGGAAAAGGGGAAAACGGAGATAATCCTTATGGCGTAGGGATTATTGACGCGTGGCGCCTTCGCGCGCGTGGGTCTCGTTGGGGAAACGAGCCTTTGTTTCGTTCGCGTTCCGGCGCGCGTCGCGTTACACAAAAAAGAAATAAACCGTAAAAAACGTAAAATTTAACGTTTTTTAATAATTTCCAAATAGTGGAATTCGCGCTTTCGCGAAATTTATCCGCAAAATAAAAAAAGATATCAATATTGAATTCAAAAAAAACGCGAAAAATTATTGTTTCTGAAAAAAAATATTATATATGAACGAAAGATCGTCAAAAAGGCGTAATTTTTGACGAAAAAGTATGAAAAATATTTTTTTCGTTGATTTTTTAAAAAATCGCTCTTAAGGTAAAAATAAAAAACTACTATTTTTAAGGAAAAAAGGGGATTTTAAAAAATATGAACATTCGCGCGCGCTCCCTCAAGGCGCCGGGGGCGCGCGTGGCGGGGCTATTCCGGCGCCTGCGGGAGGGAGCGGGGGCAGGCGTAGGCGCAGGCGTAGTCGCAGAAGGGAACGGTCGCGCGGCAGAGGGCGTAATCCAGGCGCGGGGGGCCCTTTTCCGGGCGCGCGAGAGCCCCCGCGGGGCAGGCCTTGCGGCAGAGGCCGCATTTGAGACAGCCCACGGGGCAGATAGGATCCATTATTTTCATCTTGGGGGTGGCGACGCAGGGGATGAGCGTGGGGGCGTCCCGGGGGACGAGCCGTAAGACGGCCTGGGGGCAAATGGCGGCGCAGGCGCCGCAGCCCAGGCATTTTTCCCGCGCGACCCGGGGGGGCGAGCCCCGTTGGGGCGGGGCTAGGAGCGCGCCCGCGGGGCAGGCCCGGAGGCAGTCCAAGGCCCCGAGGCAGCCTTCCGCGCAGGAGAAGGGTCCCCCGTAAAGCTCCCGGCTCAGGGCGCAGCCAAGGAGCGGACCCTGGCCGCGGGCCTCCGCGCTCAGTTCGGGGCGGCGGCAGAAGACAAAAATAACCTCGCGGGGAGAGGGGGGAAAGAGCGCGGCTGGGGCCGCCGACTGGGAGCGGCCGGGGCGCGCGCGCGCTCTCTCTCCGGCGCGAGGGGCCAGGATCCCCAAGGCCGCCAAGGCCAAAAGGGCGAGGGGGCGCGGCGCGGCGGGCCAAAAGATTTCGAGGCTCCCCAGGGCCCAGAGGGCGAGGAAAAGAAGGCCTCGGCCCCTTTGCCGCCAAAAATCGGGGAGGACGAAGAGGGCGAGGGCGAGGGACCAGAGGGGGAAGCCGGGGGGGCAATAATTTCCCAAGCGCGCGGCGAGGGCCCACAAGGTCAAAAGGGCGAGGGCGGGGAGGCGGGGAATTTCCCGGGCGAGAAGAAGACAGAGGGCCAGGGGGCTCGCGAGGAGGACCGCCGTCAGTTCCTCGCGCGCGTCGGCTAAAAGGAGAGAAGCCTCTCCCATGGGCGCCAGAAGCGCGAGGGCCGCCGCCGCGGGCGGAAAAGGGGAAAACTTAAGTCCCGAGAGGGCCCAGGCCCCTATAAGGGCCCAGAGGACCGGGACCCGTCCCCAGCGGGGCCAGAGGGAGGCGAGGGTCGCCCCCAGGGCGGCCCCCAGGGCGCTGGCCGCGCCGAGGGGGCGGCCGAGGGGCGCCGCCGCCATGAGGGGGGCGAGGCTTAAGGCCCAGAGGGTCCCCGCCAGCCAGCGTCCCTCCGCGAAGGCCTCCGGGGCCGCGCGGCGGCCCGCCAGGGTCAGGAGGGCGGCGAAGGGGAGGGCGAGCGCCGCCAGGGGGGCGTAGGCGCCCCTTCCTTGGAAATAGAAAAAGAGGGGCAGGCTCGCGAGGGCCGTCGCGAGGCTCCAAAAGGGCGCGCGGTCGGCCTGGCCGGGGAGGTAGGGGCCGTGATAGAGGCTGAGGCTCATAGGCGGCTCCCTTTTGGGGGGGAGCGCCGGAGGGCGTTTAAGGGTCGGCGGGAAGGGCAGGCGAGGGCGCAGAGCCCGCAGCGGGGGCAAGTGGCGAGAGCGGGAAATTCCGCGAGGATTTCCGGCCAGAGAGGCCAGGGGCTCGCGCCTAAAAGGTCCACGGGGAGATCCAAGGGGCAGTTTTGGCGGCAGCGCCCGCAGCGGGAGCAGGGGGCGGGCGTCAGGCGGCGCGGGATCTTTCTCTTTCTTATAAGGTTGACGGCCTCGACGCGGGGCGAGAGCCCCTCCTCCAGGCGCGCGGTGGCCCGGCCCCGGGCGAGCCCCCCCACGACGACGGCGTCCCCATCTTGGGGGGAAAGGTTCGCGAGGGCCAAGAGGTCCCGGGGGGAAATCCCGAAAGGGGCCTGGATGGGTATGTTCTGGAGGGAGAGGGGCCAGCGGCGGGGGGTTATCCCGCCGCGGGCGACCGTTCCCCACAGGTGGAGGGTCCGCGCGGAAACGACTCCCCGGGCCAGGGGATCGTGGCGGCGGAGGAGGCGGAGCTTGAGGAAGACGGGGAGGGCGCGGGGGTAAGGAAGCTTGAGGGAGACGGGGGTCAGGGAGGGGAGGGCGAGGGGGCGGATCTGGGGGGGATGGGCCAGAACGATGGCCTTGCCGGGAAAGAGGAGCGCGAGAAACTGGATTCCCGCCTCCATGACGCCCCTTTGGTCCTCGAAAAGGGACTGGGCCAAATTGATCCCCGGCTCCGGGTCAAAGGCGCTCGCGATGACCGGGTCCCCGGGCGCGGGGGGGAGGGGCGGGGTCAGCCCCAGGCTTTTGAGGGCCTTTAAGGCCTCCACGGGCCCCAGGTCCCGGAAGCGGATAGGCGCCGGGGGCGCGCCCCCGGCGGCGAGGTCCACGTCCAGGAGGATATGGGTTCCGGAGAGGCCGGATATCCTTCCCGGCAGGGGGGAGGGCAGATCGGCCTGGAAGGGGGAGGCGGAGCGCGCGAGGATTTCCCCGGCCCCGACCGCGAGTCCTTTTTTGACGCCCGGGGCGAGGCTCGCCCCGCCCAGGGGCAAGGAGAGGCTCCGGGGGAAGGGGAAGGCTTTTAAGACGCGGGTTGGGCAAGCCATATGGGGGTTAGGGGGAGCGTGGGTTAGGGGGCGGGGCGGTCGGCGGCCTTTAGCGCGCGGAGGCGGGCGGGGCGCCTTTGGGGCGGGGCCAGAGAAAGAGGACGTAGTGCGCGAGGAGGAGGAAGAAGACGGCGAGGGCCGCCACGAAGACCGCGCGATAGGAATGGTAGTGGTTGGCGACGAACCCCATGAAGGCCGCGCCGATTCCGATGCCCAGGTCAAAGGACACGAAAAAATAGGCCGAGGCCAGGGTCCTTTTTTCTTCCGGGGCGGCGGTGATGGTGAGAGTCTGGGCGGAGGGAAAGAAACAGCCCGCCCCCAAACCGTAGAGCAGCGAGGCGAAGAGCAAAAGGGTCTCGCCGGGAAGGCTGACGAGAATCGCCACCGCCGCCATGACGAGGAGCAGCGCCGGGGGGATGACGAATTGGTGGCCGTGGTGGTCGTAGATCCGGCCCGCCGTCACCCGGGAAAAGACGGTGCCGATGGTCGCGACCGCGAAAAAGACGGCGGCGGAGGGCAAATGTTCGTTATGGAGGAAAATGGCCAGAAAAGCGGTAATGCCCGAGACCCCCACGCCGTAAAGGAACATGAGGGAGGCGGGGGCCACGGCCTTGGGCTCCCAGAAGTGGGAAAGGGCGCTCCCCGGGGCTTTGGCGGCCGCCGCGCCGCTCCTTTGGCCCTCCAGGTTAGGGAGGTTGAAGGTCACTAAGATGGCGAGGACGTAGCAGACGACCATGGTGACGAACATCGTCTCAAAGCCCCAGGTCTCCTCCACGAAGAGCCCCGCCAGAGGCCCGCAGGCCAAGGCCACGGTGGCGCCCAGGCCCAAATAGCCCATGCCCTCGGCGATGCGCTCCGGGGGGATAACCTTGACGCCCAGGGTGACCAAAAGGGTGGAGGTGAGCCCGAAGCCCGCCCCCATGGCGAGCCGGGCCGCGAAATAGGAGGCCGTGGAGGCGATAATAAAAAAGAAGGGGGTCCCCGCGGCGCAGAGAAAGAGGCCCACCCGGGCCATGTTCAAAGACCCGAAACGGCGGCTGAGGGGGGTGGCGAGGAGCCGCGCCGTAACCGAGGTCACGGTGAAGCAGCCGATGACGAGGCCGATCTCCCTTTCCGAGAGCCGCTTTTCCGTTAGATACAGGGAAAGCGTCGGCAGGAGCATGTTAAAGCCCATGAAAATACAGAAATTGGTAATTAAAAAGGTGGCGAAGGTCCAGGTCCAGAGGGGAGTGGGCTTGTTGGGGGATTGGGCGTCCATAATTTCCGGGGTAAGGGGCTCGCGGCGAGCTGAAAGTCAGGCGCGCGGCCCATGGCCTATGGGCCCATTAAAACATAAAAGCCGCGTATCGCGAAAAAACCCCGAGGGGCCGCCGCGCCCCGGGGTCGGGGCCGCCATGGGGAAAAACGCTGGGGGGCGGCGGCGACATTGAGGCGCGCCAGAGCCAGGGGTAGCGAAAAAAGCGCGCGCCTCGCGGCGGGAGAGCGCGAGGCGCGGAAAGGGCGGCGGCGCGCCGGTAGCGTCTTAAGGCCCCGAGCGGAGTGGCGTTTCGCGGCCCAAAAGCGTACGCTTGGATTAAGTTGGCGTGGATAGTGGGCCAAGACTAAAAGTAGGCCGCAAAGAGCCGCGTCGCGCGAAGCTATACGTCGCCGCTAATTTTAGCGTAAAATAGTCCTTATGTGGGAAGGAGAAGCGATTATTGCCAAATTCGCCGCTTGTAGTCATTCTAGCTGGCCCCAACGGAGCCGGCAAATCAACCGCCGCGCCATCGCTACTGCGCGACTCCTTCGGAGTGGATGAATTTGTCAACGCCGACGCGATCGCTTTGGGGCTTTCCTCTTTCGCGCCGGAGGGCGTGGCTTTGGAGGCGGGAAGAATTACTTTGGAGCGACTGAACGCTCTGGCGCTTAAGCGCGCGCGCTTCGCCTTTGAGACCACTTTGGCGGGCCGTTTTTTCGCGCGTTGGACGCGGGATCTGATGGCGGTGGGTTACCAGAGCTATTTGCTTTTTTTGTCTTTGCCGAGCGCGGAAGCGGCTATTCAAAGGGTGGCGAATCGGGTTAGCTTAGGCGGACATAATATTCCCTTGGAAACGATAGAAAGACGCTTTCGGGCTGGACTTCATAATTTTTTCAGGCTTTATCGGCCAATAGTCACTTCTTGGATGTTTTTTGATAATTCTTTCGCGGACGCTCCCAAATTGCTCGCTAAGGGAAGAGCCTCTTCCTCGCTTGAGGTTTTTGATGGGGAAACTTACGGGAGATTTTTAAAGGAGTTCGGAAATGAACAATAGAAATAACGTGGATATAGGCGCGTTGATTGAGCTCGGGGAACCAGTGACGGAGGCGATTCGCCGAGGCGGCCTGGAAGCCATGAGACTCCATATTCAGCGTGGCGTTCCGATGATCTTCTGTGAGGACGGTCAAATTTTGGAAGTTCCTCCAGAAGAGTTGAAGAAAAGGCTCGCGAGAGCGGAAAGCCAGCTTTAGCTCTCGCGGCGCGTCCGTTCGCGCTAGAAAATTTTTAATAAAACCGGTGGAGGCCCGGATAAGACTGAAGGCGGTTCCGCTCTCGCGACGAAATTTTTTTGAGGGGCGTCTGAGGACTTTCGCCGTGGCTTTCCTGGGGGTTCTCGCCTCTGGAGCGGGGCCGAGCGGGAGATCTATTTTTTAAGTCAACATCCTCACCCACGCCTTGGGGGGAGATTTTCGACCTGTCTCGGCGTTTTTCGCCAAGTCTATTGTCGGGTTGTTCGGATCGCGGGCGGGCCTCTGGTGGCTTGACCTTAATATGGCGTTGACGAGGTTGGCCCAGCCTCGAGGACGTTCATCGCGCCGACGACGCCCGCGTTGTTTTCGTATCCGCGTTCCAGGCGCCTGATCTCGGCCTGGCTGGGGCGGTTGTCCTCGCGGGAGCGCCTCAGCGTCGGGAGTTCGCGGCTGACGCTTCCGAGGATCGGCCTGAAAAGCCCGCGGCCGCGGGCGGAGTTTCCGCTTAGGGGGGCTTGTCCCGCGCGCGACGTCGGGCTAGCTCAGGTCACTGGGACGGGGTTATCGGTCTTTGGGCCTGGGCTATTGTCTTTCCTTAAAAACGGATACCCGGCGGTTCCGTTCGCGAGGCGCGCTCACCCTGTCTACGTGGGGGCTTTGGGAGGTCTCTGGGCGAGTTCTGACCAGACTATGGGCGCGCGCGGTTCCTTCGCGCGCGGAGGGGCGTCATGGGCGCTTTGTTTCTTCTTGGATGTTTCGCGCGCGCGGGCGCCCAAAATTACTCGCTTCAGGAAGCGTCTCTTCCCTTCAAAAAGTTATTGACGCGGAAACTAACGGTAATTTTTCGCCGAGCGGAAAAGGGTAATAGTCAAAACGCGGATATCGGCGAATTGATTGAGCGTGGGGAACCGGTCACGGAAGCGACTCGGCGCGGCGGTCAGGAAGCCATTAGACTCCATATCCAGCGCGGCGCGCCGACACTCTTCCGTCAGGACAGGAAATGTCAGGACGGGAAATTTTGGAAATTGGCCCTGAAAAGCTGGCGGAAAGACTCGCGCGGGCGGAAAGAGAGCCTTAGCGCCCGCCGCGCGTTTTTTTTAAGACGGCTCCCCAAGCGGGTTTTCGTCAAGACTTCCCAAGCGGGTTCTCGCTCGCGGCGCGTCTTGGGGGAAGGGGAAACTTTTTAAAAAAACGAAAACCCTTTTTAAAAGATTAATATTAACGCCCCGCGCGTGGGGGGCGCCCCTCAAGCGCCTTTTTTTGATCTACAATGGCTTTTTGAGGCTAAAGCGTCTTTTGGCTTGAGGCTTTTCCCTATGCTAAAATTGACCTTAAGGGGGAAGGGCCTCGCCAAAGGCGAGGGGCCTCTTTTCTCCCGTCGCGCCGGAATTTTTCCGCGCCGGCTTTGAGGGGGGAAGGGGAGACGCGGCCGCGCCGGGGAGACCGGCGCCTGGGAGTTGGACAAGTTGGGCGAGCTACTCGAGGAATTCATTTTTGATTCCAGGGAACATCTGGAAACCGCCGGGTGCCAGCTTTTGGAGCTGGAAAAGGATCCGAGTTCGCTCGCGAGCCTGAACGCCCTGCTGGGGACCCTCCACACCATTAAAGGCAACAGCGGGTTCGTCAACCAGAAGCGCCTCTACGAGCTTCTGCACGCGGCGGAAAGCTTATTGCAAACCGTGCGGGAACTCCCGGAGCGCTTTTGTCCCCCCACCGTCGTCGAGCGGATTTTTCAGGTCTTGGACACGGCCTCGGCTATCATGGACCGGCTGGAAAGCGACGAGGGCGAGGAAGTGCCCTGGATGCCCTCCCTGATGGAGGCCATCCGGGAGGCGAGCCAAAGCCTTGAGGCGGGATCCGCCCCGGCGCCGCCCGGGGAGGCGCCCCCCAGGGAAGGGCCGGGCGGCGCAAGCGCGCGGGCGCCCGCCCCCTTGGACCCGCGCGAGCCCATCCAGTTTTGGGCCCCGCGCGACGGGGACTTGGAGAAAGAGGGCGAGGCCTACGCGCTGGCCTCGGCCGAGTCGCTGGCGGGCGGGGCCAAGGGCCTCGTTTTGGACCTGCGCTCCCTTTCGTGGGTATCGCGGGGCGACTCGCGCTGTCTCGCGCGCCTCCGCGCCGCCTGGGGCTCCAAGCTCGTCTTTTTGCTTTCCGACGACGGCCAGGGCGCCTTAAGGCGCCTTTTGGAGATCGTCTTGCGGCGGGAAGGCCCGGAACTCTCCTTTTGCGGCGACGAGCGGGAAGCCGCGGCCGCCCTCGACTGAAAAAGCGCCCGCGGGCGCCTCTTAAGGCTCCCATGGGGCGCCCGCCTTGGGCGCCCCTTTTAAAAATTTCCTTTCCTTTCCCCCCAAAGCCCCAGCCGCGCCCCCGGGCCGCCCCTTAAACCTTCCAGGAACAATTATGAGTATCGACGAAAGCTCGCCTAAGGTGGCCCTCCTTGGGGCCGGCCAGTGGGGCCAGAATTTGGCGAGGGACCTTTACGCCCTCCGAAGCCTTAAAACCATATACGACCCCTCGGAGGAGAGGCGCGCGGCCATCGCCTTAAAGTTTCCCGACGTTAAAATCTCCTGGTCCCTGGGGGAGGCCATCGACGACAGGGACGTCAAGGCCGTGGCCATCGCCGCCCCCGCGGCCCTCCACCACGACCTCGCCTGCCAGGCCATGGTGGCGGGGAAAGACGTTTTCGTGGAAAAACCCCTCGCCCTCGCGCTGGCGGACGGGCGGGAAATGGTGGATCTCGCCCGCTCCAAGGGGCTCATTCTCATGGTGGATCACCTGATGGTCCGCCACCCGGCGGTAACGCGCCTGCGCGAGTTGGTGGAGACGGGCTATTTCGGGAAAATCGCCCATATTTGGTCCCGGAGGCTCAACGTCGGCAAAATTCGGACGGAAGAGAACGCCCACTGGTCCCTGGCGCCCCACGATTTCAGCGTTTTGCTGGCTCTTTTGGGGGAAAGCCCCCATTATCTGAGGGCCTGCGCGCGCTCCTACCTGACGGAGGGGATCCCGGACTTGGCCGAGATCGATCTCGCCTTCCCCGGGGGCGCGAGCGCCAGGGTCTCCGTGAGCTGGCTCAATCCCATCAAGGAATTTCGGCTGGGGGTGGTGGGCCTGAAGGCCATGGCCCTTTTTGACGATTCCGCCCCCTGGGACTCCAAGCTGACGCTTTATCCCCATGTTATTTCCTATCCCGGCGGGCGCCCCTCCATCGCCAAGGCGGAGGGGGAAAAAATTCCCCTCGAGCCCGTGGAGCCCCTCAAGGAGAACCTCAAGGCCTTTTTGGAGGCCCTGGGCGCGCGCGCGCGGCCCCGCGCCCGCGGCGGGGAGGAGGGATTGGAGGTTCTCGCGCTCCTCGCCGCGACCGACGCCTCCCTCGCCTCCGGGGGGGCGGTCGATCCCCGCGAGACTGACCGCGCCCCGGACTATTTCGCGCACCCCACGGCCGCGGTGGACAGGGGCGCGTTCGTGGGAAAAGGCGCCAAGATCTGGCATTTTTCGCGCGTTTTGGAGGGATCCGTCGTCGGCGCGGGCGCGAGCGTGGGCCAGAACGTCGTCATCGGCCCCCGGGCCAAGGTGGGAAAAGGCTGCAAGATCCAAAACAACGTCTCCGTCTACGAGGGCGTGGAACTCGAGGACGAGGTCTTCTGCGGCCCCAGCATGGTCTTTACCAACGTCCACAATCCCCGGGCCTTTATCAAAAGGATGGACGAGGCGCGCCCCACCCTTATTAAGCGCGGGGCCTCCATCGGGGCCAACGCCACCATTGTCTGCGGGGTCGTCGTGGGGGAAGGCGCCTTCGTGGGGGCGGGCGCGGTCGTGACCCGGGACGTTCCGGCCTACGTTATGGTTTACGGCAATCCCGCCAGGCCCGCGGGCTATGTCTGCCGCTGCGGGGTCAAGCTGAGGGAAGAGCTGGATTGCCCCTCCTGCGGCCAGAAATACCGCCGGGATGGCGCGGGCCTCGCGCCGGCCTAAAGGGCCTTGGCGCCGCCCGGCCTTTGGAACGCGTCCCGCTTGGAACGGATCTTGAATAGAAAAGGGCGCGCGCCCCTTAAAGGCGCCGAAGAGCCCCAAAAGGGCCGGAGGGCCCGCTTTTTTTAACCACTCGCTGGGGGAAGAGGCCTTATGAGCGATCCTAAACCTATGGCTTTCGTCGATCTCAAAAAGCAGTACGAATTCTTAAGGGAAGATCTGGACAAGAGGATTAGCCAGGCCGTGCGCCATTTCTCCTTCATCCAAGGCCCCGAGGTGCGGGAACTGGAGGAGAAGCTCGCCAAGTTTACGGATCTCCAGGACTGCGTCACCTGCGCCAACGGCACGGACGCTTTGACGCTTCCCCTCATCGCCTGGGAGGTCAAGGCGGGGGACGCGGTTTTCGTCCCGGCCTTCACCTTTATCGCCACGGCCGAGGTCGTCGCGTTGCGGGGGGCCACTCCCGTTTTCGTGGACGTGGACGAGGCGACCTTTAACATGGACCCGATCGATCTGGAAAGAAAGATTAAAAAAGTCTTGGCCGAGGGCCAACTCAAGCCCAAGGCCATTATCACCGTGGACCTCTTCGGGCTCCCGGCGGATTTTTGGACTATCTCCCATATCGCCCTCAGGTATAACCTTTACATCCTGGAGGACGCGGCCCAGGCCTTCGGGGGCGAGATTAACGGCCAGAAGGCCTGCAATTTCGGGCACGCCGGGGCCACGAGCTTTTTTCCCGCCAAGCCCTTGGGCTGCTACGGGGACGGGGGCGCGGTCCTGATGTCCGACCCTTATCTCGCCAAGGTGGTCCGCAGCCTCAGGGTCCACGGGGCGGGCGCGGAAAAGTACCTCCACGAGCGGGTGGGCCTCAACAGCCGCCTCGACACCATCCAGGCGGCGATCCTTTTAGGGAAATTCGCCGCCCTTCCCGAGGAGCTCGACAAGAGGGAGACCGTCGCCAACTGGTACCGTCAAAAGCTCAAGAGGGTGGCCTGGCACCCCATCGTTCCCGAGGGTTTCCGTTCGGCCTACGCCCAGTACACCATCCGGATCCGGGCGGACTTCCGCGCGACCCTCATGGAGGAACTCAAAAAACGGGGAATCCCCACCATGATCTACTATCCCCGGCCCCTCCACCTCCAGCCGGCCTTCGCGGGCCTCGGGGGGCGCGTGGGGGACTGCCCCACGGCGGAGCGGCTTTGCGACGAGGTTCTTTCCCTCCCCTTCCATCCTTATCTGACGGAAGAGGACGTCGACCGGGTTTGTTCCGCTTTAAGCGAGCTGATTTAGAAAAGGGAGTCGCGCCATGGCGGGCCATGAAAAGGAATTTTTGGATAAGGTCAACTCCCGCAAGGCCATCGTGGGCGTCGTGGGCCTAGGTTACGTGGGGCTGCCCCTGGCCCTCTCCTTCGCCGAGGCGGGCTACCAG
The DNA here is from genome assembly GCA_031265205.1 of Deltaproteobacteria bacterium. GTDB lineage: Bacteria > Desulfobacterota > Desulfarculia > Adiutricales > Adiutricaceae > JAISCZ01. The sequence goes on from JAISCZ010000048.1 coordinate 38,536, forward strand.
GTGCTGGGGCTCGACGTGGACGAGGAAAAGGTGCGGAAGATTGGCCGGCGCGAGAGCTATATCGGGCATATTTCCGCCGCGAGGCTCAAGGAGACGGCGATCCATTTTTCCGCGACCACGGATTTTCGCCTGGCCGAGGAGGCGGACGCCCTGATTATCTGCGTCCCCACGCCGCTCACCCGCCACCAGGATCCTGACCTCAGTTTCGTCGCGGGCACCGTGGCGGCCCTGGTTCCTTACCTTAAAAAAGGCCAGCTCCTCTCTTTGGAGAGCACCACCTACCCCGGGACCACCCAGGAGGTCCTCCGGCCTCCCCTGGAGGGACGGGGCTTTACCATCGGCGAGGACTTTTTTCTGGTCTACAGCCCGGAAAGGGAGGATCCCGCCAACCCCGACTTTCAGACCCAGACCATTCCCAAGGTCCTGGGGGGCGTCACCCCGGCCTGCGCCCGGGTGGGGCTCGCCCTCTACGGCCAGGTGGTGGCCAAGATGGTCCCCGTGAGCTCGGCGGAGGCCGCCGAACTCACCAAGCTTTTGGAGAACATCTACCGCGCCGTCAACATCGGCTTGGTCAACGAGCTGAAATTGGTCGCCGACGGCATGGGTCTCGACATCCACGAGGTCATCAACGCCGCGGCCACCAAACCCTTCGGCTTTACCCCCTTTTACCCCGGCCCGGGGATCGGCGGGCACTGCATTCCCATCGATCCTTTCTATCTCACCTGGAAGGCCCGGGCCTACGGGATCCACACCCGCTTTATCGAGCTGGCCGGGGAAATCAATTCCAGCATGCCCCGCCACGTGGTGGACAAGCTCGCCGGGGCCTTAAACGAGAGGGGCCTCCCCCTCAAAGGCGCGAAGATCCTCCTTTTGGGCATGGCCTACAAAAAGAACGTGGAGGACATGCGCGAGTCCCCCTCCCTGGAGGTTTTAAGGCTGCTCGCGGAAGCGGGGGCCGACGTCCAGTACTCCGATCCCCACGTGCCGGCCCTTCCCCGCACGAGGCGCGCCACCTACGATTTGCGGTCCACGCCCCTGCGCCCGGAGACCTTGGCCTCCTTTGACGCGGCGGTGATGCTCACCGATCACCGGGCCTTTGACCATGAGCTTATCCTGCGGCACTCCCGCCTTATAATCGACACCCGGGGGGCCTTTCCCCAGGGCCCCACGGTGGTGAAAGCCTAGAGGGAGAGGGCGGCCCCGCCCAAGGGGGCGGCGCGCGGGCGCGAGGGGCGGCGCGAGGGGTTTTTTTTGGCGGGCCTTGTCTGCTATAAAGACTCATAATCCCTCACGTTCCGTTTCGCGCCGGAGAGGCGGGCCTTCGCCTTTCTCGCGCGCTATCCCGCTGGCAAGGAGAATCCCCAAAATGACCCCCATGGGTTTCAACCGCAAGGATCAGGCCTCGGTCAACGCTCTCCGCTTATTGGCGGCCGATATGGTGGAGACCGCCCAAAGCGGCCACCCCGGCTTGCCCCTGGGCGCGGCGCCTTTAACCTACGCGCTGTGGACCCGCTTTCTCAAGCACGATCCGGAGCGCCCCGACTGGCCCGACCGGGACCGTTTTATCATGTCCCCGGGACACGGCTCGGCCCTTCTCTACGCCTTTCTCCACTTGGCGGGCTATCCCGTTACCCTCGACGATTTGAAAAAATTCCGCCAGCCCCACAGCCGGACCCCCGGCCACCCCGAATACCGGGTCACGGCGGGCGTGGAGGCGACGACCGGGCCCTTGGGCCAAGGCTTCGCCATGGGCGTGGGTCTCGCCCTCGCCGAAAGGAGCCTCGCCGCGCGCTTCAACAGGCCGGACTTCCCTCTTTTCGATCATTACGCGTACGCCCTGGTTTCCGACGGGGACCTGATGGAGGGAGTCTCCGCCGAGGCCGCCTCCTTCGCCGGGTCCCAGGCCCTCCATAAGCTTATCTATATCTACGACGACAACCGGATGACCATCGAGGGCTCCACGGATCTGACCTTTACCGAGGACGCCCGGGCGCGCTTTCTGGCCTACGGCTGGCAGGTCATCACGGTCTCCGACGGGGAGGACTTGGACTCCCTGTGCCTGGCTCTGGAAAACGCGCGGGCGGAAAAAGAGAAACCCAGCCTCATCGTGGCCCGGACCCGCCTGGGCGCGGGAAGCCCCAAGGAAGACAAGCCCGAGGCCCACGGCGAGCCTTTGGGGCCCGCGGCCCTGGAGGCGACGAGGGCCTTTTACGGCCAAGAGGGGGCCGCGCCCTTCGCGGTGGACGAGCGGGTCGCCAAAAATTTCCGGGAGCGCGCGGAGGCGAGCCGCGGGATCCGCCTGCGGTGGGAAGAGCTCCGCGAGGCCTATAAGGCTAAATACCCCGCCGAGTCCGCGGAACTGGAAAGAAGGCTCAAAGGGGAAATTCCCGCCGCGGCGCTGGAGGCCTCCCTTATTGAGTTTTCGCCCGCCAAGCCCCTGGCCACCCGCGCGGCGGGGGGACTGGTCCTTAACGCCTTGGCCCAGAATCTCCCCGAATTGCTCGGGGGCTCCGCGGACCTGGGACCCTCCAACAAGACGACCATCAGCCAAGGCGGCTCGCTTCTGCCCTTGAATCCCCAGGGCCGCGTCATCCATTTCGGGGTGCGCGAGGGGGCCATGGGGGCCATTTTAAACGGCCTCGCCCTCAATGGGGGCTTTATTCCCTTCGGGGGGACCTTTTTGGTCTTCTCGGATTACCTGCGCCCGGCCTTAAGGCTTTCGGCCCTCATGAGCCTCAAGGTCCTCTACGTCCTCACCCACGACAGCGTGGGCGTGGGGGAAGACGGGCCCACCCACCAGCCCGTGGAGCATTTGGCGGCCCTGCGCGCCATGCCCAACGTGATGGTCGCGCGCCCCGCGGACGCCTACGAGACCCAGGCCCTCTACCGCGTGGCCCTTCTCCGCCAGGGCCCCTCGGTCCTCGCCCTCTCGCGGCAGAACCTTCCTATTCTCGACCCCCAAAAGTATCCGAGCGTTTTAAAAGGCCCCGCCCAAGGCGGCTATGTCTTAAAGGACGCGGACGGCGGCGACCCGGAAATTATCGCCATCGCCACGGGCTCGGAGGTCTCTTTGGTCTTGAGCGCCTTGGAGACGCTGGATTCCCCCGGGAAGATCCGGGTGGTCTCCCTGCCTTCCTTCGAGCTTTTTATGGAGCAAAGCCCCCAGTACCGCGAGTCCGTCCTTCCCGCCAAAGTCAAAAAACGTCTGGCCGTGGAGGCGGGCCGCTCCTTCGGGTGGGAAAAATTCGTGGGCCCGGAAGGTCGGATTCTGAGCGTGGAGGACTACGGTTTTTCGGCCCCCGCCGGGGCTATCTTCGCGGAACTGGGCTTTACCCCGGAAAACGTGGCCTCCCTCCTGCGGGGACTCTTCTAGGGCCCCGCCCGGGGCCCTTAAGGCGTTACGGCGGAAGGCGCGCGGATGAGCCAATCCATTAAACCCGACGGGCCGGCGGGAACTCGCGCCCGGCGCGGGCGCCCTTCCGCCGCCAAGAAGCTCCCGGCGCCCGCCGCCCCTTCGCGCGAGAGGGCGAAACTCGCGCGCGCGGTCCTCGCGGCCTTCCAGAAGCTCTACCCCGACGCCGATTGCGGGCTTGGGCCCCGCGATCCCTTCGGGCTCTTGGTCGCGACTATCCTCTCGGCCCAGTGCTCGGACGCGCGGGTCAACCAGGTGGCCCCGGTTCTTTTGAAGGCCTATCCCCATCCCGCCGCCATGGCCGCGGCCACTGAAGAGGATATCGCCGCCATTATCCGGAGCTGCGGCTTTTTTCGGACGAAGGCCAAAAATATCCGCGGGGCCTCCGCGCGTCTCGTCTCCTCTTTCGGGGGAGAGACGCCGCGGTCCATGGAAGATTTGCTGACCCTCCCCGGGGTGGGGCGGAAGACCGCCAACTGCGTGCGCGGGAACGCTTTCCGTCTCCCCGCGCTCACGGTGGATACCCATCTGGGTAGGATCTCGCGGCGGCTGGGCCTCACGCGCCACGAGGACCCCGATAAGGTCGAGGCGGATCTGGGGGAGCTTATCCCCGAGGAGCGTTGGACGCTCTTTTCCCACCAGGGCATAGCCCATGGGAGGGCCCTGTGCAAGTCCCAAAAGCCGCGCTGCGATAGGTGTCCCCTCGCGGCGTTTTGCCCGTATCCCTCCGCAAGCGCCTAAAAAGCTCGCGCCCGTCTTAAGCCTCCCCTCAAAGACCCCTTTAAGTCCGCGCGCCTCTCCGCCTTGTCTCCGCCTTTTCTCCGCCTTTTCTCCGCCAAGGCGTCGCCTTCGTTATCGCCTTCCCGGGGGGCGTTTCCCCTCGCGCCGCGTCCCCGAGGGGAAGATTGAGCGATTAAAGGGCGATCCCCTTCTAGGGAAACCGCCCTTTAAACTTAAGAAGATATCATTTGAGGAAGTTGGGGGAAAAGTCGCCTTTCGCTTAAAGCTTTCCCCGCGCGGGGAGAGAAAAACGCGTCCCTCGCGCGGGCGCGCTCGCTTTAGAGGGCGGCGCTGGGGGGATGATAGAGGGGGGAGAAGAAAGGGAGGGCTATTCGTCCGCTTCCCCGTAAGAAGTCGCCGGAAGGATTAGGGCCAGGCCCAACTCCACCAGTCGGCCCAACTCTTCCACGCTCGGGCCGAAAACGATGTTGGTCAAAGCGAGCTTGAAGGACTTGACGGGCTTGGCCGGGTCAAAGTCCAGGGGTTTGCGGTTTACGGTCGCTTTGACGATGGAAAGCCCCATGGCGCCGCCGTTGTCCAAGGTCACGTAGCCTTTGATGTGGCCGATCATGAACTTGGCGCCCCTGAGGGAAAAGGCGAGTTCTTTGAGGAAGAACTCCAGGCTCGCGATAACGGTCTCCCCGGGGACCCCTTCCGGGGGAACGACGGCGTACTTCCTCTCAAAGGAGACGATGGAAGCGTCCTCGCTCGCGGGGTCGGCGGCCGGCCCGTGGTTATGGTGGTCGTGGCCGCGCCCGTGGTCACGCTCACTCTCATGGCCGTGTCCATGATCGTGATCGTGGTCATGGTCATGGTCATGATCGTGTCCGCGATCGTGGCGGTGGTCATGGTCATGGTCATGGTCGTGGCAGTGGTCGTGGCGGTGGTCGTGGACATCGTCGCAATGGACGTGAACGTGAACGTGGATATGCCGGGTGGGCCCATGGCCGTCGGAGTGGTGGCTCCCGTGGCTCCCACGGTCGTTCGGAGCGTGTTCCGGGTGGTTCCCATGGATACTCACGAGGTGGAGCGGAGCGGCCTCGCCCCCGTGGGCGGTCCCGTGGCCGTGGGCGGTTCCGGGGCCGTGGGCGGGTCCGTGGCCGCTCTCGTGACCGTGATCGCTCTCGTGATCACAGTCGTGGTCGTGGACGTGGCCCGCGTGATGGTGATGTTTCCGCGCGGGGGCGTCAGTCGCTTTGGGGTCCGCGGGTTTCTTGTCTTCAGGCATTAACGATCACCTCTTCCCAAACGTTGTCGAGTTTGTCGCGGGACGCGACGATTTTAAGCAAGGGGCTCGTTTCGTTGATCTCCTTGACGTCCGTTTCGATGTGCCTCAGCTCCTCGTCGTCCACGCTGTCAATCTTGTTGATGAAGATGACGTCGGCCTTTTCCACCTGGGCCGCGAGGAGGAAGGGGATGCTGTCGTAGAGTTCCTCCCAGCGCTCGGCGTCGACGACGACCACGCTTAAGGGAGGGCTCTGGGGGACGGCCCGGCCGATGGTGTCGGCGATGGTCTGGTGGGCGAGTCCCGTGGCCTCAATGAGGATCCAGGAGGGTTTGATGGTGTCCCGGATGTCCTCGAGGGCCCTGACCAGTTCCCCCGAGAGGGTGCAGCAGATGCAGCCGCTGGTCAGGTCCCGGGTTTCGAACGAGGAGCCGGAGATGAGCTTGCCGTCGACGTTAACGTCCCCGATCTCGTTTTCGATGATGACGACTTTTTTAGGGTCGGAATTGCGCGCGAGGTATTCGGCGAGGTTGAGAAGGACGGTGGTCTTTCCGGACCCTAAAAAACCGGTGAACAAAATTATCCGCATGTTTTTCTCCATGATTTCCGGGGGAAACCCCTCGGCCTGCCCCATGCGATATTATATTATTTCAAATCAGGGCGCGCAAGGGCGCCTTTTCGCTCCCGAGGGGCGCCCGGGGAGGCGCGCGCGAGCGCGCGGCCGCCTCCAAGCCCAGGCGGAAAGCGGCCAGGGGGCGCGAAAATCTCTCCCCAGAGCGCTCGGCGCGACCGGCGCGGATAAAAGAGGGCGAGAGGGCGCGCGAAAAAGAAAAAGAATTAGCCCGGGGGAAAAAGGCGCGCGGGCCGGAGGGCGTCGGGGAAAGAGGGCCGGGCCAAGGCCCCCCAAGGCCTTCGCCAAGCGGCAAGCGTCAAAGTCGGGCGCGAACGCCTCGTCTTTATTTTGGCACTCTCCCGGAGCGAATTCAACTCGCGCTTTGTCTTTCCCTTTTCCTTCCCTTGTCCTTCCCTTGTCCTTCCCTTGTCTTTCCCTTGTCCTTCCCTTGTCTTTCCCCTTGTCTTTCCTTTGTCTTTTTGGATTCGCGCCCGCCGCGGGGGGACTCGCGTTTTCCCCTTAAAGCCGAAGCCCGTTGGCGACCGCGCTTCTTTGGCTTATAATTGAGGCTCCACCCGACGGACAGACTCGCCCCAAGGGAAAATGGGGACGCGAGCCTCGCCGCGACGGGGAGAAAGGCTCAAAATTCCGTGCTATCGCGCGCCTTCCTTTTTTGTCTCGTAACCGCGGCCCTGGCGCTGGGCGCGAGCCCCTTAAGCGCCCAGACTCCCGTCTTAAACCCTCCCCAAATCGTTAACGCCATCGGGATCCGCTTCAACCTCATCCCGGCGGGAACGTTTAACATGGGGGCGGGACCCGCGTTTTTGGGGGAAGCCCTCTACGAGCTTCCCGTCCACCCGGTGACCATTTCCAAGCCTTTTTACCTCGCCGCCACCGTCGTCACCCAGTTTCAGTGGTCCATTCTGATGGACACGAAGCCTTCCATCTACCGGGGCCGAGACAATCCCGTCGACAGCGTCTCCCATGACGACGCGTTGGAGTTTATTCGGAGGCTCAACGAGCGCGAGGGCCGGGAAAATTACCGCCTGCCCACGGAAGCCGAGTGGGAGTACGCCGCCCGGGCCGGCGGCGCCGGCAATTTCTGCTTCGGGGACGACGTGACCTTGCTCCCCCAATACGCCTGGTACGGCGGGGACTACCCCTATGAGGGGCCTCAGCCCGTGGGGAAAAAAGAAGCCAACGCCTGGGGTCTTTACGACGCGCACGGCAATGTCTTTGAATGGGTGGCCGACTGGTTCGCGCCCGATTATTACGCCAGTTCCCCCCGCGTTGACCCCCAGGGGCCCGCCTCCGGGGAAGACAGGGTCAACCGCGGCGGCAGCTGGGCCAGCGTCGAGTGGAATTTGCAGTCGGCCACCCGGAACCACGACAAGCCGAGCCTGCGGAGCATGATCACGGGCTTCAGGTTGGCGCGAAACGCCAACTAGAGTTTCGCCCCCGCGCGGGCGGCCGCGGGCTCGCCCTATCCTTAGGAGCGCCGGGGACGGGGCGAGGCTTGGAGGCGTTCCAGATAGTCGAGGTTGAGTTTGGCCTCCAGGTGCCCCCGTTCCGCCGCCTGGCGGAACCAATGGGCGGCTTCCGCCAAGTCCTCGGGGCCGCCTTGCCCCAAAAGGCGCGTCACCCCTAAGTTGAACTGGGCCATGGGGTTTCCGGCTTCCGCCGCTTTTAGAGCGCGCGCGCGGGCTTCCGCGCCGTCATGGGGCGGCTCCTCGCCGTCGTCGGGAGCGCCCCAGCGGTTTCGCGCCGCGGGGGCGAGGCCGGGCCCCCGGGAGCGGAGGCTCCATTGGGCGGCCATGCGAGGGTTGCGGAGGACGCCGAGGCCCATGTAATACATGAGCCCGATGTTGAACTCGCACTCGTGGCATCCCCCGTCGGCGCCTTTGATAAACCACTCGATGGCCTTGGGGTAACTCAGTTCGGCGCCCCAGCCCCGGAAATACATGGCGCCCACGAAGAGCTGGGCGCGGCTCAACCCGGCCTCCGCGGCCTGGAGACCCAGGCTCAAGGCCTTGGCGTCGTCGCGCTCGACCGCGTCTCCTTCCAAGTAAAGGAAGGCGAGGCGCAATTGGGCCTCCGGGTCCCCGTTTTGGGCGGAAGCGCGGAGAAGCGCCAATTCTCCATCGTTTGGGGTCATCTTAAGAAGCCTCCGTCAGGGAAAGTCCTTCGGGGCGCGCGTGGGCTTCCTTTTCGCGCGCCTAAGGGCTTGGGAATCCGTCCGCCGCGCCCGACCGCGGAGGCCGCGCGCCGGGCGAGGCTCGGCCTCCTTAAAGTATAAAGATAAACTCTCCGGAGGCGCCGCGCAAGGAAAAAGTCGGGGCGCGCGTCACGCGCTTGTTGGGGCGCGCCTCTCGCGCGCGCGAAAATACATAAAAGTTCCGCGCCGAGTTTTTTTCGCGCCTGACTCAAACTCCCGCGCGCGCGGCGCGATTTAGGGAAAAAAACGAGGGGGGCGCGGCGCGGTAAAGCTTCCAGCCCGTTTTTTATAAAATAAAAGAGCGCGCGGCGATGGGTTTGAAGGAGGTCTTTGGCGAAAGAGGCCCCGGCCGGGCTTTGGCGCGCGAATCCTCGCGCCATATAGCTTAACGGAGCGCCTTCAAGGCGGGGCGCGGGTTATGGCGCCTCCGGATATTAAGCCGCGCCCCAAAATGAGGAGCGCGTCGCGGCGCGAAGGCGGCGCGGGCGGGAAAGGAATTTTTTGGAGAAAGGGAAAATTACGTTTTTTTTGGGGTTTTCGCGTCTTTCCGCGCGCCTTTTCCGCGCGCGATATAGCCAAAAGCGCGCGGAGCTTAAACACAATGGTTTTTTTAAAAAAGCGCGTAAATTTAAAATTATTGAGGCGAAATCAGTTAAAATTTCTTTTGCTCCCCAACATTTCGCGCCGCGCGCGCCTTTGGGGAAATAGGCCGACGGACGCGAGTTTTGGGGGCGCGCGCTTAAGTCCCCGAAAACTTGTTTTAATATACAAATCGTGATAGAAAAAAAACAGCTTTTAATGAAGCGGGAGGTAATCAAACATGAGCCTTAACAAGCCCAATCACACTGACGTCATTTTCGCGGAAAGGATCCGCGAAAAACGCGTCGCTCTCGGCCTCACCCTCCGCGAGGTCAGCGAGTCAATAGGTAAAACCCTTAACGCGGTCAGTTTTTACGAGCGCGGCGATCGTCAGCCCCGGCTCGCGGATTTGGTAACCCTGTCGGAGACCCTGCGCTGCGATCCGTCCTGGCTCTTAGGCGTCACGGACAGCGAAGATCCTTACGGGGACATTCCTTCCTGGTTTAGGCCGCTCATTAAAAAACTCGCGCGCGTCAAAAACCGCGATGACAGAGCCGCTCTGAAAAAGTTTATTAACATGCTGGCGGACGGATGATTCGCGCGCGAATTTACGGGTTGGCGCGCGCGGCGCTTTCTTAGGGCCGCTCGCTCCAGAGGGGAAAAAGGACCGTTTTTTTCCCTTAAGTTTCTCTTATGGCGCTTTTTTCCCCGTCCCTTCCGACACGCTTTTTTTCCCGCCCTGGAGCGCTCCATAACGCCGCGATGGCGCTTCGCGCTCGCTTGGGGCGTTCGCGCGCGCGGAATTAAGGCGCCATAAGATTATCGCGGCGACTTCTAAAGCGCCGATCGCGCTTGAAGCGATCGCCCGTTTCGGCGCGCTTCAGGCGCGCGTCGCCTTGTTGGGAAATATGTTGGGAAAATCGCGGGGAAAGCCGTCGGTATAATTTTCGGGAAAAATTTTTATTCGTCATTTTGGGTAACGCGCGCGCGCGTTTTGGCGCGCGCGAAAACGCTTTAAGTTTATTATCCAAAATTTAAGCGCCGCGATTTTTTTCTAACTCCAAATAGTTCATCGCCGCGATCGCGCGGGGAGCCTTCTTGAGGGCGCGCCGCTTGTCAGACATCCGTTCCCAAGAGCGGCGTTAAAAGGCGAGGGAGGAACGAAAGGCGAAACTCCCGCCGGGGCCGCGAGTCCGTTGGGGCCCCAAGATCCCGAGTCCGTTGGTAACCGTTCAGTCCACCCTTTTTGAGGGAGGGGACGCCCGCGCCGATATCGCCGCGCCTCCCTCAAGCGTGTCGCCTTGAGAGGCCGAGAGCGCCTGAAACGAGCGGGAGACCACGCGGCGGAGGGCTCCGCCAGATCGCGCCCCGCGGAGCTTCGCGAGCGACGGCGATCGCGGGTCCCCCAGTCCGCGAAGGCTTAACTCCCCCCTCCGGCGTGAGCCGCCCTTGACGCGCGGCGCGAGCGCCAGGCTTTTTCTTGGCCGAAAGGCGTCGCCGATTGGCCATAGGGCGTCGCCGACATGGCCGCCTTCAGGCGGGACGCGTCGAGGGGGAAGAAACCCAGGCGCCTTGCCCCGACGCGCCAAAATCCCGCGCGCCATCGAGTCCCAGCCTGTCCGAATTTTTCAATTTCCGCGAGGAGGCGCGCGCGTTTCCCGGCTATCGCTCGGCTTCCCCCTTCGCCTTTTCCGCGCCGCCGGATCCGCCCGGAGACTCCCGTCACGGCGCGGACTGGGAAGACGTTTCCGCTGGGGCTCCAGAGTCTAGTCGGTCAGGAGGCGTCGCCTGGCAAGGCGGCGCTGGCGCCATCAAGACCTGACGCGTATCCAGTGGTTCCCTGGAATTGGCCTGTCCATATCCCGTGAAAAGCGTCGTTCCGGGGATGATCGCTATCGTCGCGATTATCGCTACCGCCGCCCAGACGTGGCTGTTTTCCGCGCTAATCCCGTCCAGCTTGCCCTCAAGTCCGTCCATCTTGCCCTCAAGTCCGTCCTTGAGTCCGCTCATTTCGCCCTTGACGCCGCTCAAGCCAGTTTCAATTTTGGAATCAACGCGGTTGATTCGCGTCTTGAACTCCATTCGCGCCGCCTGGATCTCAGACTCAAGCTTTCCTACCCTCACGGCAAGATCCATCTCTAAGTGAGCGTAGTTCGCCTGGGGCTGGGGGAACGGCGCGCCGGAATTCCGCTGTCCTTCCTGGGCCGCCGTCAGAGACGACGGTTCGTCGGGGGCTCGCTCGCCTTCCGCGAGCGGGGTGGGGGCTGGCGGCTCGTTCTGGCGCCGCGATCCCTCCGGGATTTCTTTGTTTTGAACGGACATAGGCGCGAGCCTCCTTTAGCTCCCTTAATAGAGTTTAAAACGCTTAAACGCGATGAGACCCACGACGCCACCACGCTGACGGACGGGAGCGCTACCCCCAAGCTTACGCGGCGCGTCCTCAACCTTCACTCCGCTATGTTCATATTTTTTACGTCGCCCCCTCTAATATTGAGATATATTGAAATGGCGCGCCCCTCCTCCTCGGCCTATATCCGTTCAGTCTCCGTTCACGGCCGGTGGCGCTCGCGAGTCGCCACCGGGCGCCCGGCGAGGTCCGGCGAGACGGCCGCCCGGCTCCGCCAGACTCCTTGACGCGTCCTGTCCAGCCCGACGCCGAAGTGACGCCGGCCCGCTTTCCTTCCCCTGAACCCGCCCGCTCCCGCAGGGGCGCCGCGGCGCCGTTCCGCCTTGAATCCCCGCGCGCCGGCCCCCGCCTTGACCGGTTAGCTGATTGAAAACGCTCGCTTAGGGGAGTCGCCACGCCGTTGGCCCGGCGTTTTCCTCCCGATGACTTTGGCTCGCCGACCTTTTCCCCCACGCGCGCCCTCGCCAGCCACGGGCGGTCTGGCCGGCGCCCTACGAACGGATACCCCTGAGCGCCCTCCACCCCGTGAACGGATACAGTCCGTTGGAGCCCCAAGATCCTTTGAATTCGCGTAAACAATATTAAAAATCGTCGTTTAAGGATTTTTTTAAAATTACGCCACAATAAAGGGAAAATTGAATTTTTAACGCTATTTTAAGGGATATTGACATCTAATTTCGACGCGTTATACTAAAATAACGACTTTGAGCGTCGCGGCGCCCCTTCGCGGCGCCGCGTTTTTCCGAAACGGCGCGTCAGGCGCGCGGCGCGCGCCGCCTTTGGGGAGGTTACGTTTTTGCCCAATTTCGCCTGCCATCTGGCCGTCGGCTCCGTGACCTCGGCCGTCGCCGTCGCCTACGCCGACGCCCTTTACGGCCTGGGGAACGCGGGAGCGACCTTAGCCTTTCTCGCGGGGGTCTCCGGTGGCTTATTGCCCGATTTGGACTCGGACAACAGTAAGCCTTTGCGCCTCTCCGGGAGCGTCGCCGGCCTCGGGGCCGCGGCGGCGATGGTCGGGTTCGCGACCGTCCCGGGCGGCTTCGGCGGCAGGCCCTGGCCGGGTCTTTACGTGGGCCTTTTGGCCTTCGCCTCTTTTCTGCTTTTCAATACCCTGGTCGTGGAACTCTTGCGCCGCAAAACGGTTCACCGGGGCCTCTTCCATTCCCTCTCCGTGCCCTTTCTCTACGCGGGGATCTGGGCCCTTTTCGTGGCGGGACAGGGCCGCAAAACGGTTCTGGCCGTTTGGGCGTTGGCCGTTTTGGGAACGCTGACCCATCTTGTTTTAGACGCTTGCAAGAGCCTTTCTTTCAATCCCCTCAAAGTGCGCTCCAAAGATATCGAAGCCTCCACCCGCCTTTGGATAGCCACGGCCCTCGTGAATTTTTTGGCCCTCTTAAGCCCCCTGGCGCCGCTGGGCTAATCGGGCCTCGCGCGCCTTTAAGCCTCCCTCCGCCCCCTTTAGACCCTGGGGCCGGAGGGAGGCTTTTTTTCGCCCTCCGCGACCCGCGCGCGGGCGCTTTTGAGAACCCGCCCGAGCCGGCCAAGAAGGGCGCGCGGACGCGCTTTTTCGGAAAAACGTCAATAAATTCGCCCTCTGGGATGGACCCGGGGCGAGCTTTTCGCGCCGCGGACAAGAGTAAAAAGGCCCTCCAAAGTTAATTTTTAGACGATTAATTTTTCGCGAATAGGCCTCGCGTCCCTGTTGACATTGGCTTCGCGCGGGTGCTATAAACTCTCTCGGCAAATTATTGAAACTAAGACTCAATATCAACAAGCGGCTTATCGTTATTAAGACTCCGTAAAGATAAGCGAGCCCGCTTGGGAAAGCCGGCGCGCGGGGTTTTCGCGGGGCTCTGTCCCATTTTTTTAAAGATTCGGCCCCGTCCCCCCCCTCGGGCGAGAGGGAGGAAGCCGCCCCGTCCCCCTTGGGAGGGAGAGGCGGCCCTTGGGGCTCAATAGGGTGGTTTAAGCGATGTCTCGACTCGCGTCCGGTTTTTTGGGCTTTTTTCTCGTTTTGGCCGTTTTCCTCGGGGGCGCGGCCCTCGCGGCGGACATTTCCCTGCCCGCGCCCACGACCCAGGGCGGGATCGGGCTCTTTGACGCCCTATGGAAAAGGTCCTCGGCGGCCGGCGGGGATTTTACCCTCGCCGAGGTCAGCCTCGCCGATCTCTCCACCGTCCTCTGGGCGGCCACCGGCCTCAACAGGGGCGGGACGGGCTATACCGTGCCCATGGCCGAGGGTTTGCCCCCTTACGTGGACGTCTACGTGGCCGGCCCCGAGGGAGTCTACCTCTATCTCCCCAAGGAGAACCTCTTAAGGGAGATCTCCGCGGAAAATATCCGCGCCCAGATCGGGGCCCAGGCCTTCGTGGGCAAGGCCTATTACGTCCTTATTTTCGTTTCCAACCCCGAGGAACTGGGCGGCTTGCGTAACCGCGACGCGGCCGAGGAGTTCGCGGCCGTTCTGACGGGGGCCATGACCCAGGACGTCTATCTCGCGGCCGCCGCCCTCAAGCTGGGCGCCCGCTACATCCATTCCATGAAAGAGCCGGCCATCGTCGCGGGCCTCAAACTCCCTGAAGGCCATAAGCCCTTGGCCCTCATGCTTTTGGGAAATTAGGCCCCCTTTCTTTTTTCCCTAAAGTCTCGCCCCCATCCTTTAATCCCCCCGTTTTTCTCCCCGCTTTCCGCCGGCATTCGAGGGCATCCATGAAAATATCGCGCTTTTTGGGGCTTCTGACGCTCGCGTCGCTTTTCTTCTGCCTTTCCTCCAGCCTGGGGGCGCAGGAGGCCTATAAATTTTCGAGCTGGACCGAAATAGCCGCCGCCATGGAAGTCTCCCTGAACAAAGGCTACGACGTCTACGCGGGCGGCGGCTCCCCGGAAGAGGCGCGGGATTGGGTGAACGACGCCTACTTCGGCTATTACGAAAAAGAGGGTTTTGAGCGCATGGTCAAATCCTCGATTTCCGGGAAAAGGGCTTCCACGGTCGAGTTTAAGTTCGCCACCATCAAAACCAAGATCAAAAACGGCGCCCCCACCCAAGAGCTCCGCGCCGAGTTCGACACGCTGATCGCTTGGCTCCAAGAGGACGCCGCGGCCCTGGACCGCAAATTTATGAGTTCCGAGCCCGTCCCCGCGGCGACCCCGGCCGCGGAAGGCGCGGCCGCGCCCGAGATCGCCCCCGCCGCTTCCGCGGCGGCGGCCGCCCCGACGCTCGCGCCCCGTTCGGGCCGCGATTGGACGAGCTTTGTCGAGGCCCTCTTTATTTTGCTACGGGAGGGTTTTGAGGCCATTTTGGTCATCGCCGCCATCGCGGCGTACCTCAAGCGCTCGCGCCAGGACAGTCACATCCGGACCGTTTACGTCAGCGCCGGCGCGGCCGTCGGCGCGAGCGTCCTCGCCGCTATCGCCTTCCAGGCGGTGCTCTCGGTCTCCCTCGAAAACCAGGAGATCATCGAGGGCGCGACCATGCTGCTCGCGACCGTCGTGCTCTTCGGGGTCAGCAACTGGATGTTCTCCAAGGCCGAGGCCGAGGCCTGGAAAAACTACATCGAAGGCAAGGTCAAAACGGCGGTGTCCCGCGGCAGCTCCTTCGCGTTGGGGGCCGCGGCCTTTCTGGCGGTTTTCCGGGAAGGCGCGGAGACCATTCTCTTTTACCAGAGCATGTTCGCCTTTGAGGGGACGGATTCTTTCATGGTGTGGCTGGGCTTCGCCTGCGGCTGCGTGGGGCTCGTCATTATTTTCATGGTCATCCGCCACGGGACTATGCGCCTGCCCTTAAAGCCTTTCTTCATCGGCACCAGTATCCTCATGTTCGTCATGAGCCTGGCCTTTTTGGGGGGCGGCGTCAAAGAGCTTATCGAGGGCGACGTCCTCGGGGCCACCGAGGCGCCCTTGGTCCCTTACGTGGAAATTTTGGGAATCTTTCCCTATTACCAGACCCTGGTCCCCCAGATCATCCTTTTGCTCTTAGGCGCCTTTTCCGTCGTTTGGATTGTCCGGAAACAAAAGCGCGCGGGACGGACGGCGGCGGCTTAAGCCCCCCGGGCCGGCTTCCCTTCGGCTTTTTTCTCTTGTTGGCCTGACTTACGAATAGGGCCACGATATACGCGATTTATTTCTTTGGAGGATTTTTTTTCATGTTACAAAAACGCGTGAGCCTCTTGGCGGCTCTGACTTTCCTTTTCTGTTTGGGCCTCGTTCCCATGGCCATGGCGCAGGCCCCGGGCGCCGAGGGCACCGCCGGCTTTGAGGAGTTTCCCCTGGGCGACGAGTACGACGTGCCGCCTCTCCATATCGCCGGCGTTTACTTCCAGCCCGTGGACATGGAGCCGGTGGGCGTGGGCGGTCTCGCCAAGGCCGACAGCGACATGCACCTGGAGGCCGACATCGCGGCCATGGAGAACAATAACTTAGGTTACGGCGCGGGCGACTTCGTGCCCAATTTGACCGTCCGTTACGTGGCCGTGAAAAAGGACACGGGCGAAAAGATCGAGGGCGTTTTTATGCCCATGAGCGCCTCCGACGGCCCCCACTACGGCAATAACGTCAAGCTTAAAGGCGAGGGCGAATACAAGATCACCTTCATCATCGAGAGCCCGGTCAAACAGGATTACCTCCTGCACGTGGACCAAGAGACCGGCGTGCCCGGCCGTTTCTGGGACAAGCCCATCGAGGTCTCCTGGGATTTCAACTGGGTGCCCCGCACCTGGTAAAAAGGCTTTCGGGAAATTTTTTCCCGGCGGGCCTCGCGCTCGCTCGCTTGTTATTTCGTTACGCTTTCATTTAAGGTTGGGCCGCGCTCCCCCCTTCGGGCTTTAGGGCCCGGGTTTAAGGGAGCCGCGGCCTTGCCGTTTTCGCGCGCTTTTCCCAAAGGTTCCCACGCGTCTTAAAGTTCCATGCTCGCTTATTTAATCAACGTGGTCGACAATACCTGGCTCCTCGCGCTTTTCGCCCCCATCGCGCTTTTCGTGGGAAGGCGGGGGGACTCCCCAAGGCGGTGGCGCGCCATAGCCTTAGGCGCTTTGGCCCTAGGTCTCGCCGCGGCCTTAACCTACGCCATCCTCAAGCGCAACACCGGCTGGGTGGTCCGGGAATATTACGACATCGCCATCCTCTGGCCGGCGCTTTTGGCCTTCGCCCTCTTCGCCGCGCTCCTTTGGGGCTCTTTGCGAAGGGGCGCCAAGCTTCCGGCGCGGATCCTCGCGGGGATCCTTCTGGCCCTGATGGTCGCGCGCGCGGGCCCCAATCTTTTCACGTATCCTTTAGATTTTGACGTGGGCCTGGACAGCGTCTTCAACATGGATTACCTCGCCAAGGCCACGGGCTACCTCGCGGGAATCCTCCTTTCGCTCTTGGCCTACGTCGCTTTGGGCGCGGCCCTTAAAAAAACGCCGTCCCGGGCGCTTTATCCCTTAATACTGATCTCGCTAATTATCTTTTTTCTCTTTCTGGCGGTGGACGCCGCCCGCGTCATGTACGTGCGCGGCATGTTCCCGCGTTACAAGTGGATCCCCGGGCTCGTCATCGATCTTATGCGGGGCGGCCGGCGCCTCCCGCTCGCGATTCTTCTCGTCTGGACTTTCGGCTCCTTCGCGCTGATATATCTCTCCTACGCCACGCGCCCCAAAGGGGACAATCCCGCTTTAGTCCGCAAGAGCCGCAAGGCCTTAAGGCTCCAGTTCCAGAGCGGGGCCTTTTTGCTCCTAACGCTTTTGGCCATCGGCGTGACGCTCACTTACCTGCGCTTTTTGGACGCGCGCGGCCCCGTTATCTCGGAGCCAGAGCGGGTGGGCCTTTCCGCGGGGCTGATTCGCCTCGACTTGGAGGTCGTGGGGGACGGCGATCTGCACCGTTACGAGTACGCGACGGAGGATGGGACCCTCACCCGTTTTATCGTCATCCGCAAATCGGCCACCGCCTTTGGGGTGGGCTTGGACGCCTGCGACATTTGCGGACCCACGGGTTATTATCAGCGGGGCGATCAGGTGGTCTGCAAGCTCTGCGACGTGGTGATGAACAAGTCCACCATCGGTTTTCCCGGGGGCTGCAATCCCGTGCCCCTGGCCTACGCCGTCGCGGCGGGACAGCTGACCATTGACCCCATGGATTTGGAAAGCGAGAAGCGCCGCTTTCGGTAGCGCCAGCGGCCCCGCGGGGCGCGGGCGCGGGAGCCTTCAAGCGAGGGAGAGGAACAATGTTTTGGAAGATGGTCACGGGGGCCCTCCGGCGCCAGAAAAGCAAGCGCCTGATGGTGGCCTTAACCGTGGGTTTGGGGGTCAGCCTGGCGACCGCCATGCTGGGCGTGATGTTTGACGTCGGCGACAAGGTCAACCAGGAGCTGAAGACCTACGGGGCCAATCTGACCGTCATTCCCCGGGGCGCGTCCCTGGCCGGGGACAAGTACCGCTTCGAGGGCGAGACGGAAGACGCCTCCGCGGGCGCGGAAGACGCGGAGAACTATCTCCCCGAGGACGAGCTCTATAAGATCAAAATGATCTTCTGGGCCTTTAACGTGGTGGACTTCGCGCCCTTTTTGGCGACCCGCCTGACCGTGGGGGAGGGGCCGGAGGCGCGCGAGGTCGTCTTTAACGGCACCTGGTTCAATAAGACGCTGGAACTCCCGACGGGGGACAAGGTCACGACGGGGGTCATGCCCCTCAAATCATGGTGGCGCCTGGAGGGCGAGCCCGGGAGCGACGACCATTTCGACGGGGTCATGGTGGGGCGGAACTTGGCCGCGGAACTGGGCTTGGGCTTGGGCTCCGTCTTTACGGCCAAAGACGCGAGCGGGGCGCGGCGCTCCATGCTAACGCGCGGAATCATTGAGAGCGGCGGGGACGAGGACGACGAGATCTTCGGGACTCTCGCCTTCGCGCAGGCGGCGGCGGGCCTTCCGGGCCTGGCGCAAAAGGTGGAGGTAAGCGCGCTGACGACCCCGGAAAACGATTTGGCGCGCCGGGCGGCCGCGGACCCCGAAAGCCTTTCCCGCCTGGAGTGGGACGCCTGGTACTGCACGGCCTATATCAGCTCCATCGCCTATCAGATCGAGGAAGCCCTCCCCGGGACCCGGGTCAAGCCCGTCTGGCGGGTCGCCGAGTCCGAGGGGGCCATCATGCAAAAGACCCAGCTCCTAATCGTCCTTTTGACCGTTCTGACCCTCCTGTGCTCGGCATTGGCCATCTCCAACCTCGTGACCGCCAACATCATGGAGCGGAGCGTGGAGATTGGGCTCATGAAGGCCCTCGGGGCCTCTAACCTCGCGGTCTCCCTCCTGATTTTAGCCGAAACCCTCCTGGTGGCCTTTCTGGGGGGCTTCGTGGGGTACTTGGCGGGCTTGGGGCTCGCGCGCTTTATCGGAATTTCGGTCTTCGGGTCTCAGGTGGTCGTCAAGACCGTGGTGATCCCTTTGGCCGTTCTCATGGTTCTTTTGGTGACGCTCCTGGGGAGCCTGCCCGCCCTCCAGGCCATTTTAAAACTGAAGCCCACCGAGGTGCTCCATGGGCGCTAAAACGGCCCTCCAAGGCAATAGGCCTTTTCTTTTCAGGATGCTCGCGAGTTCCTTGGTCCGGAGGCGCTCGCGGCTTTTGGTGGCCCTCACGGGAATCGCCATCGGGGCCACGGTCCTCTTGGGCCTCGTGACCCTCTGCTACGATATCCCCCGGCAGCTGAGCCGCGAGTTCCGCTCCTACGGGGCCAATTTGGCCTTCGTCCCCGTGGGGGGCGCGCTCGCCCTCGACCGGGGCCTCTTGGAGAAGGCCCGCGCCTTCCTGCCCCAGGGCGAGCTCGTGGGCCTGACCCCCTTCCGCTACGAAAGCGTCCGCTCGCGCATGCTCCCGTACACGGCCGTGGGGACGGACTTTACGGAAGCGCGGAAGACGAGCCCCTTCTACCGGGTGGAGGGCGCCTGGCCCGCGCGGCCCGGGGAAATCCTCGTCGGCGGCGACGTCGCCGAGAGAACGGGGCTCGGCCCCGGCAAGACCATGCCCCTCGACGGGCGCAACTCCCGCCGGGAGCGCTACGACCAGGAGTTCGCCGTCGTGGGGGTCGTCATCACCGGCGGGGTGGAGGACGAGTTCGTTTTTCTCTCGCTTTCCGACATGGAGGCCATGACCGGGGAAGAGGGTAGGGTGGATCTGGCGGAGGCCTCCCTTTCCGCCGGCAAGGACGAGCTGGAGCGGATCGCGGGCGCGATTAAGGCGGCCCTTCCCGGGGTGGACGCCCGGCTGGTCACCCAGGTGACCCGCTCCGAGGAAACGGTCCTGGCCAAGCTCACGTCCCTCGTCTACTTGGTGACGGCGGTCGTTTTGACCCTCACCATGATCTGCGTCGCCACCACCATGATGACCGTGGTTTTGGAAAGAAGGCGGGAGATCGGCCTTAAAAAGGCCTTGGGCGCCGACAACCGCCGGGTCGCCCGGGAATTCTTGGCCGAGGGATTGTGCCTGGGAATCGCGGGAGGGCTTTTAGGCTCCGCCCTCGGGCTCATTTTCGCCCGGGTGGTCTCGGAAAACGTCTTCGGGCGCGCCCTCAACCCGGAACTCTTTCTGATCCCCTTAACGGTTCTGGTCTCGGCCCTCGTGACCGTCGTCGCCTGTCTCGCCCCGGTCCGGAGGGCCGTGGACGTGGAGCCGGCCCTGGTTTTGCGCGGCGAGTGACCCGCGCCGGAGCGCGCGGGCGGAAGCTTTTTTCGCCACAAGGATTTTATTATGGCAAACATCATGGAAATCCAAAACGTTTCCAAGATCTACGGGCCTCTGAAGGCCCTCCAAGACGTCTCCCTTTCCGTTCCCCCCGGGCAGTGGCTCGCCATCATGGGCCCTTCGGGCTCGGGCAAGACCACCCTCATGAATATCATCGGCTGCCTGGACACCCCCAGCCTGGGGGAGGTGATCTTGGACGGGGTCAGGCTCTCGTCCCTTAAGCCCGGGGAACTGACGACCATCCGGCGGGAGGCCATCGGGCTTATTTTTCAGCAGTTCCACCTGGTCTCTTATCTGACGGCCCTGGAAAACGTGATGATGGCCCAGTTCTACCACAGCCTCGTGGACGAGGGGGAGGCCATGGAGGCCCTGGAGAGGGTGGGCCTCTCCGACAGGGCCCGCCATCTCCCCCGGCAACTCTCCGGAGGCGAGCAGCAGCGGGTCTGCATCGCGCGGGCCTTAATCAACCATCCCAAGCTTCTCTTGGCCGACGAGCCCACGGGCAACCTCGACGAGATCAACGAAAAGCTGGTCATGGATATCCTCCATAAGCTGCGCGGGGGCGGCTCCACCATCGTTTTGGTGACGCACGCCCCGGAAGTGGCGGCCCACGCCGACCGCGTCATCGTCTTGGAGCACGGAAAATTGGCGGAAGACCGCTTAAACGAGCGCGGCGGCGACGCGGGCCCCTTGGCCGCGGCGGGGCTCGCGGAGTCGGAAGGGGAGGTCGGCGGGGCGAAAATGGCGAGCTGACGGGCCTAAACGGCGGCGCGCGGCGCGCGCGCCAAAAGGGGCGGGCCAAAGGGCGGCGCGGGCGCGCGAAAACGGCTCGCCGCTTAGGTTCCGCGGGGTCCTTGGGACAATTATTGACTCTTCCCGGGGGGCTCGGCTAAATTATTGTCCTAAGTTTAATCGTCCTTGAGAGCGCCTCGCGCCCGGCGGAGAAAGACGTATGGAGCCCCCTGAGTTTGAACAAAAGCGTCCGGCGGACGCCCCCGGCGACGCGCGGGTTTTCGAGTTCGCCCCCCATCCCGATTTAGAGGCCGAAAGGGCCCTTTTGGGAAGCCTCATCGTCTACGGGGCCGCCAATATGCCGGAGATCTTGGACGCGGGGCTGCAGCCCGCCGATTTTTACCGGGACGCCCACCGGGAAATCTTCGCGGCCATCGCCGATCTCTACAATTCCAACGAGCCCATCGATCTCATTACCCTTTCCGAAAAGCTCAGGAGGCGGCAGACCTACGCCAAAGTCGGCGGGGCGGGCTATCTCGCCGAACTCCAGGACCTGGGGAGCTCCTTTTTCCATTCCCAGAGCTACGCCCGCGCGATAGTGGATAAATCCACTTTGCGAAGGCTCATGGTGGTCGCCGCGGAAACCACGGATAAGTGCCAAACCTGCTCTTCTTCCGCCGCGGAGATTTTGGACGAGACCGAGGCGACGATCATGAAGATCCGCGACTCGCGCGCGGACAGCGACATGGTTTACGTCCCCGACTCCTTGGAAGTCGTCCACGACCAAATTATCAAGCTTTTTGACTTAAAGGGCGCCCTGTCCGGCATTCCCACGGGCTACGCCTATTTGGACGGCAAAACCGGCGGCTTTCAGAAGTCGGACCTTATCGTCCTGGGCGGCCGGCCGGGCATGGGCAAGACGGCCATGGCCTTAAATATGGCCTTAAACGTGGCCATTCCCAGCATGCGCCAGTCCTCGCGCGATTTGCCCGCGCGGTCGGTCTTGATTTTCAGCTTGGAGATGGTGCTGTCCCAGATCCTCCAAAGGATGATTTGCCAGGTGGGCCACTACGATTTGCTGGCCATGCGGACCGGAAAATTGAGCGTGGAGGATATGGGAAGGCTCACGGACACCTTAAGCCTCCTGAAAGAGGCCCCCATCTACATCGACGATTCCTCCTCCGGGCAGAAACTGAAGCCGGTGGTTTTGCGGGCCAAGGCCAGGCGGCTCCAGCGGCAGCTCCAAACTCAGGGCCTCCCGAACTTGGGGCTCATCGTGGTGGACTATCTGCAGCTCATGTCTTCCAACGAGCCGGCCACCAACCGGGAAAGGGAAGTGGCCGAGATCTCCATGAGCCTTAAAAACCTCGCCAAGGAGTTGGACGTGACCGTTTTATGCTGCTCCCAGCTCAAAAGGTCGGACGCGGGCAAACCCGATCTGGCGGATTTGCGCGACAGCGGGGCCATTGAGCAGGACGCCGACATCGTGATGTTCATGCTGCGCCCAGAGGTCTTGAAGAGCGATCCTGAACTTGAGGGCAAGGCGGAACTGCAAATCAAAAAACACCGCAACGGGCCCACGGCGACCGTTCATCTTCATTTTCTCAAGCACTGCTCCTCCTTCGTGCCGCCGCTTTTCGAGAGCTACAATAGCCAGGAATCCCGGCCGGCCCCCGCCTCCAAGGGCAAAAAGAAGGGTAAGGGGCAATAGATTCGGCCTTGGGCCCTCCCTCTCCCCCTCTCCGCCTTGTCTTTGGACGGCGAGCCTCTTTTTTACTGAGGCGAGAGGCTTGGGAAGGACGCGCGCCAGGGGCTCCAAAGCGGGCTTAAGGGCGCCTGATGGAAAATAAGGCGCGCGCGGGGGCTTTTTCGCGGGCGGCCCTGGCGCGCTTGGGACGGGTTTCGCGCTGGCGCGACGCGTCCGCTTTGAAGCGAAAGATAAGAGTGACTCGCGCGTCGCTTTAAGGCGCGGGGGCGCTCCTAAGACGACGCGCCGCGTCGCCGGAGCGAGCCGCGTTGAGGGCGCCGCGCCGCGCGGGGTTTCCTTCTTTGACCTTTACGCTCAGCTTGGCGTAAATCCGCTTTGCGCGCGGAGCTTTTTTTAACTTCAAAAGGGAACGCCTTCCGCGATAAAAGGGGGAAACCGTTTTTTTCGGGACTATTCCATTTCGATGGATTTTGGGTTATTTTAAAGGGAGTTAGGTAGCGAGAATAATTTTCCGTCGCTTTTTTAGGGCGCGCGGAGGGGAGGATTAGTTTATGAAACGATTGCCCGTAACTGATACGCCGTTTAGCGAAATTATCGAAGGCGGTTTTTTATACGCCGACAAGACGCGATACGTTTACGAGATGATTCATAAATACAAATTCTGTTTTCTCTCGCGTCCCAGCCGATTTGGCAAAACTATTCTTTTAGACGCCATAGCCGAACTGTTTCGCGGGAAAAAGGAACTCTTTGAGGGTTTATGGATCGCCTCGGATAATTTTCCGATTGAGTCGGAAAGAGGCTCGCCATTAACGAGAGGCGAGCGAAAGGCGTATGATTTTAAGATTCATCCAGTAGTGAAAATATCCATGGCTTATGGTAAAATTGAAAACGCGGGCCAATTACAACGAAAAATAATTCAAGATTTGGCGTTGGCGGCGAAATCCGAGGGGCTCGCGCTGATTGAGGAAGATTTTGACGAGGCGCAAAGTTCTCTGTTTGAAGGCCTTATCGAAAAATACAATGGCGCGAAAGTCGTAATCTTGGTGAACGACTACGACGCTTCCGCGTCAGAGAATCTTGATAGCGTCGCGTTCGCGAGGGGCAATGTCGATGTCCTTTGCGATTTTTATCTCGCTCTGAAGAAAAATACGCGATACATTCGCTTTGCCTTCGTTACCGGCGTTACCTTTTTCGCCAAGACCGCCATGGGCGTAGAAAGCGCCAATATGTTTAAAGATATCTCCATTAAAGAAGAATACGCCGGCGTTTGCGGGTTCACGGCTAATGATTTTGACGCTTTATTCGCCGACAGAATGGAATCGACGCTGGAAATCCTTAAAAACGAAAGGCGAATGAAAGCGGACGCGACCGTAAAAGATTTAAGAAACGAAATATTCGAAACGTTCGGTGGCTACAGTTGGCTTGGACAAGACAGAATTCTCAATCCGTATTCTATTTCGCGTTTTTTTGCCGATAAATCGTTTGACTCCCACTGGGCCAAAGTTGGGTGGACAAAAAATTCGCGCGCGCTCATCGCTAAAAAGCCCTTGGATTTTATTGATCCTCTTCAAGTCGGCTATACGATAGAAGATCTTACGAAGGCGGACGTGGGTCATGTTAATCCAACGGCGCTTCTATTCCATTGCGGCTACTTAACGATTGAGAGAGTTGAGTTCGTTGAAATAGCTGGCGTGAAAGGATGTCCGATATATCGTGGCTTAATGTTTTTAGGGGCGCCGAATAAAGAGGCGAAAGAATCTTTTAGCGCGTTTTGCCGGGAGTCTATCTTTGGGCTATTTTATAAAGAATTACCGGAATTAGGCTGTCAATTAGCTGACGCTTTCGGCGATAAGAACGCTGAAGCGTTAGACGCGCTTATTGGCGTAATTTTTGACAACGTTACCATTTTACTCAATATTCCTTTTGAATATCGGCGACACGCGGTTTTACGAACGGCTTTGCGCGCCGCCGGAATAGACGTTAAAAGCGAAAAAACTGGGAGAATTGGGAATTCCAACTTAACAGTCGCTCTTACGGGAGACAAATACGTAATAATACAAATTAAATGTCTCGCGGATATTAACGAAGACAATAAGGATAAAATAATTGATGAGGCTCTTGACGGCATTTTGAGGCAAATCATCAAAATTGATCGCTCGGGATCTTATGGGATAAAGAATCCCAGCGCGATTATTGGGCTCGCGATTGTATTTTACGGAGAATACGCGGTCAGGACAAAATTTGGGAAAGAGCGCAATTTCCAATGTCCTCAAATTTCTTTAGAAAATGAAATACCATAGACGTTGATTTGTTTAATTTTCCATCACGCGACTATCGTTTTCCCAAGCGGAAACGCTAGCGGGAACGAACTCCGCGAAAATCTTGAGCCTGGGAAAAGAATCGGGGGCGATCGTTTTCTTCCTTCTTAGCTCTTAGCTCAAAAGGTCGGCGCGGTTCAATTCTTTTGTCGCTTGATTTCCACTGCCGTTGAGACATGGAGCGTGGCGAAGACTGTTCGCGTAGAGAGCGGAGGTCTTATGGATGACTCAAAAGTGGGAATTGTGAGGAATGGTTTTTTCTCGCGATAAATAGGGAAACGACACGACGGGCCATGACGGCCGTTAAGCGCCATTTTCTGAAGCCCAGTTCATCTCTTTCGCGGCGGCGCTCTCCAGAAGCGATAAGCGTCCGAAGCCCAGCGCGGAATCGTCTTCCAAGCCCAATAGATGGGCAAGGGACTGTGTGTCGTTTCCGCGCGCCTTTGACGTAGGGAAGACTGTGTCCCGTTCGCCAAGGAAGTGGACGAGGGATGGCTGGGACTTGTTGGGGAGGGTGAGGGAGGCGGCGTATCTTTTCAGGGGTGGGCCTTGGCTTGGCTCCGAGAGAGCTTGCTCCACTCAGCGCCTTGGCTCGGCTCGGAGGGCGCTTGTTCCGCCCAGGACCTTGGCTCTGACCCGAAGGGGTTTGTTCAGGTTACTGGGGCGGGATGGCTTGAGTAAAGCTTCTTGGTTTATTCCATCTCGTGAACGGATACTTTTTAAGCTCCAAAAAGTCGCCTTTATAAATCTTATTTCGATCCATGAATACAATTATATGATAATTGGTCAAAAAATCAATATTAGACCTTTATTTTTTGATTAAAGAGCCATATTGTCCCAATTTACCACCCCAATTTGGAGGAGCTGGACCTTAAAACGTTTGGGTCCACCGGAACGCGGTGCGGACTGACTCCAAACCCGCGCGCGGATACCTGGAGAGAGTCGAAATGTCGCTTTCATGTCGCCTGGAGAGAGCCGAAATGTCGTTCTCATGTCGCCCGGGGAGAGCTGAAATGTCGCTCTTATGTCGCCTGGAGAGAGCCGAAATGTCGCTCTCATGCCTGGATAGAGCCTAGAATGTCGTTCTCATGTCGCCTGGAGAGAGCCGAAATGTCGCTCTCATGCCTGGATAGAGCCTAGAATGTCGCTTTAAGGTCGCCGGGAGAGAGTCTAGAATGTCGCTTTCATGTCGTCTGGAGAGAGCCGAAATGTCGCTCTCATGCCTGGATAGAGCCTAGAATGTCGCTCTTATGTCGCCGGGAGAGAGTCTAGAATGTCGCTTTCATGTCGTCTGGAGAGAGCCTAAAATGTCGCTCTAAGGTCGCCCGGGGAGAGCCCTAGAATGGTCGCTCTCAAGTCGCCAGTGTATTTCTTAAACAATATTCCTCAAAATAAAGAACACATCATAAATCTGAAAGAATTAGAAAAAAATATGATAAAATAAAGCCACCCACTATATATATAGTGTTAAAAAAAACAATATAACTACTTGCGGCAATCACTTTATATTTTTTAAAAAGGATGCAATAATATCACTATTGACAACTTCTTCGTTGTCAAGTATCTCCATTAATTGGGAATCTCGTCTTCTGAACCGTGTTCGCAAATGAGAATCATAGTTCAAGACAATAGTATAAAAAACAATAGCTTCATGAACATCAATGCTCCATCAGGTACCCATGCTAATTCAGCCATACGTAGCTCAGACATTTATAGATAAACTCAAGATGGAGCATCACATGATTATGTTATTCATTTTTCAATTACTACAAGAAGCTAGAAAACTTACAAAATTACTTAATTATTTCACTTCGGAGGATACTTATGGCAATTTTTGAAGAAAATGAAAAATTAGAATTCAAAAGTTCAACCGCAGAACTAAAAGAAGCGATCATTTCAATATCCGCTATTCTCAACAAGCATAATGGGGGAGAGTTATATTTCGGTATCAACGATAATGGCGTGCCTATCGGCATACAAATTTCGACGAAAACTCTCAGAGACATAAGCCAAGGTATAGGGTTTCACCTTGAACCAAAAATTTATCCTAAAATTTCTAAAATTATTATCAATGATAAAGAATGCGTGCATGTCGAATTTTCTGGAAAACATGTGCCATATTATGCCTTTGGCAGAGCGTATATAAGAATCGCCGATGAAAACAAGCTAATGTCACGTGACGAAATAGAAATATATTTCCTAGAAAACTATCAAAAGCGTAATAACTGGGACAGCCAAATTTCAGCTATGTCAATTGCTAATTTACCTGAAGACGAACTTCGAGAATTTATTAAACGCGCTAACGTCGCCGAGCGCATAGATTTTTCTTATACTACCAAGGAAGAAGTTCTGAATAAACTTGAATTGGTTTTCAATGGCAAACTCAAAAATGCCGCTGATGTCCTATTT
The DNA here is from genome assembly GCA_031265205.1 of Deltaproteobacteria bacterium. GTDB lineage: Bacteria > Desulfobacterota > Desulfarculia > Adiutricales > Adiutricaceae > JAISCZ01. Next base: position 65,639 of record JAISCZ010000048.1, read on the forward strand.
TGCGGTTCATCTCTGATGGAAGTGCAGATGGCGAACTTCGCAACGGATGAACGATTGACTATCATTGATATTAAAAGAGCTAATGGCAATATAACTAATTTAATCAATTTAGCTGAAAAATATCTTCGCTCTTCTCTTCATTGGAAAGTGGTGCTGGATGGTTCCATTGAACGTAAAGAAATACCGGAAATTCCAATGGATGCCATACGCGAAGCCATTGTTAACTCATTCTGCCATAGAGACTATGAATCATCTCAGACCAACGAAATTGCGATTTTCAGTAACCGAGTTGAAATCTTCAATCCAGGAGAGTTTCCTGAATGGCTTACCCCACATGATTTTATTGATGGAAAAGCCCATTCTGTGAAACGAAATCCACTCTTAGCGCGTCTTTTATTTTACCGAAATGATGTCGAAATTTTTGGAACTGGCTTAAAACGTATTGTGTCAGCGTGTGAACAAGCCAATGTGAAAGTTGAATTTAATAAAATCGATAAAGGGTTCGTTGTCGCATTTTATAGGCCTAATACCACACCGCTACCAGCGGCGGCAATTACCGCTACAGCTCCAATATTAAGCAAACATGAACAAGCTGTTCTTTCAATCATCAATAAATACCCATCGTCAACGACAAAAATTATCGCGGCTAAACTCGGTAAAAATATTAGAACTATTCAACGCTATGTAAATAATTTGCAAAACAATAATATTATCAAACATGTTGGCTCAATTAGGAATGGGTTTTGGATAATAATTAATAAACCAAAATATTTTAATGATTAGAGCTATAAACTTTTCGTATATCTAATTATTAATTCAATATACTATATAGTTGCCCCTGAAAAAGTATTGGATTGGTTAAGTCAACATGGCGCGCCTTTGTAGACGCTATGATATTCTGGGATCTATTCAATATCCTCATAGTTTGAGTCATTGACGGAAGCGTTTCTGGCTTAGGAGGTATATATCGAGCATTTTCGGGCGTGACTCTGCCATCAACCAGCTTGTTTGGCTTTTCGGTCTAGTCTGCGCTTCTCGTTGAGCTTGGCAACTCCTCAAGGGAGGCGAGCGCTCAGAAAGCTAATCGAAGAGGGGACCAGGATTCCTCCATATCGGGAGTCCTCGGAACTTGTTCTTTCGCGGAGGTATTGACAGATGGAGCGCATTGGTAATTTTGCGGAGAGAGTCTCTCTCATTCCTTGCCAACTTCTTAAAGTTGAAGGCCGAAGCCGCCAGGAGCGGATTGATGGTATCCCCTGACACGCCATGGAGATAGTTTTTGCGTAACTTTATGATCGTTCTTGAGGTGACCGATGAGAGGCTCGATTACAGTTCGCCTTATAGCGCGTTTTAGCGCTTATATTTTCATTACGTATTCGTTTGGGGGAAGTTAACGCCAAGCTCGCTCATTCTTTTGAGGAGAAAGCCTCTTGGCGGGAAGCGCCGCTCTGGGGAAAGCGCGAGTGGAGCCATCTAACCCAATCACGAATTCATTTTTCCTCCTAAAATACGCGCGTCCACAGCGCCCCTCCACGGAAAAATAGGCCAGGCGGATTTTTTTTGCCGCGCGAGGCTCGCGTGGGGATTTAAGAACTCGAAGCGCTGACTTTGGGCTAAACGGCGGCTTCATTATGCCTTTGGGCGCTTTAAGATTTGAGGGTGCCTTTAACCTTGGGGGACCCCTGGGCGCCCCAGTCTCCCCGGGGAGGGAGGCGGGGCGCGTCGCGGGGGAAATGGGCGCGGGCGCTTTTTTTCCCGAGGGGGGGCGCGGAGGCCGGAAAGAGGCTTTGGGCCTTGATTTCAGCGGGGTATCTATATTATATTGGCGCGCGTCTTGAAGCTTTTTAGAGGGCTTGAGCGCGGCGCTCCGGCGCTTGAGTCAGGCGCGCGAAAGGCCTTAAGGCCGCGAAACGCGCGCCGACTCCAGTTCTGGGTCGCTTCCAGAGCGCTGGAGCCTCCCCTTTCGGGGAGGTTTTTTAAGTTTTTATTTAAGGCGAGAGGCGAGAAGGAAGGCATGGAAAAATACGATCCGAGGGTGGTGGAGGCTAAATGGCGCGAGCGCTGGGAAAAAGGGCGGGTCAACGAGGTGGACTTGGAAAAAGCCCAAAGGCCCTTTTATAACCTGATGATGTTTCCTTACCCGTCCGCCGAGGGTCTCCACGTGGGCAACGTCTTCGCCTTCGTGGGCTCGGATATCCAGGGGCGCTACCGGAGGCTCTTGGGTTTTGACGTCTTTGAGCCCATGGGTTTTGACGCCTTTGGAATGCACAGCGAGAACTTCGCCCTCAAAACCGGCCGCCATCCCGCGACCATGGTCCCCAAGAACATTGAGCGCTTCCGGGAGGAACAGCTCAAAAAAATGGGCCTCATGCTCGCTTGGGACTGCCAGGTGGACACCACCATCCCCGAGTATTACCGCTGGACCCAGTGGATGTTTTTGACCCTGTACAAGAACGGGCTCGCCTATAAGGCCAAGGGCCCGGTCAATTGGTGCCCGGGCTGCCAGACCGTCCTGGCCAAGGAACAGGTCATCGACGAAAAATGCGAACGCTGTTCCTCGGTCGTCGAAAAGCGCGAGATGGAGCAATGGTTCTTTAAGACCACGGCCTATCAGGACGAGCTTTTGGACGCCCTGGAGACCTTGGATTGGTCCGAGCGCACCAAACTCGCCCAGAAACAGTGGATCGGCAAAAGCGTCGGGGCGGACGTTATCTTTCAGGTGGAAGGCGGGCCGAAGTTCACGGTCTTCACCACGAGGCCGGACACCCTGTTCGGGGCCACTTACGTGGTCTTCTCCCCGGAGCATCCCCTCCTCGACGAGATCGCGACCCCAGCGGCGCGGCCCGCGCTGGAAGCTTACCGCCAAACGGCCCAAAGCGTGTCCGAGACGGACCGCCAGGACGAAAAACGGGAAAAGACGGGGGTCTTCACCGGGGCCTACGCCACCAATCCCGTAAACGGCGCCCGGGTCCCCATCTGGGCGGCCGACTACGTCCTCATGGGTTACGGTTCCGGGGCCATTATGGCGGTTCCGGCCCACGACGGGCGCGATTTCGCCTTCGCCAAAAAATACAATCTCCCCATTGTCCAGGTGGTCTCGTCCCCCCCGGGGACGAGCGTGGAAGACGAGGCCTGGGCGGGTGACGGGCGGCTCATGAACAGCGGCGAGTTTGACGGCTTGGAGGCCAAGACCGATGGCCTCTCTAAGATCGTCGCTCTTTTGGCGGGGCGCGGCTTGGCCGAGCCTCGGACCCACTACCGCCTCCGGGATTGGTGCGTGAGCCGGCAGCGCTATTGGGGGCCCCCCATTCCCATCGTGTACTGCGATAAATGCGGGACGGTCCCGGTCCCGGAAAAGGACCTCCCCGTCACGCTTCCTTTTATCGAGGACTTCAAGCCGGACGGCAGCGGTTTTTCGCCCCTCCACCGCCAAAAGGATTTCTACGAGACCCAGTGCCCGCGGTGCGGGGGGCCGGCCCACCGGGAAACGGACGTGTCGGACAACTTCCTGTGCTCGGCCTGGTATTTTTACCGTTACCCCTCCACCCGCTTCGACGACCGGCCCTTTGACGCCGAGCTCACCCGGAAATGGCTCCCCGTGGACCTCTACGTGGGAGGCAACGAGCACGCGGTTCTCCATCTCCTCTACAGCCGCTGGCTTTGCCGGGCCCTCTACCACGCGGGGGCGATCGATTTCCCGGAGCCCTACCGCAAGTTCGTGGCCCACGGCATCATCGTCAAGGACGGGGGCAAGATGAGCAAGTCCAAGGGCAATATCATCAACCCCGACGAGTACGTGAGCGAGTTCGGCGCGGACTCCTTCCGCCTGTACCTGATGTTTATGGGGGCCTATCTGGAGGGCGGGGACTTCCGCGACGGCGGCGTCCGGGCCATGAAGAGCTTTTTGGACCGTTTCGTGGCCGCCGTCTCCCCCAAGGCCGGGCCTCTCTCCCCGGAGCCCCCCGCGGGGGCCGAGACCCTTTATTGGCTCCACTCCACGGTCAAGAGCGTGACCCAGGACATTGAGCGCTTTTCCTACAACACGGCCATCGCCCGCCTCATGGAACTCGTCAATTACCTCACCAAGCATAAAATCCGCCTCCGGGAGATCTCCGCGACGGCGGTCCGGCTCCTGGCGCCCTTCGCCCCCCACCTGGCCGAGGAGCTCTGGGAGGAGTTGGGGAACGGGGAAACCGTCTTTAAGTCCTCCTGGCCGACCTACGAGGAGGAATATATCCGCCGTCCCCAGGTGGAATACGTGGTGCAAATCAACGGCAAGCTCCGCGACAAGCTCCTTTTAGCCGTGGGCCTGACCCCCGAGGAGATTGAGCCCCTCGTCCTCCAAAGCCCTGGCGTCGCCAAATGGCTGGAGGGCAAGACGGTCGTCAAAAAGATCTTCGTCCCCGACAAGCTCGTGAACCTGGTCGTCAAATAGCCCCTCGCGGCCAGGGAAAAGCCTTTGAGCCTTGGAAAAGGTGTTGACAGGGCCCTTTTTCTGGGGTAATATCCTTGTTTCAGTTCTCTTGGGAGGAACTTACATGTACGCAATTATCGGAAGCGGCGGTCGGCAGTACCAGGTGGAGGCCGGCCAGATAGTCAGCTTCAACAAACTGCCCGCGGAGCCCGAAGACGAGATTTTCCTCGATAACGTCCTCATGTACCGGGACGAGGACGGAGTCAACGTGGACCCCGCTTTTCTGGGGAGCGTCAAGGTGAGGGCCAAGGTTCTCGCCCAGGACAGGGATCGCAAGATTCGGGTCTTTAAGAAAAAACGCCGCAAAGGCTTTCAGAAGACCATCGGCCATCGCCAGTACCTGACCCGGGTCAGGATTCTCTCGATCGCGCGCGATGGCGCCGAGACCGCCGGCGCCCCGCCCTCGGCGGAGCCGGAAGCCCAAGTCACGGAATAGGAAGGACTAAAAATGGCTCATAAAAAAGCGGGCGGCTCCAGCCGGAACGGACGCGACACTATAGGCAAAAGAAGAGGCGTGAAGCGCTACGGCGGCCAGGCCGTCCGCGCCGGAAACATCCTCGTGCGGCAGTTGGGCACCAAGTTCCACCCGGGCGCGAACGTGGGTCAGGGGCGCGATTACACCTTATTCGCCCTGATTGACGGCGTGGTCCGTTTTGAGCGCTACGACGCGGACCGCAAGAAAATCAGCGTCTATCCCGCCGCCGAGCCCGCCGCCGAGCCCGCCGCCGTCACGGCTTAAGCTCCCTTTTCCCCTAAATCGCAAAGCCGCGTCTTTCCCGCGCTCGCGCGCGGGGGAGTCGCGGCTTTCAATTTTCCCCCCTTTTTTCCTTCAGTCAAAAAATAAGCTCCCCTTTCGCTAAGGCCGTCAAGCCGCGCTTTCCCGCCCCGCGGCGGCGAAAATAAGCCTTGCTTATTTTGACAAATTAAGCTATATAGGGAAAATCCTTGAGGGGATCCTTCCCGGCGGCCACCCGCGCCGCTTTGGAGGGGCCACGGGTGGGAGGCCTTTTTAAGGCCATATTAACGCTACTCTAACAATGCTTTAGCGAAAGGTAGTATCGCTCATGGGTTATGTCATAAAGATCGATTCCGGGCTTTGCAACGGCGATGGCAACTGCAAAGACGCCTGTCCTTCGGACGTGTACGAAATCAAAGACGGCAAGGCCGTTCCCATTAATATGGAGGAGTGCGTTGGCTGCGACAGCTGCATTGAGGCCTGTGAGGTCAACGCCATTACCTTGACCGAGGAATAGCGGCCGGCTCCGCCGGAAAATCATTTCCACAAGCCGGGGAGGGGCTTTCCTTCCCGGCTTTTTTTTCGCCCGGATTTTGCTATAATAAAAAGCGCGCGATTTAAAGTTTTTAGAATAAAAAGCGTCTTTTTGAAAAATAATTAGATTCTCTCGCGGCGCCTTAACCGCGATCTTCCGTCGGGCGAGAGGGGCGTGGTTATTTTTTTTCTTTTCCCCTTTCCCGGGAGAGCCTCGCCTTTTTGGCGCGCGTCGTTCGGGCGTTAAAGAGGCCCGGCGCCGTCCCCAAAGGCGCCTTTTTTTCGCGCGAGCCCTCTTGGGGCCCTTAAGGTAACCTCGTGGCGCGTTTTATTCTTTCGCTGCTTTTATGCGTCGTATTTCTTCCGGCGGGGATCTGGACCCTCAGCGCCGCCTACGCGCTGAAAGAGCCCCATTATTTCGTGATGTTTATTTTTTCGGGTAGCCTCATGGTTCTTTTGGGGCTCGCCGGCGCCGTGGGGCTTTGCGTCGGCAAAAGCCCGAAAGACGAGTGACTTTTTTTAGTTTCGCGAACGCGAGAGGTGTCGCATGAAAAATCCCCTGCCGCGGGTGGCGGCCGTCCACGATCTTTCCGGGTTCGGGCGTTGCTCCCTGACCGTCGTCGTGCCTATTCTTTCCACTATGGGCTTTGAGGTCTGCCCTCTGCCCACCGCCATTCTGTCCACCCACACGGCCATTGAGGGCTTTACCCTTCTGGATCTGACGGAAGAGCTGCCGAAGATAATCGCCCACTGGGAAAAATTGGGCTTAAAATTTGACGCTATCTACAGCGGCTTTCTGGGGTCCGCCAGGCAGGCGGATATCGTCGCGCGTTTCATCGACGCCTTTAAGACTCCCGACACCTTGGTCGTGGTGGATCCGGTGATGGCGGATCACGGCCAGCTTTACGCCTCCATGCCCCCGGAAATGGTGGGGGAGATGCGGAAGCTGTCCGCCCGGGCCCAGGTGATTACCCCCAATATCACCGAGGCCGCGCTGATGCTGGAAAGGCCCGTTCCCGAGGCCATGGGCGAGGGCGAGGTCAAGGATTGGCTCAAAGCCCTCTCGGATCTGGGGCCCGCCATGCCGGTGATTACCTCCCTGCCTTTGCGTTCCAAGGCGGACACGAGCTCCGTCGCCGCCTACAACCGGGAAGACGGCCGCTACTGGCTCACCGGAAGGCCCTTGGTCCCCACGCAGTACCACGGGACCGGGGATATTTTTTCGAGCGTTTTGACCGGAAGCCTCTTGCAGGGCGACAGCCTCCCCATCGCCATGGACCGGAGCTCGCAGTTCGTGGCCAGCGCCATCCGGGGCACCTTCGGGTACTCGGGCCTGGCCCACCACGAAATCCTTCTGGAGCGCACCTTGCGCAATTTAGCCACGGTCGCGGCCACGGACCATTACGAGCTTTTGCCCTAAGAGGGCGCGGGGCTCAAAAAAAAGCCGACCCGCGCGGCGTGCAAAAAAGGCGTCCCCGCGCGGGGGCTTTTAAAAAAAGTCCCCGCGCGGGGCGCGTCGCCGGGGAAGCGCCCCGCGCGAAGATTTCCCCGCGCGCGGCCGACGCGGTCGGGCGCGGGAGAGAGCGGCCCGAGGGCTTAAGGGCGCTCTGGAGCGAGGAGGACAAAGATCTCCTGGTTGCCCTTGGGGCCTTTGAGACGGGAAGGCGCCTGGGCGAGGAGTTCTAAGGGGGGACTGAGCAGGCGGGCGAGGGCGACGATTTTAGCCACGGCTCCCTGGATGAGGAGCGGGTCCCGCACCACTCCTCTTTTGCCCACGTCCCGGCGGCCCACCTCGAATTGGGGTTTGATCAAAGAGAGAATCCGGCCCCCCGGGGCGAGCGCCGGGGCGGCGGCGGGGAGAATTACGCCCTGGGAAATAAAAGAAAGGTCCAAGAGGATAAGATCGAAAGGACCCCGCAGGTCTTTTTCCAGATCGAGTTCGGCGAGATAGCGCGCGTTGCTGTTTTCCACGAGGAGAACCCTTTCGTCCTCAACCAGGCTCCGCGCCAGTAAGCCCCGGCCCACGTCCAGGGCCGTGACCCGTAAGGCCCCGTTCTTTAAAAGGCAATCGGTAAAGCCGCCCGTGGAGGCCCCTAAGTCCAAGCAGTTGAGGCCCTCCACGCTGAGGCCTAAATCCTCCAAAGCCCCGGCGAGCTTATCCCCGCCGCGGCTGACGTAGAGTTTGAGCCCCGTCAGGCGCAAAAGGGCGTCGGGGGGCAAAAGATCGCCGGCCTTGCGGACCTTTTCCCCGTTGGGAAAGGCCACTTGGCCGGCTAAAATCAGGGCTTGGGCCCGAGAGCGGCTGGGGGCCAGGCCCTGGAGAAAGACCAGCTCGTCGGCCCGTATTTTGGATGGCTTTTTGGGACTCATGGCGCCTTGAGGAGAAAAGCCAAGAAAGCCCGGGGTTACCCCCGGGCTTTCTTGGCTTTGAGACTGGGGGATAAAAACCCTAGTTAGATTTTTCCGGGGTCGGGGCGGGGCTCGCGTCCTCCGGGGGCGCCTCGGCGCCGCCCGTCAGGCGGGAGATGCGCATGCCGTAGAAGGAGCGGAGCACGAAAACGAGGGCGATGGCGAGAAAGAGGAGCCCGAAGTAGAGGGAAACGGCCCGGAACTTTTCCGTGATGGCGATCTCCAAAGTCAGCATCCCGAAGAGGGTGGTGAACTTGATGATCGGGTTTAAGGCCACCGAGGAAGTGTCCTTGAAGGGGTCGCCCACCGTGTCCCCGATGACGGCCGCGTCGTGGAGCGGAGTCCCTTTCTGCTGGAGGTCCACTTCCACCACCTTTTTGGCGTTGTCCCAGCAGCTGCCGGCGTTGGCCATAAAAATGGCCTGGAAGAGCCCGAAGAAGGCGATGGAGATGAGGTAGGCCACGAAGAAGGAGACCGAGTTGTTGGAAGAGGTGGGCGCGGCCAGGAAGGCGAAGGCCAGGGCGAAGGAAAAGATGGCCACGAAGATGTTGAACATCCCCTTCTGGGCGTAAAGCGTGCAGATCCGCACCACCTCCTTGGAGTTCTCCAGCGCCGCGCTTTTGGAGGCGTTGGGGTCGAGGTTAATGTGGTTCTTGATAAAGGCCACCGCCCGGTAGGCGCCCGTGGACACGGCCTGGGTGGCCGCCCCGGTGAACCAGAAGACCACCGCGCCCCCGCACAGGAAGCCCATGAGGGTGTAGGGGTTCAGGAGGTGCAGGATAGTCTCCGGCTCAATCCCCAACTCGTTTTGGATGATGAGGATGGTGGAGAAGATCATGATGGTGGCGCCAACCACGGCGGTGCCGATTAAGACCGGCTTGGCCGTGGCCTTGAAGGTGTTGCCGGCGCCGTCGTTGGCCTCCAGGTAATAGTGGGCCAGCTCCAGGTCGGGCTTTTCGCCGTTTTCTTTCTCCAACTCGTCCGTGGCCCCGGGGATTTCCTCAAAAAGGCTTAACTCGTAAATGGACTGGGCGTTGTCGGCCACGGGCCCGTAACTGTCCACGGCGATGGTGATGGGTCCCATGCTTAAAAAGCCGAAGGCCATGAGCCCGAAGGCGAAGATGGGGGGATAGATCATCATGTCCCCCAGGCCTTGGTTCGCGAAGACGAGCGCCAGGAACATGAGCAGGCAGAAGACCAGGCCCATCCAGAAGGCCGAGAAGTTGCCCGCGATAAAGCCGGCCAGGATATTGAGAGAGGCTCCGCCTTCTTTGGAGGCCTCCACGGTCTCGAGGACGTGGCCGGACTTGGGGCTGGTGAAGATCTTGGTAAATTCCGGGATGAGGGCCGCGCCCAGGGTGCCGCAACTTAAGATGCCCGAAAGAATCCACCAGGCTTTGGGATAGGTCTCGTAAAAAACGGAGCACGGCCCCAAAATGAAGTAAGTCGCGATGAAATTGGCGATAATAAAAAGGACGCTGCCAATCCAGACGAGGCTTGTCAGGGGCGCCTCGAAGTCAAATTTGATTTTGCCTTTGAAGCGGGCCTTGCAGAAGAATTTGTTGATATAGAAGGCGACCAAAGAGCAGATGACCATGAGCACGCCCATGGTGAAGATCCAGGCCAGAAGCGAGTTCCGCAAGAATTTTTGGGCGTCCGGGTCCAAATTGAGGCCCACGGCCATGCAGGTGAAGGTCACCAAGGCCACGCCCGTCACCCCGTAGGTCTCGAAACCGTCGGCCGTGGGGCCCACGCTGTCGCCTGCGTTGTCGCCGGTGCAGTCGGCGATGACGCCGGGGTTGCGGGGATCGTCCTCTTTAATCTTGAAGACGATCTTCATGAGATCGGAGCCGATATCGGCGATCTTGGTAAAGATGCCGCCGGCGATCCTCAAAGCGGAGGCGCCCAGGGACTCGCCGATGGCGAACCCGATAAAGCAGGGTCCCGCCAGGGAACTGGGCATGCAGACCAGAATAATGAGCATGAGGAAAAGCTCAAGGGAAATGAGCAATACCCCGATGCTCATGCCGGAGTTGAGGGGGATAAAGCAGAATTTAAGCGGGTCTTTGGTCAGGGAGGCGTAGGCCATACGGCTGTTGGCCAGGGTGTTAACCCTCATTCCGTAGAAGGCAACGCTGTAGGAACCCATGATGCCGATGACGGTCCAGAGCAGGATCCAGCACACGCCCGAAAATCCCGTCGACTCCGAGAGAAACCCAAAGTAATAGGAGATGCAGATTCCCACGAAAACAAAGAGGATCACGAGGAGTTTGGCCTGCTGGAACATATAGGTCTTGCAGGTCTCGTAGATAGTGGCCGCGACGTCCAGCATGGAGCTATGGGCCTTGAGCTTTTTAATGCTCAGATATTGGAACAGCCCGAAGACAAACCCCAGGACGCACAGAACGATGCCCACGGAAAGGGTCGTTTTCTGGGCCGAGGTAAACGCCGGGAGAATAATGTCCGCTTCTCCGGCCCAAGCGGAGGCTGAAACCCCCAAGGCTCCTAAAAAAGCCGTAAGGGCGGTTAATAAGCGTAGTTTGATTTTCGAGCTGATTTTACAAACCATTGTAAAAGCGCCTCCGATTCCAAATGGCTAATGGCGTTAACCAACTAATATGACTAGAAAGCCATTTTAGCTTATTTACCCGAAATTTTTCAAGACGCGCGAGCCTCGCGCGGCGCGTTCCGACCGCTAATTTCAGCCCCGCGCGAAGAGTTTGGAGAAATTGGAGAGGGAATTAGGGGGAGAAATCGCGCCCCGCGCGCGACCGCGCCGCGCCGCGCCTCG
>JAISCZ010000089.1 GCA_031265205.1 Deltaproteobacteria bacterium
CACTTCACGTTGAGTCTATAGCCAGGCCGTTTTTTACGCTATTAATACGGAGCTATTAATGGTGCAGAAGATCGTGCTCAAGAGCACCACAAAATTGATGCTTTTTTTTCGGTACACCCCTCCCGCGCGGTTGGAAAGCTTGAGACGAGAGTCGCGTCTCGCGCGGATAATCCGCGCGTTTCAAGCGGAGGATCGCGGAATTGGAAAAGAGAGGGGAAATAGAATCGCGGTCGCGCCCGCCAAGCGCCCAAGGCCGACCGCCACCTCGTGGGGCCGCCTTTTGGCGAGGCGCGGGGTGGACCCGCCCGCGCCATTGTAATTATTATTTTGACATTTTTATGGCCGAGGCCTAAAATACCCTCAAATCAGCCCCGTTTCCGCCTCCGTCCCCCTTGGGGCCGCCTTAGCGCGCCCCGGAGGCCTTAACTTACTGTCCCGCCTGGGGCGGGAGGTCGTACTGGGTGTTTTCCAAGAGGAGTTTGGGGTCTATTCTCTGCTCGGATATGGCTTTAATCAGGCGGGCGGCCTTGTCCGGGCTCACCATGGCCAGGATTTTTCCCGCGGCGCTCCCCGGCATGGCGGTTAAAATGGCCACGGCGACGGAGTCTTCCATGCTGTTGACGAGATTGCCGGCCTGCTCGGGTTTCATGCCTTTGAAAGCGGCGACCAGGTGCTCGACCCGGGCGCTTTTCAAGGCGTCGTCGCTTTTTTGCTGCTCGTCGCGGAGGGACTTCTGTTCCGCCAGGATAGCGTCGTTGCGGGCGATGAGGTCGTCCAAGGCGGCGCGGGTTTTATCCGCTTCCTGGATCTTGAGGTTTACGTCCCTTTCCAAGGACCTTAAGGCTTCTTCCCGGGCGTTGAGCTGGACTTCCCGGCGGTTGAGCTCAAATTCGCGCCGCGCGAGATCGTCGGTTGGAGTGGGTCCCCCGGGGGCGCCTGGGGCGGCCGTGGGGGGCGGCCCAGCGGCGCCACCCGCGGGGGCGGGGACTGGCGGGGGCGGCGCCGTCGGCCTTTGGGGATTGCGCAAATCCTCGTCCCCCGGGGGCAGGGGAATGACGCCCGGGGAAAGTTGGGCGGCGACCGTCAGGGCGGGGTCAGCCGCGGCGGGAAAAAAGACGGCTGCCCCCGAGAGCATGGGGCTGGCGGCGGTGGCGACCAAGGCGCTGGAGGAGGCCGCGGCGGTTTCCAACCCTTGGGCTCCGGCCGCGGGCAAAGCCGCGGCGGAGGCGGGGGCGAGCGTCGCGGCCTCCGCCGTCCGGGCGGTGGGGAGTTCGCCGAGGCTGGGGGAGTCGTCGGCGTTATTGAGGTAAAAGCCGGAGAGGGCGAGGCGGGCGATGAGGACCAGGAGGGCCGCTAAAAGGACGAGGCGCAAGCGGCTAAAGGCCTTGGAGGGCGCGGTCGCCGAGCCCTGGGGGCCGCTGGGCGCGAGGGTCAGGGAAGAGGACGGCTGGGGCGCGGGGGGCGGGCCGCCGCGGCGGGCGCGGCTGGGGGGGGTGGCGGAGGTCATTTAGGCGTTCCTGAATTTCCGGTCCCTAACCAGGGAGGCCATCTCTTCCAAGATTATCTGCTCTTGGTAAAGCTCGGCGGTTTTGTGGGCCACGGCCTTCTTTTCTTTGATTTTTTCCATCAGCTGGCGCTCCATGGCCGCTTTTTGGAGGGCCGCCTGTTCCTTGGCTTTTTCGCGGAGGCTTAAGTTTAACAGCTCTTGGGCTTTTTTCGCGTCCTGGAGGAGTTTGGCCTGGTATTCCCCGTAGAGGGCGATGAGCGGCGGGGTGAGCGTTCCTTCCCGGGAGCGGAGGCTGACGTCCTCGCTCAGTTTTTGCCGGGAGTCCGCGATGGCGCTTAGTTTGTTTTCGAGCTCGCGGACGCTCGCGAGCCTTTTGGCGAGTTTGAGGGCCGCCTCTTCCTCGCGTTTTTTCCGGAGGCTTAAAAGAAATTCCAGTTTGAAGCGGAAGGCGGGCATCGAAAGCGCCTTTGAGGGAAAATTCGCGCGGGGAAACCGCGCGGGGCCTTAAGGCCCGCCGGCTAATAGAGCAATTTGGAGGCCAGAAAAAGGGGGCCGCGAGGCCTTCCTAAGCCTCCGCGAACGGCCGCGCCCGCGGCGACTTGAGGAGGATTAAAGATGGGCGAGACGCCTGACGGATACGAAAAAAACTATTTAGGCTTGCTGCCCCGCCTGCGCGGTCGGGATTTAAAAGCGGGGGCCCAGAGGCTGGGCCTCCGGGCGGCCCCGGACGGGGTACTGGTCTCTCTTCTGGGGAAAGACTACGTCGTCTCCGGGGAAGGGGTCCGGGCGGCGGACGGGAGCGCGTCCCGCGCCAATAACCGCAGCGTTTTAATCCATTACGTGCTTTCCACGGGCGCCGGGGAACCGGGGGAAGAGTACTTAACTTTATCCCAGTTCCCGGGGATCCCCAGGGGCCGGCGGGAGCCCGGCCGCGATATTTTGAACGGCCCTTTGGCGCGGGCTTTCGCGGAGGCGGGCTACGAGGCCTTTGTCCGGGCGGCGCGCGCCTTGGGCGGCCAGAGGATCGAGGGGAGCCCGCAAGGGGGGAACGCCTGGCAGTTTGAGCTTCTCCCCAAGATCCGGGCCCGGGTGGTCTACGAGGAGGCGGACGAGGAGTACCCTCTGGAAATCAAGGTTCTCTTCGACAACCGGGCCATTGAGTTTCTGGAGTTCGAGTGCCTGGCCTTTTTAAACGGTTGCCTGGTGGAGGCCCTCATCGGGGAAAGCCTGGCGGGCTAGGGCGTCGGCTCTTCCTCGGGAGGAGCGACCCCGGTCAGCTCGTCCTGGACGGCGTCCAAGGCGTCGCCCCGCCGTTCCGCCAGATCCGCCGTCCCCCGCGCGGCCCTTAAGGGCTTGGCGGGATTGAGGAGGGGATTGTCGGAGCCGCCCGGGTTAGGCGAGAGGATGGTCCCGCCGCCGGAGGCTTCCGGCGGCGGGAATTCGGAGCGGTGGAAGGACCATAAGCCCCAAATAATCAGGAGGGCCAAGGCCCCCGCGCCGAGGGCGAGATAGAGCTTGAAATGGCTTCGGGGCGCGTCTAAAGACAAGTCGGAGGGCGTGGAGGCGCTCCTGTGCCCTTCCTTAAAGTTAAAGGAGCACTCGGGGCATTCTTGGGCGGGGAGGGCGACCGTCGCGCCGCAGGCGGGGCAGCGGAGGGACGGGGCGTTGGGGGGATATGTGGGGGACATGGGCGCCTGCTTAAAGGTTACGGAAGAGCGCGCGCTGGGCGTCAAATGGCGCGGGCGCGGAGAGCTTGGGGGAAAAACGGATAAAAATTAGGGGAGGGGAGCCCAGCCTCCCCGGGCGTCGACTTGGGCGAGATAAGCGCCCCCGGGGTCCATGGGCGCGGAGGGCAGCGAGACGCCGCTGACGACGGTTCCCGCTGGGGAGAGTTCGCGGAAGGAGCGCAGGATATCCCCGGCCCTTCCTTGGCTTTTGCTCGTGGCGTCGACGATGGCCCGGGCCAGGAGCTGGCCCTGACCGAAGCCCAAAAGGGTGCGGTAGTTTTCTTTCACGCCCGCGGGGGAGAATTTGCGCAAAACCACCCCGTAGGCCTCGGAAATCTCGGCGGTGGGCCTTAAAACCGCCGGAAAGATCGTGCCCGCCCACCTGCCCGCGGTGAGGGCCACCATTTCCGCGCTCGGGGCGTTTAGAGAATGGGTCATCCAAAAGACGCCATCCGGAAGAGAGTGGGCGAGAGCCCGCCGGATGGCCGCGGCCGGCCCCAGGTTGGTCCAGACAATCACGGCCCCCGGGTCGGGGAGCCGCGCGGCGAGGCCTTCCCAATCTCGGAAACCTATCTCCAGGGAGATGACCGCGAGATTGAGTTCCAAGGCCCGGGCCCGGGCGCGGGCCAGGGCGCCCTGGGTTTGGGCCTCGGGTCCGTCCTCTAGGATAAAATAGATGGCGCGGCCCGCGGGGACGCGGTCCTTGGCCCACTCCAAAAGAAGGTTGAGTTCCACGGGGGCCGAGGGCAGGAGACCCACGGGGTCGTCGTCGCCGCCGCCGTAGACGCCGGGGTTATCGGTCCAGGGCCCGAACCAGGGCCGGGCCACCCGGCGGAAATATTCCGCGGTCGCGGGGCCGCGGTTTTGGCTGGATCCCCCCACCACCAGATCCGGCTGCCCTTGAATAATGAGGGAATCCAGGTTGCGGGCGAAATCGGGGTGGCCGTCGTCCACCTCCAAGGTCCGTAGGGAAAACTTGCGTTCGGCGAGGCCCCCGTTGGCGTTAATAAAGGTCAGAAAGGACTGCAGGCCCGCGAGGAAGTCAAAGGAGGCGGCCTGGGGGCCGACGGCGGAGGCCCAGCTGACGATTTTCCATGGCGCTTTTTCTTGGGCCCGGAGGATCGTGGGAGCTATTAACGGCGCGACAACGAAAGCCGCGAGCGCGTAAAACCATATCTGGGTCCGCTTGGAAGACAATTTTGGCGATTCCTCCCTCTACAATAAAAATTATAACGATTATTTTCCCCAAAAACAAAAAGTCTTCACTCCTTGGGCCCATGGCGCTGGGCCGAGGTTGAGAGCCGTTCGCGGGAAATCGCCGCGAGCGAGAGCCGATATACCCCGGGAAAGGGCCTTAAGGCCATTTTCGCCGCGCTACCGCGCTTCCCAGTCAAGCGTCCCTTGGGAGCGGAATTGAAGAGGCGCGAGGCGCGCCGCGCGCGCGTTTGGCGCGGCGGGAGGGGAAAGAGGCGAGACGAGAAAATAGGAAAAGCGGGCGCTTTCTGATATCTTGGAGCCGCGCTCGCGGGAAAGGGCCTCTATGTTTCGCGTCCCTCTCTCCCTCCTCGCCGGTCCCGGCGGATGTTTCCGGACCCAAGCGCGGCGCGCGCGCTTTGAGGAAGGCGGAAACGCGCGCCCAAGTCTTCCCAAGTCCCCTCTTTATTGACGAAAGAAGAACCATGAAGGATTTAAACGAGTTTTTCGATTTCGCGAAAATTTTGCTAGAGCGAATCGACGTTCCCCCGGAATTTGGGGACGCCGCGATCTTGGTGCGAATTACGGGGGGAGAGGAAGATCGCGATCTGGCCATCGATGTCCGCGAGCGCCACGCCGCTCTGGTCGACGCCTCCTCAATTGAGCCTAACGTCACCATCAACGTCAAAGAAGACGCTCTTTTTAAGATCTTGGAAAGCCCCCGGAGTCTCCCCGGGGCCTTTTTGCGGGGCGATTTCAAGGTGAGCGGGGATATGGGCCTTTTAAAGAAGATAGCCTCCCTGGCGAAAGATTTGCCCAAGATCGAAACGCCCTTTTAGGCCCAGCGAAGCGCGGCGCTTCCCCAGCGGGGCGAGCGCCGCGCCTTAAGGACAACACTGTTCGTTTAAGATCGGTTTAAATAGCTTTTTATGTTATACTCTAAGGCATGGGAAGACTTTTAAGTTGAAAAACTTATTCTACCCGTAATTTAGGTTAAAATGGCTCGGAAGAGAAAAATACTTTCTCCCAAAACGTATCCGTTCAGGGGGGAGCCTTAGCTGGGTAGAAAAGCGAAGTTTGTCCAGGCGGATTGGGAGAGTTGTCTTGTTTATAGGGGACTTGGTCAGGCCTCGTGGAGCGTAAGACGGATGGCTTGGGTTGGCTGGCTGGGGCGCGAAAGGGACCACTCCCCCTTGAACGGATACTTTACTTATTTTGTCTAACTTAGATAAAATATTATCAATAAGAATTTTTATGGTATATTTGAGATAAATAGGCATATTTTATTGTATAATTAAGATCTATTTTAGGCGATAGTATTTTTCTCTTCCGAGCCATTTTTACATCTTCGACAGGTTGAATAAGCTTTTAACTTAAAAGCTAATCTTCGCCTGAGAGTATAAGACATAACGCTTTTTACGCCAAGATTAACCGAACAGTATTGGCCGTAAGGGGCCATCGCCGCGCCCGCTTTGACGGGAGCGGCGAGCTTGGAGGCGCGTCCGGCTTGGGCGGCGTTTGGGCGGCGAAAGCCTGGGGCCCCACGGCCAGAAGTCGGGGGCGCGCTCTCGGCCCGGAGAAAGGAAATTCCGTCCGCGCGTTTCCGCGATGGGCCAGCGCGCCGCGCGAAGCCCCTTGGTTTTTCCTCGCGTCGCGGGGGCGTAATCGAGAAGGCGTAAACGAGGCGGCGTAAACGAGGCGGAAAGGAAAGCGGAGGGGAGGCCGGGTCTCAGAGCCCCTGGAAAAACTTCTCTCCGCGGGCGGAACGTTCACTTTCGCCGCGATTGTCCCTTCAGCCCCGAAGCCTGGCGCGGCGGCGCGCGGCCTCATCGCTCCCCAAAAGCTTGGGGTCCCTTCAAGCCGCGCGGAACCCTTAAGGAAGGGAGGAGCGCGTCTGGCCCTGAGAGGCGGTGGCTCCAAACCTCCGCGATTTTCCCGGGAAAGAAGGCGCGCGGGCTTTATCCGCTCGCGCCTCTCTATCGCGCGCCAGCCCTCGTCCCTTGAAATCCGCCCCGCGAAAGCGGAAAAACCCAAAGCCCACCTGGTCAGCCGCGCCACGGAGCCGGAAGGGATCTTTAAGACGCGCCGGGCTAAATCGCCGCGCTCATTCTCTCCAAGCGGGCTTATCCAAAGAGCGCCGCTCCGGCGGAGAAAGGCGCGCAAAGCGGGCGGCGTAAAAAATCGGGACCGGCGCGAATCAGGGAGACAGCCAGGGGAAACGCTTGTTTAGCGATTTGCCGATTGCCCACAAGTAAGCGGATAGAAGAAAAACAACGGGTTCAAGCGAAAGTGTTATGGAAACAATCAAGAGGCCAAGGTATCAGTTATATTCGGCTGGAAAATTAAACGGTGGCCATGTCCTGTCGGAAACAATGACTATGCCGCCCAATACGGTCAAAATCGCCCATAATACGGATAAAACCGACGTTTTTAAACTTTCCTTCTTAAGTCTGATTAATTCCCTATGTTCCGCCTGAAGGGCGATAGCTTTAGCCTCAAGCTCCTCGTTTTCCGCGATCAAGCTCAAATATATCCTTTCGCGACGGGAGAGTAAAGATTGCCCGTTTCTTTTTCGGAAAACGGTTTCGCGTCGCGCTCCGGAAACTGACGCCGAGCGGAAGAATATGGCGCCTTAATTTTGCCGTTTTCGCTCGCGTCAATATTATTCATCGCGATATTTTTTCCCGACATCGCGGCGCCTGACGTATAGTTTCAACTACCCGCCAATATTTCCGCGCGCGAATACTGTCCTCAAATAATGGGCCGTCAGGGCGATCCGGACGGCGCCACGAAGCGCGATAAAGAAGCTTACGGATTTTGAGGCGCGAACTTAAACCCGGTCTTCCCGGTTTAGTCCAATAAACCGGTTCTCCATCGCGGCCGCCGCGTTTATCGCGATGGCTCCCGCCTTTTTCTCCCCTCCGAGCCTCTCGGAATTGATACCCCAACTTATGTCATGTTTATTTCGCCAAAGAGCGCCATTGCCAAGAGTTTTTTTATAGAAAAGGCGAATTATTTTTCAGCCCCGCCACCGTCCAAACTTCCAAGGGAAAAATTTATTTTTGGCGGGGTCTTGGGAGTTTGGCGCCGCGCGTCTCCGGCGACGCGGAAAATATCCGCGTCGCCTTGGGTGAGTCCTCTATTCTTTTTAGCCCGGCGCTCCCCCTCGTAAGCCCCGGCGCCAGGCCCTAAGCCAAAAGCCCCGCCCCAATAAGCTTTTCGCCGCGGAATGAAGCCGCGCGGGACCGCGACTTCCCAAGGGTCGGGCGGCGCGTCCGCGTTGAGCGGCGCGCTGAGCCTCCGGAGCGCTCCCCAAGCTACCCCCAAGCTCCCCGTCCAAGGCGAGGCCCCTCGCTCCCCGATAATAGCGGAATCGTCTGAGGGCGCGCGTCTTGAGCGTGAGGCTCGTCGCGCCTGAGGCGTCCCAATTCTAACGAACGCCATCCTTCGGGGAGGCGCGAATGCCATTTTTCCCGCGCGCTTTTCCGCGCTCTCGCGTTCCGCCGCGCGCGAAACTCCCTTTCTCCAAGCTAGCGGGAAGAGCTTAAATTTAGCTGGAGAAAACGGTTATAGTTTTTCGAGCGAACTTAAAGCGTCACTTGAGGTTTTGCTTAAGGAAAACTTTAATTAAAAACGCGTTTTAACCGATATGTGGACAGGCGCTTATACTCGGCGACAAGATGCGCGTTGAGGGCGGGCCGCCATCAATTTTTTTAATTTTGTTCCGTTGGGAAGGTTTTCTTTTATTTTTTTTCCAGTAAAACTATTTTGCGCGAATGCCCATGTATTTAGCGTGGAAAGAGAGATTGTTTTCCTTATTTAGCGTAAATTATTTTCTTTAAAGCCTTTTCGCGTCCGCGCGAAGGTTAAAAAACCCATAGGCGAGTCCGCCTAATTGATAACCTCTTAATTTCTTTTATAGTGGCTTCCAGCCTAGTTTATTCCCGTTTTAAAAAATTTGGCGCGACTATTCTACACTCCATGAGTGTCGGCCTTAATTGGCGTATTTTTCCCGAATCTTCCTTAAATTTAAGGCGCGTGCTCTTGTTTTGCGGTAAATTCCTAAATCTAGGGTGTAGTGTTTGCAAGTCCACTGAAGCAAGTATACTTTTCATTAATTCATTATATTTTAGAGAAAGTGCTTGACATGATCTTTTGAAAAGTTTACTTTTGGCCTTAAAGGTTCCCGGGGATTTTCCCTCAAGTCGCCAGAATGTTCCGCTGGGGCGGCGCGGCTTGGCCGCGCGCGTCGCGAGACGTTCGGCGCGGAGAGGGACGGTCCTTGGCTTAAAGCGTCGCCGCGGAGACCCCCCAAAGGTTTCCAAGATAAGCTCCAATGCCGTGGAGACAGTGGCGAGGCCAGAAGGACGCGCTCCCCTTTTCAAAAGGGCTTTTCCGTCAAGGGACCTTCGCGCTTTGAGGCGCGGGCTTTATTTCCCGTCGCCGCGGGGACGGTTATCGCTTTAGCGCCCCCTTAGATTCTTTCCCTGGTAACGAGTGTCGCGATCGTCTTCGGAGACTTAAGGCTTGAGTCTCGCTCATTTTTGACTTAAGTCTCGCTCATTTTTTTTCTCAGTAAAGAGGTGTTATTTTGGCTGACAATTCTTTGAAAACGCTTAGGGAGCAGCTTCTTCTCAGCAAGGCTGAGTTGGCCCGCAAGGCTGGCGTTTCCCCCATGACCATCGATCGGATTGAAAACGGGGAAAAATGCCGGATGGAGACCAAGCGCAAGATCATTTTGGCTTTGGGCTACTCCTTGGAGGACAAGGATAAAATCTTCTCCGACGAGTAGGCTCTTTGACGCGAGGCGCCCCGCCCCCGAGAAGGGGTCGCCGTAGCCACGTTTCCTTTCCGTGGGGGGACCGCGAGGTCTTCCCGCCCCCGGCGCGGGGGGCGGGAAGACCCCAAGTCTCCCGAACTTACTTAAAGCGTCGCTTTATAAAAGTTCGAAAATGTGATATTTATTCCAAAGATCCGCCCTTTTCCCGTTTTTTCCGCCGTGGCGGATCGCGCGCCACCGGGGCCCGGGGCCTTGGACAAGGGCGCTTTTTCCGCGCGAGACCGCTTTTTGGGCCATCTTCGGCAGGGGCCGCGCGAGGGAATTTGGCTCGCGCCTTTAAGGCGCGAAAGCCCGTTCCGGTGGGATGCCTCGCGCCCGCCGCCCCTTGGGGGGCTAAGGCCAAGGGTCTAAGGCGCGCGGCGAAGACTTAAATTATTTTCCGTGGGAAAGGAATCCTCCCAAGATGTCAGTCATCGGCTTTGACATAGGTACCTTCGCGGCTAAGGCCTTGCTTTTGAATATCAAAGGCAAGGGGCGCTCCCGGGTGGTCTCCCTGGGGGGCGTGGGCCTGGCCCAGATGCCCTTCGGGGTGATGAGCCAATGGGAGGAGCAGCCCATCCCCGCCCGCCAGGCCATGGGCACGGCCATGCGCTCGCTCTGGAAGCTCTGCAAGCTTTCCGCCGGTCGCTTCGCGGCCCTGTCCCTCTCGGGGGACACCATGATCATTAAAAAGATCACCATGCCGGTGACCTCCCAAAAGGAGCTGCGCTCCTCCCTGGCCATGGAAGCGGAGCAGTACATTCCTTACCCCATCAACGAGGTGATCATCGACGGGCATATCCTGGGGACGGACGATAGGCTGGGCCAGATGTCCGTTCTTTTGGTCGCCGCCCGCAAGGAAGTGGTCTACAATTACATCCAGGCCATCGCCCTGACCAAGCAGCTCAAGCCGGCGGTGATCGACGTCGACGCCTTGGCCCTCTACAACGCTTACGACTTTATCCACCCGGACAGCCGGGAAAACGTCATTCTGATGGATATCGGGGCGACCCTGGTGCACATTACCCTCCTCTACGAGGGGGTTCCCCACACCATTAAGGAAGAGAGCATCGGCGGCCAGCGCATCACCGACGATTTGGAGGACGCCTTCGGGGCGACCCCCGACGAGGCCGAAGCCATCAAGCTGGGAGCCACCCCGCCCCCCAATCCCACGGAAGCGGCCGAGGTGGTGGACAGGATCGTGAGCAACTGGCTCGCGGCCCTCGAGCGGGCCATCGAGGCCGTTAAGGTCGAGATTCCCGAGTACCGGCCCACCCGCGTCTACCTGGCGGGCGGAAGCGCCCTTTTAAAGGGGCTCGCCGAGCAGGTTCAGGAACACTTCAAGACGCCCACGGAGCTCTTTAACCCCTTGAGCGAGGTTAAGCTCAATCCCAAAAAGTTCGATAAGGCCTATATTGATTATATCGGGCCCCAGATGGCCGTCAGCTTCGGACTCGCCATTCGGAAGGTGGAAACCCTATGATGATCAAAATTAACCTTTTGCCGCTGGAGTCCTTCAAACAGTCCGCCAGCGGTCAATTGTCGGTCACCATATTCGCCTTCGTGATCGTGGCCTTGGGCATTCTGCTCTACTTTTTCAAGGGCATGGTCATGGACCCCGCCGTGGCCGCCCTGGAGAAGGAAAAGACCGACCAGACCGCCAAGCTCCAACAGCTCAAGGCCGAGGGCGCCCAGGCCCTCCAGCGCACCAACGGTCTCGTGACCCAGCTTATCCAGATATCGGCTATCGCCGAGCTCGAGGAGCGCCGCCGCGACCAGACCCGGCTCTTTTCCTCCCTGGCGGAGCAGGTCTTTAACCAGACCTCCTGGCTCACCGCGGTGAACCACAGCGCCCGGAGCGTCCTCACCCTAAGGGGCCTGGCCACGGACCAGGAGGTGGTGGCGGCTTTCCTCAACAATCTGGAGCATAATCCCCTCCTCTCCAACGTGGTTTTAAACCGCATGGCCCGCGACGTGGCCATCAACAATATCTTTCTGTTTTCTTTCGACATCCAGGCGGAAACCCGCTTCGCGCCCCCGTCGCTGATGGCCTCCGGGATTCCGGGAGTGGAAGTGGCCCCCGAGGAGTTCACGAGGCTGATCACCATCGCGGCCCCCACTTTGGCTTCCCAGCTGACGGTGACCCAAAGCGCTCCCCAAACCCTGTAGGCGCGAGAATTAAGCTTTAGCGGAGAATAGGTGTTATGGCCAAAGCCCCAGCGGCCCAGAAGGCGCAAAGCGGCAACAACTTTTTTACGAAGATCGCCAAACTGAAGTCCGGCCCGAAGTTCGGCATCCTCATCGGCGGCGCGGTGGCCGTGATCGCCGCCTTCTATCTCCTCTACTATCAGCCTTACAACGATCAGGTGGCGGCTCTGACGGCGGAGGTGGAAGGCCTTAAAAGCTCAGTGACCACGGAGCAGCAGAATATCAACAAGCACGCTCCCCTGTCCCAGTACGTCGAGCCCGTGGCCGACACCTTTAACTACCTCCAGAACTATCTGACCTCGGAAAACGAGATTCCGCGCCTCATGCAGATCATCTCGGATCTGGGCGCCCGCTCCGGGGCCCGGGTGACCCTCTTCGCGCCGAAACCGGCGACCATCCAGACTGACTACGCCACCATTGATTTCACCATGACCCTGGAAGGCTCTTTCCTGAATATCATCCGCTTTCTCTACAGCATCAGCCAGATGGAGCGGATTATCAACATCAGATCCGTCACCATGGCCCAAAAGAGCATGGGCGACGATTTTCGCATGCTCCTCAGCGTCAACTGCGAGGGGAGCACCTACCGTTTGCTGACCGCCGACGAAGCGGTGCTGGCCAAACAGGGCGCCGCCAAATAAGCGGGCGCGGCGCCGCTCGGACTCGCGCTTGGGCTTGGGGGGATCCCCCAAGGAGCGGCTTTCGCCCTTAACCCCCAAAGCCCTTTGGGGAGCGGGCGCCCCTCTCGCCATCCGCGAGATTAAAGTAACTTTCCCGTCCTTGAGGGCTGGGAGGATCGCGAAACCATGAATCCTAAACACTCCTTTAGGCCCAGCCTGATAGACTTTTTGCTCCTGTCTCTCTTTATGTCGCTGGGGGCCTTGGGGTTTTCCGCCCCGCGGGCCCACGCCCAAGCGCCCGCGCCGGCTATCCAGCCCATTCAGCCTACCCAGCCCATTCAGCCTATTCAGCCCGTCCAGCCGACTCAAGTCCAACTCTACGATCCCAATCAGGCCCAGGCGCCTCTCGCGCCCGGCCAGGCCTACGCGCCCGTCCAGCCGGCCCAACCTTTTCAGGGAGGCCAGATCCAGTCCGCCGATCCCGCTCTCGCCAGCCCCCAGCCGGGACAGGCTCAGGCCTACGACCCCAACTTGGGCCAGCAGCAGGCCTACCCCCAGCTTCCTAACCCCCAGCCGGGCCAGGCTCAGGCCTATGACCCCAACCTGGGCCAACAGCAAGCCTATCCTCCGCCGGGCCAGGCTCAGGCCTACGACCCCAACTTGGGCCAACAGCAAGCCTATCCTCCGCCGGGCCAGGCTCAGGCCTACGACCCCAACTTGGGCCAACAGGCCTACCCTCAGCTTCCTAATCCCCAGCCGGGCCAAATTCAAGCTTACCCCAATCAGCTGGCCGAGCCCGCGCTACCGCTCTTGCCGAGCCAGTCGCCCTCCCTCGCCCCAGGCGAAACGCCTCTCGGGGCCGCCTCCCCCGAGGGCGTCCCCCTAGCCACGCCCCCGGCCCCCCAGTTTCCGCCCGAAGGGGCGTATCCCGCGGCGCCTCTCGCCCCCGCCACGTCGCCCTTAGGCGCGGCGCCGAGCCCCGCGGCGCCTCTCGCTCCCGTCTCGGATCCCTTTGAGGAGTTCGCCACCCCTCGCCAGCTGCTCCCCGAAGATCCCCGCCAGGAGCCCGTCTACAACGCGCTCAATCAGTGGCATCAGTCCGTCATCGCCAACTACGCCGCCAATCTCAATCAGCTTAAAGATCCTTTTATGCCCATTGAGACCGTGGCCCGCCCCGCGGAGACCCCGGGACCCGCGACTCCTTCCCCAAGGCTTCCGATGATCCAGCGCCTGGCCTTAAACCAGTTCACCTTAACCGCCATCGTGATTTCCGCGAATCCCGAAAACACCACGGCCATGATGGACAGCGGCGGCAAGAGCTATTTGGTGAAAAAAGGATCCAAGATTGGCCCCAACAACGGATACGTGCGGGAGATCACGGAAACCAAAGTTATCGTGGAGGAGCCCGAGTTAAGTTACCTGGGCGACCGTCGGGCGCGGATAACCGAGTTTAAACTGAACGTGTTAGAGCCCGAGACCGACGAAAGCGGGTCTATCGTCGACGACGAGTCAGCTTAACCCACGTCTCGTGGACGAGGTTTATCGCTCTCGCGGAAAACGGCGCGCCGCGCCCGCGCGGGAGATTTTTATCCCCTTTTTTTATTCGCCGCGAAAAGATACCGCGACGAGACCAAGCGGAAAGCCGCGCGACCTTTCGCGAATTCCCACGTCGATTCCACGCGCCGATTTTACGCGTCGCGAAATTTTTTAGAGAGCGATTTTTTTTTCACGCGCGATTTTACGCGGCGCCAAAAGAGACGAGATTTCGTTTTTCTCGCCGTCGCTTTCGCGTCCCGTCCTTTCTCCCGAATCTTTTGCCAGTCCGTTTCCCTAAGTCCTGTCCAGTCCTGTCCCAGTCCTTTCCGCGTCACGTTGGCGCGCGCCGCGCGCGGATTTGTTAGACCCGTTTTTCCTTTGAGGCGCCGTTCCCCCTTTGGGGTTTTTCCCGTTATATTTGACGCTCCAGGCTATGCCGGCCAAGATGGGCGTCTTTTTTAAAAAGGTCGTTTATTTTTTATTTTCTTCAAGCTTTTTGTAAGCTTTAAGTAAAGTTATCCTTTATGTTAATCGCCTCTTTTTTTATTAAATTCACGTTCCCGCGGAGTTCGCGCGCGAAGCGCCGCTCCAAATCTTTCGTTCTTATCTAAACTTGGCTAAAATAGCCAAGAAGGCTTTATTTGAGCCGACTTTTTCCTCGCCGTTCTTTTCTTTTCCCAAGCGCTTTTCGCGTGGGGCCGCTTTTTTTAAAGGCGCGTTGACGGCGAATAGCTTTCGCGGCGACCGCTCGCCGCGAGACGGAGGGAAAACGCGGGACCCCCCGCGTCCTTTCGTGACTTTAACCCCATCGGAGCCCTTTAAGCTCCGCCACAGCGCGCGCCCCAATTCGCGACTTAAGGCGGTTTTCCGCCAGCTCTTTTGATTTGACGAGGGGGAAGAGGCTAATGAGCGTTGTCCTTGGAAAATTATCCACGCTAGTTTTTTTGTTCGTCTGTTTAATCGTCGTTCCCGGCGCGGCCCTGGCTCAGAGCGCTCCCGGCGAGCCTCTGACCTTGCCGCCGCCCCCCGGGGAGACTTTGGCCTTGCCGTCGCCGGGCGGCGCCGTGATAGCGCCCGACGCCGCGGACAACGGCGGCGACGGGGGCGCGACCGATCCCCAAGTCTTGGAGCTAATGCCCATCGCGGATTTCAATCTCGCGGGGATTGTCGTTAAAAGCGATCCCTCCCAAAGCGTCGCCATGCTGGAATATCAAGGCATGGGCTACATCGTGCAGCAGGGCGACAAAATCGGCCCGCGGGAAGGCGTCGTGTTGGAGATCACTCCCACTTCCGTAATCATCGCGGAGCCCGGCGTTGGCGGCTCCAGCTTAGTGGAGCTTACCCTGCCGGACTAACGCGCGCGAGCTTGAGGCGCCTCTTCCGGGGAGCTTTATCGCTATTCGCCCTTAGCTCCTCGTGACCTTTAATTTAGCCTTAATTAAGATTAATTTTTATTAAGGCGATAAATTAAACGGTCAATTGTCTTTAATATTTTTAATCGCGCTTATATTAGCGCGAAGAGAAAGCAAAATCGCGCTACCTATCTCCCTCCTTTATAAATTTAATTAAAGAAGGGTTGTCTTAAGGCCGATTATAAGTATGAGGGGCCGAGACTTTCGCGGTATTTCCCGCTGAAGCTCACGCCCCTCCATGAGGCCCCCGGCAAGGCCATTTACGCTTTTTTTCCGATATTGTCGATCCGTTATAAGGAGAAACGCCATGAGAAACAGCCCTTTCAGTCTCACGAGGCGGCTTTGCCCTCTACTCGCCCTTTTGGTCACGCTCTTTCTGTGGGGGGGAACTCTGGCCCAGGCGCAGACCTTCGCGCCGGCGCCGGCCGGGCCCCCGCCAGCGGCCGCGCCGACCGCTCCCCCGCCGGGCGGAGGCGCGGTCTCTCCCGCGGCCGATCCCAGCGGCGGCATGCTCTTAACCGATCCCTTCTCCGGGCTCAACGCCAATAAGGTCTACACCGGCGAGCGGATCAGCCTCGATTTCCAGAACGCGGACATCCATAATATCCTCAGGCTCATCGGCGAGGTTTCCGGGAAAAACGTCGTGGTCTCGGACCAGGTCGCCGGCAAGGTCACCTTGAAGCTCCGCAACGTTCCTTGGGACCAGGCCCTGGATATCGTTCTGGCCTCCAAAAATCTCGGGGTGGTGGAAAACGGCAACGTCCTGCGGATTGACACCATGGACGCTATCCGCCGTTCCATTCCCGACACCTCCGATCCCGGGGTCCGGGTGCCTCTCATTAAAAAGATTTTTACCCCCAAGTATTCTTCCGTCTCTTCCCTGGCCGCCGAAATGGAAAAGGGCAAGTCGGTCCGCGGCTCGGTGAAGGTTATCGGCAACGATATCTACGTGGAAGACGACATGGACACCATGAGCGCGCTGACGGAAATTTTCCGCCGCAACGATCGGGTGACCAAGCAGATTCTCATCGAGGCTAGGATCGTGGAGGCCTCCAATCAGTTTAAGCAGAATCTGGGCATTGAGTGGGGCGCCGGCTATGACCGGGTGACCGGGCATGGGACGACCAGCGGCTCCTCCAGCTCCAATCTGAACACGCAGTACAGCGCCTCTAGAGATTACAGGCCCGGCGAGACTTTCGGCGCCATTGACGTCACCACCGACGGCGGGGCGACTTTGGGCTTTGGCTTTCTGAACCGGGCCGGCACGCTGATGCTGCACGCCCAGCTCAACGCCACGGAGTCCGTGGGCGAGATTCGGACCATTTCCGCTCCAAGGATCATGGCGGCCAACGATCAGGAGGTCTACATCAAGCAGGGCCAACAGATCCCCTACGTGACCGGCGGCTCCATCGGGACCACGGCTTCCACGGAGTTTAAGGACGCTTCCATGGAACTGCGGGTCACGCCGCACATCGAGGAAAACGGCGAGATCGTGACCTTGGACATTACCCTCACCAAGGACAGCGTCGGCACCTCGCTTCTGCAGAACGGGGAACTCCCCATCGACACCAACGAGGCCAGAACCAAGCTCATGGTCAAAAACGGCGAGACCGTGGTTATCGGCGGCATCATCTCCGACCGCCAGCAGACCACCAACACCCGGGTGCCGGGCCTCCACGCCATCCCGCTTTTGGGTTGGCTCTTCCAGAGCAACGATCTGACGAACATGAAGGCCGAGCTTTTGATCTTCATTACCGCCAACATCATTCCCATCACGATTTAAGGTTTCGCCTTAGACCGCTCCCCCTCAAGGGGGATTCTCGCCCGCGCCCGTTTTCCTTCAAACGGGAAGTTACGTTCGGAAAAAAAGCGTCGCTCAAAAAAAAAGGGGGGCCCCCGGGGGCTCCCCTTTTCTTGTCGGAGGCTCCTCAAAAGCGCCGATTGTTGGAGGCGCCTCAAAAGCGCCGACCGCCCGTCGGCCCGCGCGCCGCTCTCGCGCGGCGCGGCTCCCCCCGGCTTGGGAGGGGGAGGCGAGTAGCCCCAAAGGCTTTGGGGTCGCGCGCTCGGCGCCTTCGAGGCCGGCTTTGTTGAGGGCCGGGGGCTCTTTAGGGCCTGACGAAAGTCAGATAGAGCGACTGCATTTCAGGGTAAATCCATTTAAAGGTATTGGAGTCCACCTGGCTCATGAGCAAACAGGTTTCCTCGTTATTGTCCCCTTCGGCGTCCGTCACGCAGAAATCCCAGTAGCCCTCCGTTTCCGCGGGCTTAAAAACGGTGATTTTTTCCCTCGCGGTGTTGGAGCCGATATGGGTGAGCAACTCTTTCGCGGTGAACTCAATGGTCAGATCGGAATATTTTTCCATGCCCTGGGGCTCCAGCATCGAGACGAAGATCTCCAGGTACGTCTGTTCTCAATTGGGGGGATCGAGAACCCATTTGCCTAAGAACGGATTGGTGTCGCCGCAGGAGGGAAGGAAAAAAAGAATGGCGATGAGGAGAAACGGGAAAGTGAGACGGAAACGCATGACGCCGTGTCCTTGTGTTAAAAGCCCCAAAGAGCGCTTAGAGCGCGCGGCTCAAGCGTTCGCGGGCTATTTTTGCCTCGCGCTTGGGGAAAATAGAAAAATTGGGTGAAGCCCTTGGGGGGGATGTTACGCTGTATAGTATAGCAAAGGGCGAGCCAAAGGCTCGCCAGGCGCGGTCGCGCGGGACGGCTCCCACGGGCCGCTCCCTCGCTCTAACGGCGATACTATTAAAATTTTAGGCGCGTATTTAGCGTTATAAAACTATTTTAATTCTTTTTTAGTAATATTTTAAGCTATTTTAATAACATTGTATCTATATTTTAAGCGCGTGGGCTCGAGAGGCGCGCTAATCTTCCCCGTGACGGCTCTCTTGCCCTCCCCAGGCGCGTCGGGCGGGGAGGGCGGAGGGCGCTTGTGGGCTTTTGGACGCGAGAGGCTGCGGCGACTTTGAGGGAGAATCGGGGGGAGAATCGGGGGCCCTTGCATTTTAGGAGCGCTTTGGCTATATTCTGCCTGTCTGGCCCTAGGGGGGGGAACCCCCGTGAATCTTTGGGGGAGCGCGCGGCCCCGGGGGAATTAAACGCCCCCGTAAGCCTTTCGCGAGCCCCCGCGAGCCCATAGAGGCGTGTAGCTCAGTGGGAGAGCACTACCCTGACACGGTAGTGGTCAAGAGTTCAAATCTCTTCACGCCTACCATTAAGCCAAAGACCAGAGATTTTTTCGACGGAAAGCCAGACTGGGCCTCAGATTACTTAGAAAAACAGTAATCTGGGGCCTTTTTTTTAGTGGCTTTTTGGTCTTTTTTGGCGCGGTCTAAGGCGCCGTTTTGGAGGCGGCGCCCGTGGCCCTCACGGACCTAAAAAGCAAGGGTATAGTCCCTGAAGAAAAAGATAAGGCTTATTTCGATCAATTTGGGCTTTATCTTTTGGCGCGCCCTTCAGGACTAAAAACCTGGAGACTAAAATGCTTTATCCTTCCTAAACCTTTGGAGATAAAGCTATAAGCGCTATTAGTCCTAGAGTAATACTAGATTTAGTGTTAAGGCCCGTTGAAGCGAGCGGAAAACTTGAAACCGCGAGTAAGGTTAAAACTGTTCTAAGCCTCATTTTCCGGTACGGGGTCGCTAGCGGACAGGCGGAAAGTAACCCTGCCCGGGACTCGCGGGGGGCCCTAACGCCTGCCCCGGTTACCCACAGGGCGTCGATTACGGACCCGGTCAAGGTGGGGAAACTTCTTTCCGCGATCAGGTCTTACGATGGGACCCCAGCGGTGATTTACGCCTTGAGGATTCTTCCCTATGTCTTTGTTAGGCCTGGGGAGCTCCGGCGCGCCGAGTGGGAGGAGTTTGACTTTAAGGATGGACTCTGGCGTATCCCAGCGAAAAAATGAAGACGCGGTCGCCGTCGCGCCTGGCGCCTCTTGCTAGCCAGGTTCTGGCTCTTTTGGAGGAGCTTAAGGAGCTGACTTGCTTTGGGCTCTACCTCTTTCCCGGGGCCAGTTCTCCTAATTGGCCTATATCCGACGCGGCTCTTATAGCGGCTCCTCGGCGCCTTGGGTATCAGAAAGGGGAGATTTGCCCACGCGGTTTTAGGGCTATGGCCTCTACCCTACTAAATGAGCGAGGTTTTCCGGCTGATTGGATTGAGTAACGGCTGGGACATAGCGAAAGGAACGGGGTTAGAGCCGTTTATAACCACGCCGATTATCTTCCCCAAAGGCGGGAAATGACGCGAAAATGGGCTGATTGCCTGGATAGCCTGGTCAAGACGAGGGGATAGTCATATAGAAGACTTAAAAAAGTTCTTCCCAATCGCTTTGATTTTCGTTTAACGTAAACGAGGCCACTTACAAGGAAAGAAGGCTAAAAAATGACCCCTAACGCTTTAGTTATCGCCGACCTGGACCCCAATATCAGGGAACAAGCTGACGCTATCTTGTCCGAACTTGGGTTAACCACCGCCGAAGCTTGCCGTATTTTTTTAAACAGGATAGTCGAGGGGGGAGCGCTGCCTTTTGAGCTTGACAGAATACCTAATCAGGAGACGATTGAAGCTATGGAGGAGCTGGAGTCCGGCGGAGGAATAGAGTTTAGTTCTATGGAAGAACTCTTTAAAGATCTTGGGATATGAATTTTGCTTATCCCTTTCCGTTCTAAAAAATTTAAAGATGACCTCAAATTAGCTTTAAAACGTGGCTGGCCCATGGAGGCTTTTAAAGAACTCCTTCCGTTATTGAGTTCCGAGGAACCTATCCCGGCCAAATATAAAGACCATCCACTGAAAGCCAGCTGGACGGGATATCGGGATATCCATATCCAGTTCGACTAGTACCATGTATCATTCAAATCTTCGGATATAACCTCCTGAGTTTGATCCGGGCGTCGTCCGTGGCAAAGCGCCATGCGATGTCCGCTCCAGCGCGGTTACGCGCTGTTTCCCACGTCGCGACTTCTTGCCTCATTGTCTCAATAAAGCCAACGCGCCTATTCAAGCGTTGCCCCGCGAGAACGCTCAGCTCAATCTCGGCCATGTTCAACCACCCGCCATGCTTTGGGGCGCAATGGAGTTCAAGGCGGTTAGCGAGA
>JAISCZ010000114.1 GCA_031265205.1 Deltaproteobacteria bacterium
AGGCGACGGTTCGGCGCCATCGGCGCCGGACCGGGCTTAAAATCTTGGGGAGCCTATTTGAGGAGGCCCGCGCGCCCGGGGGCGAGCTTATCTGGAAAATCGCGGCGGAAAAGCGAGCGCTCGCGGAAAACGTCTTCGACTTTACCGTTCTGAGGACCGCCGTCTCCCCCAAGGCCATCGGGGACGCGGACCTTTGCCGCCTTTACCGGCGCCGCCGGGAGATCTCCATGGAGACCGCGGCTCTCGCGGGGCCGCTCCACCTCGCGCTCTGGCTTAAATTTTTTAAGGAGTTCTGGAGCGTTTCCCCAGCGGCCACGCCGGAGAACGCGCCGCGCGCGGAAAGCGAGGGGCGCGGGGAGAGCGGGTCCCCAAGGGAAGGAGAGCGCGCGCCCTTTGGGCTCCCGCGCGACAATTCCCCCGTGGGCTCTTTCCTCCAGGAGAGGCTCTACGAGCTTTTGGCTTCCCAGAAACCGGGGGAGGAGCGCTCTCCACTCGCTTCCTAAAAGAGAGGGGAAAATACCAAATGCCCCAAAAATCCCAAAGGCTCTCCGCGCGCGTCTTGACGCGCCCGGAGGCGATTAGGCCGCCGCCGAGGGCGGTCCCGTTGACATTTGAAAGCCTTTTCCAAGGGCAAGCCACGCTGGATTTAAATTCCTTTAAGCCCAAGCGCGAGTCGTCCCACGTCTAAGGCGCGTCCGCCTCGGCTAGAGGGAGAGCTGCGCCATAAGCTTCAGGAGTGGTTTTTAGCGCTAAAAGAGCCTCTTTTAGGGCGAATTTATTCAAGAGCGCCAACCAGGAATAGGAGGTTATTTTAATGGTTTTGTAGCTGTTAGGAGCTGTTTGACCCCCGAGACCAAGGAATTGCGGTTATTTGGACCCCTTGAGGGAAGATTTTGCGGACGCGTCCGCAAAATTGGGCTTGAGCCTTAAGCCGTCTTCGGGAGTGGTTTTTGGGGCTAAAAGCGCCTATTGGCCGGTCAGAAGATTTTGCGGACGCGTCCGCAAAATTGGGCTTGAGCCTTAAGCCGGCTTCGGGAGTGATTTTTGGGGCTAAAAGCGCTTCTTTTAGGGCAGTATTTAGAAAGATGTCAACCAGGAAATGGAGGAAAATTGATGTCCTGGCTATAAACGTGACGTGGGTTAGCTAGCTGGAAAAAAAGGCTATAGACAAAGCGCGGGCATGAGATGAATGCCACAAGGACGGCAAGATATATGGTTGAGTTGACCTTACCGAAGGACGCTAATATTTTTGCCTCAAAATATCAATTGTATTTGCCGTCAAAAGATGAGTTGCGTCGTAAATTGCGCGATTGGATCGCTGAAGATAACAATATCGCGTTAGCTCATAACGATGATGATAAGGATGATGATAATGACGGGTGAATTACCTCTCAACCCAACGGAAGCCATTAACATCTAACATCGTTGATTTACTAACTGGCGTTTTGGTTAGACAGGCGATTGATTGATTGTAGCGCGACATCTATCATGATCGTCGCCGCCACCAAGCATACCTGGATTGCCACTTTGGGGTTCGCGGGCCTTTCTTTTTTGCTTCCGGGGCATAACCCCAGTTCCCCGAATGGGGGCTCACGCTCAACTGGGTCCGGACGCGTCTCCAGACCGCGTCTTGACTCACGATTTATCCGGGCTTGGCTCATTGCCGCGGGCGTCGATTTTGCGGCTTTTGGGCGACTACCTCAGGGATATCATGGAACCGACAGGCAAAGGTTACGCCGGAAAGGGCGAATTTACGCTTTTTGAGGTTTCGGCCACGGCTCGGCCTGGCTCTTGGCCCCGCTTGATGACGGTCGTCCCCAGAACCGCTTGGTGTTTTCCCGCCTCCCTCCTCGCGGAAAGTTCCGAGGGGGCCACGTTTTAAATCGCTTCCGGGGTCAGCGGAGGCGAACGCCCCGGGTTTCTCGCGTCCCGGGAGTTCGCCCGCGAGCGGGGCCCGGCGGCCTCTCTCAGGTCGCGGTATCCATGCGCGGCCCGTCAGCGTCACGGCGGTTCGGGCGAGGCTTTCCACGATTGCCCCGTGGACGGCTTAAGCCTTAATCCGCGGGTTCCGGGAGACCCGGAGGGGCGCCTTTCACAAAGGCTCGCCCATTGGATAGCGGGCCTTCAGGACGAGGTCGACTCCTATCGGGACCCAACAGTGGCGCTCTGTTTGAGGAGTCGACGGAATACGGCTATCGCCTGGAGAACGCCGAGCCTTGGGTCGTGGCGGTTCACGCGCGATGGCCCTTCCATTGGACTTCCCCTATCTCGCGGGCTTCAGCGTCAGCTTTGGTGGCTCGCGATTCGGCGGTCGCGTGGGGCATCCGGGATCCTTTTGGAGAGAGGCGCCGTCGATTTCCGTCGGCGGAAAGAGTTTGAGGACTTTAACTGGGTGGTTTTGTCGTCATGAAAGGTCCGGTGTCACTTCCGGGCCCCCAGCCCCAGCGACCTCGAGG
This sequence comes from Deltaproteobacteria bacterium, assembly GCA_031265205.1. Taxonomy (GTDB): domain Bacteria; phylum Desulfobacterota; class Desulfarculia; order Adiutricales; family Adiutricaceae; genus JAISCZ01. The sequence continues at coordinate 2,457 of JAISCZ010000114.1, forward strand.
CCCTCACCAAGGGAACCGCCTCCCCCAGGAAACGCGCGGGGTCATTAACCCGGAATCCTCGGGGCTCATTGGCTGGGAACTCGCGGTCGGCGGGGGGACTGGAGCGAATAAGCCTGGCGTCGGGGGTCGTTATCAATTGTTTTTAACCCCACATCGCCTCCAACTGGGCGAGACAAAGCGGCGCGGCGCCGGTCGCGCTCTCTCGTCGCCAAAATCGGCGATGTCCCCATACGCCTTAGGAGGCCAAAATAGCCTTCGGCGGCGCTCTGTGGGCTATCCGCGCCGAGAGGTAGAGCGGAGGATCGCGGAGCTCGCGAAATATCGGCTTACCGAACGCCGAGACTATTGAGACCGGCCTCACGCCTCCAGCGGGCCGAGCCCAGTCCAGGCGGTTAAGCCCCTTCTAGAAGGAAATGGCGCCGCCGCTCGATGGCTTCGCGTCTTAGGCAGCCAACTGTCGCGGCGGCGGCGTGTCTCGCTCGCGACTTCAGCGGGCGCGTGGTTTCCCCATCGTCTTTATTCAGCGCGACAAGGCTCGGGCGCGCTCCCGTCGCCGCCAGTTGGATAGCGCGTATCCGGGCGAAGGCGCGAATCTTTTTGGACTCCGCGTGGCGCGGAAAGCCCCGAAAGATGGGGACCGCCGCTTCCAGAGGAGGACTCGCGTTTTTTTTCGCCACCCGCCTGGCGATCCTCCGGCGCTTTCGCGCGAAGAGGCCGCGCCCCTCGCGGAAGTCGGCCTTGGCCGCGGGTTTAAAGGGCGCGGAAATTATTTGGATTGGCGGCGAGCGCGAGTCGAAGCGACCCTATGGCGAGTTGGGTTATCGTCTCAAAGGCAAGCCTTGAGGCTCAAAATTTTTCTCTCCGCCGGGGAACGGAGCGACGCGAGTGACGCTAACGCGCGCCTATGGCCTTGCCGTGGGCAGGAGGACTTTCAGCGGCGACATATGGCCACGGCATTTTTGGAGGGCTTGCCAAGGTCGGGGCGGGCGAACTCAAGCGCGACGGCGGCGATAGCGTTTATGGGGGCGCGACCAGAGTCGCGGCGGAGACCCTCAAAGGCGATATCGCCAACGGAGGGTTTGGCCGTCGCGAACGGGGCCAGCGCCGCCGCCGCGGCGCGGCCTCTGGAGAGCGGGTACCCGCGCGGCGCGGGAGGACCCCATACGGGGGCCTCGCGAGGTTGGGGGCCGGGGGCTTTCAGTTTCTCGGGGAGAACTCCCTTCCGTGGGCGGCGCCGTGGCGAGCGGGGGAAGGCGCGTTGGGGAAGCGCGAAGTCTCCGCGGGGGCGTCGCGATCCGGAACTTGGCGACCTTGGATTTTCCCCAAGGGAGGAAGACGGGATTGTATAGAGGCCAGAAAAACGGCGCCGGGGGCGCGCTTGAAGACGGGTCCGGGTCTCGCGCCTTAAACGGGAAAGAGATCGTCGGCAAGGGGCGAGATTTACGGAGGCGGGCTTGGCCGCTTGGCTTTCCCATTCGCCGCCCGCGTAAACGAGGACGGGCGTCTTAGCCCTCGGGCCGCTATCCGCCGCCTCGCGCTTGGGCCGCGCCGCGGCGAGAAGCGTTTCGCGGGACGCGTCTCCACGCGCCTCGGTCCCTTTTGGCGCCAACTCGCGCCATGGCGTTTAAGCTCGCCAGCCAAGCTTGGGCGGGAGAGAGAGCGATACTCGCGCGACGATCGCGCGCCCAATTCCTTTGGGTCAGCCTATTAGAGCTCACTAGCTCGCTGGCCGCTTCCCGGTCGACGAAGTCTTCTCATTGGGGGGCCTCGTCCGTTTGGGTTGGCGGAGGCTCCATTGGTCGAGCTTTGGCGGGCCCGGCGGCTCCCCGCCGCCCTATGAGCCGGGTCCGGGCCCTGGAACCGCGCCGCGCGGCGTCTGGGCGCGTTTCTCTTTGGCCGAGCCGAGGCGCGCGCGTTAAGCCGATGAGTCTTTTGAGGCGCCTTTCGCTTCGCGAGGCGCGAAATCGGGGCCTGGGGTCTTTGAGAGCTTATGGCCTTGGCGCTTAAAAGGCTTGGATTTTCCGGAAAAAAAGGCGTCTTGGAAAAACGGTTATCGACTGAGTGGCCGTCGATTGCCCGATTAGTCGCTCGCGCTTGACTATTTTAGGAAAACAAATTACGTTTTTAGTGGCAATTTATGGATACGGACTGTCCGTGAAATTTTCTCCCGGCGTTTCGATCCGTAATCGGCTCCCCGTTTGGCCGGAGCCGCGGACGCCCGAAGCGTAACCCTTGAGGAGAAGCTCCATGAAAACTTCCGCGACCGTTCAAGCGCCCTCCAGGGGAATTAAGCGTAACTCGTCCGCGCTATTGAGCCTTAAAGGCGGAAGCCGCTCTCTTATTTGGGCGAGCTTGGCCCTTGTCTCGTTTTTCGCCCTGGCGGCGCTGGCCGCGAGCCCGCGCGCCTACGCCGAGCCGCGCGAGTATTACCAGACAGAAGAATTTTTCGCGAATTTCGACCAGTCGGAATGCGACAAATTGAGCGTCGCCGTTTGCGGCGCCCTGGGCTATATTAACGCCGACGCGGCCTACGCTTTGGGGTATACGGGCGCGGGCGTGGTAGTAGGCGTTATTGATAGCAATTATTTTTTAGGACATAGCGAGTTTGCCGACAAACTTGATTCCGGTGGCGAGAGATACGGTTTCGATTACGGTCCGGAAGAAGAAGATATCTATCGGCATGGCGTGCATGTCGCCGGAATTATCGCGGCCAATAAAGATGACGCGGTAATGCACGGAGTAGCCTTTGGGGCTGATTTTTTTACGGTCGTGCCAATTGAAACAAGCTTAGAATCAGGATTAAACGCTTTCTTGGGCCTTGAAGACATCTATATCATAAATAACAGCTGGGGAGAGGATTATACAGATTTAAAAAATTTTAATCCCACTGGCGATCTTTTAGAATCGGTGAACTCGTTTTTAAATAACGTAAATCAGCTTATAGAACAAAGGGATGTCTTGCTTGTGTTCTCTTCAGGCAACGACGGTAGTCTGTCTCCTATCGCGCCATCGTCTTTTCCATCGCTTGTGAAAGGAACCACGCTCTGGGACGGAACCGCGATTGAGTCTTTTCCCGAGCGTATCGCTAACGACGCCCAGGCCTATCGAGACGCTGGGCTTATATTTGACGAAAATAACCTCGCGGGTTTTGGAGACAGTTGGAAAAACAATATAATTAGCGTCGGCTCGTTTAATTTTCGCTATGACTCAAATAGCGTACTGTTTATAAGCCCCTTTTCAAATCTCTTTGACGGAGCGTCTGAATACGGCCTTCTCGCTCCTGGGCAAGAAATTTTATCGACCATCCCGTATGAGGATGGCGCGCTCGCCGAGGATCGTTATGTCGAAATGAGCGGCACGTCGATGGCCACGCCATACGTTTCCGGCGTCGCGGCTCTGGTTCGCGAAGCTTTTCCTTATTTCGAGGGAAAACAGATAGGCGACGTTCTATTGTCGACCGCTCAAAAGCTAACGACGCTGGACAATCAACTGCCTCCCTTTTTGATTTTGCGTGAACAGGTAGACGAAAATACCCATTATTTCGTGGCGTACACATACGAGGACGCGATAGGGCAATCTTCTTTTTACGCGGACAATTATGAAGATATAGTTGAATTTGTTGATGTCTACTTTAAATCTAATCCCGTTTATTTAGCTCAAGTCGAGGACGCGCTCAAAATCGAGAATCTCGTGGTCATGCCTACCGACAAATACGAAGGCCTCTTCGGCCAGGGAATCGTGGACGCCGGAAAGGCGGCGCTGGGACCCGGGTATTTTGACGCGGGCCGGCTTAATTGGTCCGACGTTTTGGAGTTAGAAGACGGCGCTTACGAAGCTTTGCTGTATAGAGTCGATACCCAAGGGAGCGATAGCCTGTGGGGCAACGATATCGGCGAAAAAAGAAGCGCGTTCGCGGAGAGCCCCGAACTCCTGCCCGTGGGCCTGGAAAAATCAGGGTTGGGCGTCTTGACGCTTTCCGGCGATAACTCTTATCTTGGGCCGACCCTTGTCCAAGGCGGCGAAATCAGGCTCGAGGAGGGAAGTATCGCCGGGAGAGTGGAAGTCGCCCCAGGCGCGACCTTGTCCGGCGCCGGAGACATTGGAGGCTTGGGCGCGGTCGCGGGAGAGCTCTCCCCCGGGCTCGCGGACGACGAGTACGGGCTCTTAACTTTCGCGAATGGGCTGACCCTTGAAAGCTCGGCCACGATAGTCTTTGACCTGGGAAGCGCCGGCGCGCCCGGGACGGACTACGATTCCGTCGCCGTGACCGGCGGGAGCCTCGTCCTCGCGGGGACGCTTGAGGCTATCGCCGCCTCGTTGGGGACCTACGCGATATTCAATTATGACGGAGCGACCTACGCCGGCGACGTCGCGAACAGTTTCAGCTCAATCGTCGCGACCGTGGGCGGCGAGTCGGCCAAGGGGACCCTCGCCCAAGACGCGTTCGCGAGTCTCATTACCCTGACCCTGAGCGTTGGGCAACAGACCCTCGTGACGCGCGTTGGCGACGGGGTGGACTCGAATCTGGAAGATTCCGGATACGACCAGGCCGGGCTGGTCGTCACTTTTACCGGAACGGGGGAAACGGTGACGGTCCTCGCCCCGACCCATTTTGACGCCCTGCTCTTTGACGTCGACGGCTATGTCCTCGACGGCGACGATTTAACGATAGACCCGGCCAGCAGCAACGCGGGGATCGTTAACGTTAACGGCTCTAGCTACGAGGCCACTATCGAAAATAACATCGGCGGCGCGGGCCAGTCTCTGATCAAGGTTGGGGATGGCCTATTGATTTTGGAGGGAGAAAACGCTTATACGGGCGGAACCGTTATCGAGGCGGGAACCCTCAGAGGCGAAATCGTCGCGGGAACGAACCTCACGGTGGCGGGCGGGGCCGTTTATGACGCTGGCGGCGCGGAGCGCGCGATCGCGGCTTTAAACGGCGAGGGGGATATAGTGAACGCCACGGGCCTTACGGTGGCCAGCGGGACTTTTGGCGGCGACTTGGACAATTCCAACTCGGGGGGGCTTACCAAAGTCGGGACGGGCGAGCTTTTCCTTGACGGTGGCAATATCGCTTATACGGGAGGAACCGTTGTCTTGGGTGGAACCCTTAAAGGCGATATCGCCGTCGGAACGGATTTGACCGTCGCGGTCGGGGCTATCTATGACGGAGCGGGCGCGGCCCGGCGGGTCGGGGACCTTGACGGCGCGGGCGCCGTGACGAATACGGCTGGCCTCACGGCGTCCAGCGGGTCTTTCAGCGGCGTTTTGGACGGAACCAATACGGGGGGCATTACCAAGGTCGGGGTGGGCGTTCTTGAACTTGCCGGCGCCAATAACGAATACGAAGGCGGCGCCACCGTCTTAGAGGGAACCCTTAAAGGCGCTATCGCCTACGGAACGGATTTGACCGTCGCGGCCGGGGCCACTTATGACGGCGCGGGCGCGGCCCGGCTGGTAGGGAACCTTGGCGGCGCGGGAGACGTGAAAAATACCAATGGCCTTACCGTTTCCAGCGGAACTTTTAGCGGCGTCTTGGACGGAACCAATACGGGGGGGCTTGTTAAGATTGGCGCCGGGGACCTGACCCTCGCCGGGGAGAACTCTTATGGGGGCGGCGCCACGGTGAGCGAGGGAAGGCTCATTGGGGACGCTAGAAGCCTCCAAGGCGTCATCAATATCCAGAGCCCGGCGACCTTGCTTTTCTCGCAGGCGCTTGACGGGGCCTTTGTCGGCCAGATTTACGGCGCCGGGAACTTTGTTAAAGACGGGCTCGGGTCTCTCTCCTTAAACGGCTCTCACGTGGCCGGCGACGTTAAGATTGACGGAGGCGGGCTCATTGTGGGCGACTCGCTCGCCAATAACGCTTCCACCCTGACCGCCGCTCTCGTGACCGTTAACGCCGGCGGCCTCTTGGGGGGACACGGAACAATCGTCGCGGACGCGTCAATCCGCGCCGGGGGGAGTCTTTCCCCGGGCAATTCTTACGGTCAGATTAGTTTCGATGGGAATTTAACCTTTGAAAGCGACTCCTTTTTCGACGTGGAGGTAAATCCCTTTGACATAAACGAAGGAGATCTGACGACAGTGACCGGGACGGCCACCCTGGCCGGAACCGTCCGTCACTTTCAAACGGGCGGGACCGTCGACGACTACGCCGCTCCCGGCGTGGAACGGACCATTATGACCGCGGCCTCCTTGGTCGGCGAATTCGCGGGCGCCGTCTCCAACCTCGCTTTCCTTAAGCCCGAGCTGCGCTACGACGCCACTAACGTCTACTTGTCCTTCGCGAGAAGCTCCTCCTTTAGCGACTTGGGAGACACCCCCAACCGGAGCGCGGTGGCCGCGGCCCTGGAGAGCCTGGAACCCGGAAGCGCCCTGTACCGCGAAATTGTGGGCTCGGCTACCCTGGACCAGGCGGGGACCCTTTTGGACGAACTCTCCGGCGAGGCGCATAGCGCCATCGGCGGCGGTCTCTTCCAGCTGGGCGCGTCTCTCGATAACGCGATCTTTAGCCATGTCGGCGTCCTTTCCCGGCTGAGGGCGGAAACCTCGGCGGCCCCGTCCGCTGGCGACGCCGACGGGAGCGGGCGCGCCCTGTGGGCGAGCGTGGGCGAAAGCCGTTCCGTCTTACGGGGAAGCGCCACGACGGCCAAGTCGACCCTGACCGGCCCGGAAGTCGCCATCGGCTACGACGGGAGTTACGAGAACGGCTGGCTCGGCGGCTTGGCTATCCAGTATAGCGACAAGAAGATGAAGATGGATGGGAGGCGCTCGGAAGCCGATATCCGGAGTTTTACCTTTGGGCTTTACGGCGGCAAGGGGATTTTCGCGGGCCCCGGCGTCCTGCGTCTCATTGTCTCGGGCGCTTTCTCGCGCCATGACGTCGAGTCCACCCGGAGGGCGCTGATTGGCGCCCAAGACCAGACTTTGCGCGCCGATTACGCGGCCAATTCCTTAAGGGCCAACCTGGAGGTCGCGTACCGCTTCCCGGCTAACCAGTCTCTCGATTTGGAGCCCTTCGTCCGTCTGGGTTGGCAGAGGCTGCGTTCGGGGGGCTTTGAGGAACGCGGCGGCTCCGCCGCCTTGAAGTCCGCGTCCGCGAACTGGAACCACGCCGTGAGCGCGACCGGCCTCCGTCTCTCCTTGGCGGATCTGGGCCGGGTCTCTTTAAGCGCCTCTCTCGCCTGGGGGCATTCCTTTGGCCGCCAGGTTCCCGCCTATACTTACGCTTTTCGGGACGGCGGGAACGGTTTCTCCGTCCAGGGCTCTCCCCTCAGCCGGGACGAGGCCTTAGTGGGCCTTGACCTGGGCCTCCGGGCGGCGGACAGCGTGAGCTTGCGTCTGGGCTACGACGGCGCCTTCGGAAGCCGGAGCCAGTCCCACGGCGGGAGGGCGACGCTCGAGATCCAGTGGTAAGGCCAGCGTGGTTTTGCCCCGCGCGATAGCTCGCGAAGGAGCCCCGGTCGCGACCGGGCCTCCTTCGCGTAAGGGACGCGGGATACGCGAGGGTGTCCGCCGCGAACGCTGGACGCGCGTCTCATTGGCGCGGACTATGAGGGCGCGAGGCGAGCGTCCGGGCGCGTTTTAGCCGCCTCGCGCGCTCAAGGCGCCTAATCGCGATCTCGCGACTTTTATGGTTTAGGGACTGGACTCGCCGGAGAAATGGCCCTTGGATAAATATTGTTAAATTGTTAGCGATTTATCTTGACTTTTTGAGAAAAACAAATTAGTTTTTTAGCGGAACCGCGTCTACGTAAAAGGTCTAATATGTTCGCGGACTGGCGAATCCCCTGAAAGCGGGGCCTTGTCTCGTTGGCGCTCTCCAACCGAGCGCTATCGCGGCAGACGCTTAAAAGATTTTTGGGGCCAATCCAAGCCATTCGTCCTGGCCGAGATCCTTATTATTCGTCAGCTTTACGAGGGGACGCGTGAAAGGCGCGTTAGGCGCGATTGAGCGTTGGGGAACTGAAAAGATATGGAAAAGGCGAGGCGAAAAGAGATTGATTGGCGATCCAATACGTTAATTAGCGCTAATTTATCTTTTATTAATATATATATGTATATATAATATGTCACGTTCTCTCCACGCCACCAGTTCCCTAAATTTTTTAAGACGGCGCCACGCTGGGCCATTGAAACGTTTCAGGAGTCTCGCCGCTCCCCGTTTGGGGTTCGCGGCGGGGCTCATTTTTGGTGGCGTATCCATTCCAGAGTTCCCCGGATTAGCCTGGGGGCCCCAAGGGCGCGGGAATAATTTTTTCGCTGGCGCGGAGGGCCGTTCGCGGCGCGCGCCTTTTCATAACGTCTTAGAAAATAGCGGCCTTTTGGCTCCCAATTTAGGAATGACCCCGGGAGCCGTTTTGGCTCGCGGGCCCGCGCGGGCGGATGCGGCTGAGAGACTCGCGCGGCGGCCAGCGTCGCGGTTGGCGCCCCCAGGGGGCTCGCGCGCCTCCCCGCGCGGGCCGTGGCGGAAAAAGGCGGCGGAAGATGGCGCGCTCGCCCTTGGCGACTCTTTAGGGCGAGGGCTGGGCCTTGTTCGGAACCTCGGCGAAGCCCTTAAGCCGCGCGGCTTGACCGCGCGGGCCGGCGCGCCCGAGGGCGCCTTCCGGAAAGGCCAATGGCGCTCGCTGGCAATGGGCGCGTCCGCCGACCTGAGTCGGATGGGCGAAAGCGCGCCCCAAGAAGCGCGGGCGGGAGTCGGCTGGGCCCAGAGCGAACTCGCGAGCCTCTCTCGCGCCGGGCGCGGATTTTTCCCGGACGGGGCCCCAGGGTTGGGACTCTTGGGCATGGCGACCGAGGCGGGGCGCGGCTTCGCCGCTGACGCGACGGTCGCCCTTCGCTCGGATATCCTCTTGGGGGGGCGCGAGAATCCAGCCAAGCTCAAGGAATGGCGCGCGGAAAGCGCCGCTTCGGATACCTCCGCGGCAACCCAGAGCCTGGTCGCGACGCGCGCGGAAGGCCTGGGCGCGCGGGCGGATCCGGCGGTGGCGCCCGCGGCGCGTGGTTCTCTGGAACGCCGGGACCCCTGGAGGGCGGCCTTTAAAGCGCGCTTGGAGTTCTCTTAAGGGCCAGTTGAGCGCGGCGCGGGCGCTGAAGGCGGGCCAAGGCGCCAGCGAAAATGTCGCCGCCCTTGGACGCCGGAGCTTGGGAAGAGCGGGAACCGTGGGGATTTACCCTCAGGGGGAAGAGCCGGGCGGCCAAGGGGCCGCTCTTGATTTGAAGAGAGCGGCGGCGCGGGCGCGGAACTGGATCGCGGGCGCGGGGCGGCGCGCGCGATTTTTAGGATTCGACAATTTGACCCAAATAATAGGCCCGTCCCTCGCGGCGGAGCCGCGGACGCGCGAAGCGTCGCCTTAGAGGAGAAAAACCATGAAACCCTCCACGACCATTCAAGCGCCATTTCTGGGAATTAAGGGTAACTCGCCCGCGCTATCGCGCCCAAGAGAAGGAAGGCGCTCTCTCTTTTGGGCGAGTTTGGCCTTTATCTCGTTTTTCGTCCTGGCGGCGCTGGCCGCGAGCCCGCGCTCCTACGCCGCGCAAACCGCCGTCACGCACGTGGGCACGGGATTGGGCTCGATTCTGGCCGATTCCGGATTCGATCAGCCCGGGCTGTTCGTCACTTTTACCGGAACGGGAGAAAAGGTGACGGTCGCCGACCAGACCCAATTTTACTTTTTGTTCTTTACCGTCGACGACTACGCCCTCGTCGGTGTCCCCTTGACGATAGCCCCGGAATTAGGAACCGCGGGGCTTATCAACGTGGCTACCCAAAGCGCGGCCTCCGTCGCCAATGACATTGGCGGCGCGGGCATGACCCTTATCAAGCAAGGCGAGGGGACTTTGGCCCTTGGCGGCGCCAATACTTACGATGGCGGCACCGTGGTTAATGACGGGATTCTGCTTTTAGAGGAAGGCGCGTCCTTGGCTTCCGGCCAGCTTACGGTGGACGGCTCTGGGACTTTGGCGGGATACGGCTCGGTCGGCGGCCCGGCCGAGGTCGCGGGCAATATTTCCCCGGGAGGGCTTGAGGACGGCGAGTACGGGCTCTTAACCTTCGCGGAGGGGCTGACTTTAGAGAGCAAGGCCACGATTGTCTTCCACCTGGGAGACGGCGGAACGGCCGGGTCGGACTACGACTCCGTCGCCGTGACCGGTGGGACCCTTTCCCTCGCGGGAGAGCTCCAAGCCTTCGCCGCCTCATCGGGGACCTATACCTTATTCAATTATGACGGCGCGATTTACGCCGGCGACGGCGCGGACGATTTCAACGCTATCGTGGCGCGCGTGGGCGGCTCGGCGGCTAACTGGGTTCTCGACAATAACGTCGCCGAGAGTCTCATTACCCTGACCTTGAGCCTGTATGGTCAAACCACCGTCACGCACGTGGGCGCGGGATCGGGCTCGGATCTGGACGATTCCGGATTCAGTCAGCCCGGGCTGGTCGTCACTTTTACCGGAACGGGAGAAGCGGTGGAGGTCACCGCCCCGACCCAATTTGACGCCTTGCTCTTTAGCGTCGACGGCTATTCCCTCGGGGGCGACGACTTAACGATAGCCCCGGCCAGCTTGAGCGCGGGGATTATCAACGTGGCCGACCAAATAACGGCCTCCGTCGCCAATAACATCGGCGGGGCTGGACAGTCGCTTTCCAAGGTCGGCGAGGGGACTTTGGCCCTCGGCGGCGCCAATACTTACGATGGCGGCACCGCGGTCAAA
>JAISCZ010000008.1 GCA_031265205.1 Deltaproteobacteria bacterium
GAAGTCGTGAATTGTCCAAACGAGAGCCCAATTGCTGGAAATCGGCACGATGGGTTCGATGAGGGCCGGCTGGAAACGGACCTGAAAAGGCACCGCGCCAGTCGGCTACTCTACTATATTACCGGCGTAAGTAAATTCGCTCGCGTGGGCGTGTTTTCAGCGCTAAATAATCTCGTGGATATCTCTGTTTTCTCGAGATATGGTTCCATCTGCGGTTTTACCCACGCGGAACTTTCCGACCGGCTCGGGCCGTATGTTGAAAAAGCGGCCCAATGTCTCGAACTGAACACGGATGATTTACTTGAGAAACTTAAAGACTATTATGACGGATTTTCTTTTGACGGAATAACGCGCGTGTATAATCCTTTTTCCACCCTTCTTTTTCTATTCAAACAAGAATTTAGTAATTACTGGTTTGAAAGCGGAACTACTCAGGTGATTTCTCAATATCTCAAGGATAAAAACCTAACGGTAGAGGAGTTTCGGGGGAGAAAGATAGACAAAAATTTCGCTCAAAATCCTGGAGAGATTGACTCGTCGGGACCGGAAAGTTTCTTCTACCAATCAGGCTACCTTAGTCTCCGTCCTGGCTCGTCCGAAAACACTTTTACCTTGGATTACCCCAATCGCGAGGTTTACGAGTCCATGTCACGTCTTTTGGTTGAGAACATTGTTGGCGATCCTGTAACGGCGACAGACGCGTTCGATGATTTGCGTGACGCTCTGAAGAGTGGCGACGCTGGCGCTTTAGTCGGAGAATTCACTAAATTTTTCGCGATGATACCCTATGACCTTTACTCTAAAGCCAATCGGAACTTTATAAAAATGGATAATATCAAAATGAATTTTGGCGAATGGACGCGCCACGCTAATCTTTTATCATTTCTCGTCGGGGCGGGCCTTAACGTTCAAGCGGAAAAGCAAACGAGTTGGGGACAGTCAGATATATTGGTATTCTACGCTGGACAGGTTTGGGTCATAGAGCTTAAAATGACTCGAAATGATAATGACGAGGATGTGGCCAAGACCGCTTTAAAACAGATACGGGATAAAGATTACGGCGCGCCATACGGCAACCCAATCCTTTTAGGAATCGCGATTAATGAATCAAAGCGAACTATTGGAGCCTGGGAAGTCGGGTATAAAGAGCCACGCGCGCGGTAGCGACGCGGCCATTGGGCGTCGCTTGAGGGACGATGGCGACCACCGCGAAGGCGCGAGCGGAGGAGACAGGGTTTTACGCGCGTTTCGCTCTTGGACGCGCTCTATGTTTTATTGTAGCGGGGCGCTCGTGGAAGCCAGCTTTTAGAGGAAATAACTAACTTAAAACGATTTGTCATATTATACTGGAGTTAGGAGACGCGCGTATTTCAAAGTTTCGCGAATTACGCGGTCGCGGCGTTTCTCGCGCGACAGTTCCAAAAAGGAAACGCCCGTCCTTATCGCCCGACGCTTGGCCGCCCATGAGCGCTCCGGTTGCCCGCGAGGCGCGCTGGCCGGAGGCGGGGCGGAGAGGCGATTTGGGGCTCACCGCGCCTCGCGCTGGCGCGTTGGCGTTTTCTTCCAAAACTGCGATGATTTTGGGACTTTAACGCCGCTCTCTCTCTTGACATTCCAAAGGCTTTCTATCTCCTTTTTACCGAAATTTATCATAATCAGGAGCGCTTGATATATCCAAGCCGAGCGCTTACCGCTTTAGGGAAGGGGACGCCAGGTTGGCGGAGGATCAAAAATCTTAACCGCCACGTCATTTCTTCCCACGATTCCTACCGCCAAACATTTAACTGTCGCGCCTTTCACGAATAAACCTTTATAATAGCGCCTTGTCGCTATTTGAGCCTCGCCAAGCGCGATAGCTTTTTGAAGTTTATCGCGCCTACGCGTTTCAATGTCGTCTTCAGGCGGCTTTTCTAATATTTCATATTTTAATTCGCCAACAAAATTTATATTTCGTGGCATTTTAATCAAAAAATCAATAATTCCTTCCGGGGAAACAGTATGTGTTGTTACGTTAAAAGATAGGCTTTTCAGAACCGCGAAAAGCGCGGCGTGATGGAATTCCTCTCTTTCCGGTTGCTCAAAGTAAGTTAGCCACGATAAAATTCTCGTAAAAGCATTCGCTAATTGATTCGCGTCAAAATTCATGAGAGCGTCGGTAATTTGTTTTCTTAAATTCACAATTTCATCATTATCTTCATCTTGTTTAGTTAAATAACTGAGAAGATTGTGGTTAAAACTATCTTCGTCTTCCTTATTAGGAAATTTCAATAAAAATGATTCAGCGCTAGTACGTTTCGCGACCGTCAGATATCCTGTCTGAAAAAGAAGTGGCGAAAGGCGCAAATTTCCCACTTTAACCGCGTCTAATTGTTTATCCGTTAAGCGGAACAAATTGGTATCGGTTAATTCAAGAGGACGCTCTTTGATATATTTTAAAAGAAATGAAGGGGAGCCTGACGAAAACCAATAATTTTTCAATGCTTTTCGTTGCAAGAAATTCATTAATGTGTAGGGATTAATAACTCTCCGCTTTCCATCCCAAGAATAACCGTCATATTTTTTAAGAACCAGTTGTTTAAAAACGTTTAACTTTAAGGAAGCTGAAAGAAATTTCATTGCTTTATTATATTCCAATATTTCTGGAAGAAAACAATCAAAATATCGATCGAATTCATCCATGGTAACCCCGCAAATATTATGGTAATCAGGATCCATGGATATATCATAAAGATTATTAAACGCCGAAAAAATTGAGGCCTTCGCGAACTTTGTCACGCCGGTAACGAATAGTAGCTGAATCTGGCCTTGATCCATAGCCGCTTTAAAAGAAGAGTAGAAAGTATGAAGAACTTCACGGTTAATCTCCGCTTGAAGCGCGTTGTCAATATGAGAGCGTATAGGATCATCATACTCATCGATAAGAACCACGACAGGTTTTGCGCTTTCTCTATTAAGATGACCTATAAGTTTTGTGGCGATGTCAGCGGGATCTTCCCCATCTATCCCCTTGACGCCGTTGTATTTAGCGGATTCAAGCAATCGCGTGGTTATGGTATTGTTTAATTTATTTTCATTTCTGGAATCACCTATCATCGTGATATTAATTACCGGGAATTTTTCAAACTTGTATTCAACGGCTTCGGAAGCTATCCAAAGACCTTTAAACAAATCTTTATTACCCTTATAAAGCTCGCTAATTGTCGACAATAAGAGAGATTTGCCAAACAGCTGAGGTCTAGAGAGAAAATAGCAACCCGGGGTAATAACAATTTTATGTATAAGTTCAGTTTTATCAATGTAAAGCAAATTTCCGTTAATAATCTGAAGAAATGATTGACCCTTAGTGGGGAGTTCCATCATCGCGTAACCTCCTTAAACTCGGAAACATCAAAAATATTAATTTAACGTTCCTTTTCGCGCGAAGCGGGATTGGCCAAAATGATTATTGTTCCTCATTCTTTATCGTGAAAAAAATTAAGGATGTCTTGCGGATTGTATAGACCGCTTAAGCAATCAAATGAATAGCCGTAGTAATAGCCTTTTAAGCGCTCCAACAATTCATTTATTCCGTATTGAAATTTGTAATCCGCGTAGTCAATAAATTTCGTGAAATTATTTTCTATTTCCTCTCGCGTAAAGCCCATTATGGTCGATAATTCAGTGTTATGAGTAATATCACTTAAGCTATTGAGGCCTGATAATATTTCCGTTCCCGAAGACTCAGTGACGCCGGTGATGAAGGCAAAATTGAGAAATTGGCTGGCTGGCTTGATTTGCGCGTAGAAACGCTCAAGAATCGTGCCCGTTGTTTGAAATAATTTTTGATTAAAGATTATTTTGTCTCTGTGGGCGAGTTTGACGATTGGCGCGTCGTAATCGTCAATTATCAGGGCAATTCTCGTTTGAGAGTGTTTATTATAGACATCGGCTAGTAGCGACAAAAACGCTCCAGCGGGAAAATTTCCTTTAAGGGCGACATTATGCCGTTTAGCGTTTGAATTTAGGATCGCTATGAGTTTGGAATTCAATTTTTCTTGGGTTTGGCTCCCCGCCGCTAAGTTCATATCCAGGTAAATAATCGGTCTCGCGACAAAATTTGGGGAATTTATAGCTTCTTCGGCGGCAAGTCCTCGAAAAAGCTCTTTTTCTCCTGAATAAAAGGATTTAAGGGTGGAGCAAGTAACGGATTTGCCAAAGCCGTGGGGCCGAGCGCAAAAAATAAATTTTCCGTGTTTTCGCAGTTCAGGAATGAACCGGGTCTTATCGACGTAGAGAGTCTGATCGTCCCTAATTTGGTCAAAATTTTGCCTGCCAAGTGGCAATAAGGACAATTGTGGCGACAAAGGAAACCTCCCGCGCGAGAAGCGTTATTGGAATATAACAAATTTAATCTTTTCTATTTTAAAATATAGCGTTTTTTTTCACTGGCGTCAACGCTTAAAAAGGAAGTTAAAACCGCGAGGGAGGGGTTAAGCGCGCTCTTTCTTTCGCGAGCGTCGCGCGGACAGAGACGCGTTGTCGCCAAAAAACGATAATTTGTGGCGCGTTAGGGTTTTAACCATGGATAATTTTAAGTTAGGGTTTAGGAATGAGAAACTATCGACCGCGCGGTGTCAGCGCGTTGGGAAAAGGCTCGCGGTTCGCCTAATGGCTCGCCCACTCCACCGACATGAGCAATCCCCTATAATGGCGCGACCTCGCCGAGCCCGTGATTGGCTATGGGCTCGTGTCCTCCGCGCTTACTTTAGACTTTAGACGCTTACGCTAGGGATGGTTAGCGCGTGCGGGGAGCGCTTCTAACGGATCGCGGATTTTAACTTTGCCCGCGAAACGACACCGGAAAGACGGCTCTTAAGATTACGCGAAGCGCTAGGAAATGATTCGTTCATCAAATTTTAGGGCTTAGAGAGAAGGAGCGTCGCGCGCTGAGAGGGGCGGGGAGTTTTTGGGGGTAAGGTCGCGCGTCCGGGGCGTGACTGGCGCCGTGGGCTTCCCCGTCTCCTTTTTCGCGCTCTTCCAAAGCGGCGGAGCGCGCCCCGGCGAAGGGCCTAAGGCTTCCCAGAAGGCTTGGCGGGGGGCGAGGGGATTCGCGTCGCTCTCGCCTTGGGAGACCAAACGCGTTATTTTTAGGTTCGCGATTATTACCCCCTCAAGAGACGCTTTTCTCGAGCTAGCTTTTATTTCTCTCCCCAATGGCGTTCCGGTGGGGCTCCCTTTCAAAAAATTATATTTTGGCGTTTTTAAAGAGTCACTCATTCCGTTCGCCAAGGAGTTCTAAATGTCTAAACACAAGACGAATATGGCGCGGATCGCCTTTATGGAAGTTTTCGGCTCAAGATCTCGCCAAAGCCGATAACCCCGCCCAAGCCGCGGCTCTGGGGCTCTTTTTTGTCGCGAGCGGGAAGAAAGTCAGCTTAAAGTGTTTTAGAAGGGGCTATTTAGCCGGGAATGACGGAGTAACGGCTCTGGACGGCAAGTTCGTCATCGTGGACTCTCAGGGCGTATTGGCCCATTATCTCTGTTCGCGGGGGCGCGGGGAGATTTCCCCGGATTACGTCCCCATCAGCCGCCTCGCGGGCGTCGCCTCCGGGGCCTTCGGCGGGCGTGAGCCCTTCGGACTCCCTGGCCAAGCCCCTTGGCGACAAGTTCGGGGCGGACTACGAGGCCTTCCGCGCGGCCGCCCTGGCGGTTGGGGCCGCGCGCGAGGGCCTCAGCCCGGCGGGGACCAAGAGCTTTCTCTTTCGGGATCTCCCCAAGGCGCCCGCCCGAATAGAGTTTTATGGGGACGATGAGGAATTCGACTCCGAAATTAAGACGCTTTTCATCGCGAACGCCCGTATTTTCGCGCTCTACGAGCGCCTGGAGCATCTGAGCGCGCTTGGTCGTGGAACCGCCTCATCGGTCGGGTCTCGCTCAGACCCGGAAGACCGCGAGGCGAGTTTTCAGCGAGAGCTCTCTGGATTCGCTGAGGGATTCCCATGGGAGGAGCCCCGC
The DNA here is from genome assembly GCA_031265205.1 of Deltaproteobacteria bacterium. GTDB lineage: Bacteria > Desulfobacterota > Desulfarculia > Adiutricales > Adiutricaceae > JAISCZ01. The sequence continues at coordinate 5,995 of JAISCZ010000008.1, forward strand.
GAGGCGGATTGCGCGAGCGAGGAGCCTTCAGAGCGCTCCAGAGCGACTTGTGGGAGCGCGAAGCGCGCGTGAGCCCCGCGCGAGCCCCGCGCCACGCGACCCCTCGGCGAGGGAATCGGGCTCTCTAAGACCGCGCGCTTTCAATTTCAGCCTTAAGGGCCCGTCAGGCGCCTAAGACTTCGGCAAGGGAAGCCCGATGACTTGGCGAGGCGGCCGGTAGGTCCGCTTGATGACAGTCCGCCAGTATTCGTCTTGGACGGCGCGGCCCCAGCCCTGTCCAAAGGCTCAAGGGTCCGGAGGTAAAATACAATGTCTTCTGGATTGAGGCGCGAACTCTGACTTAAGTCAGCGCGACGTTTCGCGCCTGGGAAATAGGGCCGATAAGGCGCGACGCGTTTAAACGCCCAGGTCCTGGCCGGTTCAAGTTCCGGAGGGTTCCCGAGCTTCATCAAGGTCCTTGGCTTTCCTAAAAATGGGACCTTTGAGGTGGAAGAGGGCGTCGGCGCCCCGGCCCGGTCAGCCGTGATCCACGCCGAACGGAGGCGTGACGGAGAGGCTATTTGGGGTTTCGCGACGCCTCGCGCTGTCGCGCCCTCATTTTCGATTTCAAGGGTTTTGGCCTTTAAGTTTTAGCATTTGATGTTGAGGTTTTGGCCTTTCGCGTGGAATTTGGTTTGGAAAGCGTATTTTTTTCGGTTATAATTTCCGTGGGCGCTCCATCCCGCCAGAAGACGCCGGCGCCAATATTTCTATCCTCTAAATTTACCACCAGCAATATGATTATGGGGTCTGAAAATGGTCCAGCGTAATTGCCTTTGTTGATTTGGGTCTTACCTTTTTCAAGGGCTTTGAGCGCGTCTTTCGCGTTAGCCGCGGTTTTAATCTCAATAACGTAAGTCAGGTTTTCGTAACGCGCCACCAAGTCTATCCGCCCAAGGTTGGTATGTTTTTCAATGGTGACTTGGCAGCCGGCGCCTTCGAGGAACGATTGTAAGACAGTTTGATAAAAAATTTCGCCAAGCTCTTCAAGCTTTTTATCGGTATAGCTTATGTAACTGATATTGGAGTACATCCGCCGAATGGCCGCCACCATCTCCTGAACGTCGCCTTTTTCAAGGCGCTCTATCAAGAGATCCGTCGCTTCACTGGCGGCGACGTCCGAATCGAATAAATTCTCCATGAAAAGCAGATTCATGGATGAGCGAACTTCTAAGTTCGGATAGTCCAAATAGAATTTCTTATTTTTTCGCGCGCGAAGAGTTAGATAGCCCGCCTGATAGAGAAAGAGAGACGGAGAGGCGATTTCAATTGGACCGGGAGTTCGGATTAAGTTTAAATTAATGTTATTATTAATAATTTTATTTAAATCAAAATCATTATTTTTTAACATTTTTCGAATAAGGCTATTGGACCCTGATTCCATCCAATAATTATAGAATTCTTTGTCGTTTAAAAAATTATGGATGGATTGCGGATTGTATAGTCTGCTCAAGCCATCAAAGGAAAAACCATCGTAATAGAGTTTAACTCGCTCCAACAGCTCATCTCTTCCATATTTAAATTTTTTTGCCGCGTTATCGATAAACATAGTGAAATTATTTTCTATTTCATTCTGCGTATAGCCCATGATGGTCGCGAATTCAGGGTTAAGAGTAATATCCGTTAAGTTATTTAGAGTTGAAAAAACTCCCATCCCCGAAAACTTAGTAACGCCGGTGATGAAGACAAAATTGAGATATTGGTTGGCTGGCTTGATTTGCGCGTAGAATTTATCAATAATCATACGCGTTGCGCCAAACAAGTTTTTAGTAACTATTGTTTCGTCCTGTTTGACGAGTTTGACGATAGGCGAGTCGTATTCGTCAATTAGCAAGACAATTCGTGTTTTTGAGTATTTCTTATAGACATTCGCGAGAAGAGATAAAAATGCTCCCGAAGGCGTGTCTCCGCTAAAGGTGACATCAAGACGCTCAGCGTTTAATTTTAGGAGAGCCAAGATTTCGGAACTAAGCTCTTCTTGGGACAGGCTCCCCGCTGGCGCGCTCATATCCAGGCTAATAACCGGTCTCGGGATAAAATTTGGCGAGTTGAGAGCTTCTTCGGCTGCAAGTCCACGAAAAAGCTCTTTTTCCCCCGAACAAAATGATTCAAGGGTGGAGCACAATAAGGATTTTCCAAAACGGCGGGGCCGCGCGCAAAAAATAACTTCACCCGTATTAAGCAGTTTCGGTATAAATTGGGTTTTATCGACGTAGATAGCTTTTTGTTCCCTAATTTTGCGAAAATTTTGCATGCCTAACGGCAATTTTGGCGTTTGGGTTAACAAATGAGACCTCCCACGCGAGACGCGCTACCAGAATACAACGTATTTACTATATCATATTTTAAAATTATAGTGTATTTTTTCCATTGGCGCCCACGTCCATAAAAGGAATCTGAAGCGATGGTGGGAGGCGAAAAACGCTCTCTTTAGCTCTCCAGGCGTGGGTATCATGAGACGAGTCGCGCCTTCAAGTAGTTTAAAAATTAGCGCGATCCGCCGTTTTGGCGAGGAAAATTTCTTCTTAGGTCTTGGGAAAGCGACGCTGTTCCCCGCGCGGCGCCCGTTTACGGGCGGATTCGGCTAAAATCTTTCGTTTGCCCGCTCCGCCTTAGTAATCTGAACAAGCCTTTCTCTCTCGCGCGTTTTGCCGTGAATGGACGCGGACTCGCGTTCCGAAACTTATTTTTGGCTTTATGGGCTTAACGCGATGGCGGATAAGCTCATGGGAGGCTGAAAAAGGGTATAAGTTAATATGAAGCGCGCTGATTTTCGCGCGGCCCATGGTTTTAGCGTTGGCGAGAATGACAATGGCGCGAGGAGGGGCGCGGGGACCATTTAGGGCAAGATCGCGCGTTCCGGCTGGGCCCATGAAGCGGGTTCCCATCTCTTTTTTCGCGCTCATCCAAGGCGCCGGCGCGCTTCTATGGAGATGGTCGGCGAGGCTTCCCCTGGACCTTCGCGAGAACCCCCGGCAATCGCGCCACTCTCGCCTTACGCGCCCAAATGAGCTATTCTTAAGGTCGTGGTTCTTACCCCTTTAGAGAAGCTTTTTTTGGGGGCTCGCGTTTTACCCCCTCCCCAGAGGTTTTTCTGGCGGGGCTCCCTTTAAGAAAAATTATTTTTGGGCGTTTTTAAGGGGTCGCTTATTCCGTTCGCCAAGGAGTTCTAAATGTCTAAAGCTAAGACCAATAAGGCGCGGATCGCCTATATGGAAGTTCAGCTCCAAAATCTCGCCAAAGCCGATATTCCCGCCCAGGCCGCGGCTCTGGGGCTCTCTTTGGACGCGAGCGGGAAAAAAGTCAGCTTGAAGTTCTTGGGAAGGGACTACTTAGTCGGTAACGACGGAGTAACGGCGCCGGACGGCAAGTTCGTGACCGTGGACTCTCAGAGCGTATTGGCCCATTATCTCTGTTCGCGGGGGCGCGGGGAGATTTCCCCGGATTACGTCCCCATCAGCCGCCTCACGGGCGTCGCCTCCGGGGCCTCGGCGGGCGCGAGCCCCTCGGACTCCCTGGCCAAGCCCCTCGGCGACAAGTTCGGGGCGGACTACGAGGCCTTCCGCGCGGCGGCCCTGGCGGTCGGGGCCGTCCACGAGGGCCTCAGTCCCGCGGGGGCCCAGAGCTTTCTCTTTCGGGATCTCCCCAAGCTGCCCGCCCGAATCGAGTTTTTTGAGGCCGACGAGGAATTCGACGCCGAAATAAAGACGCTCTTCAACAAAAACGCCAATATTTTCGTGAGCTACGAGTGCCTGGAGCTTCTGACCATGTGCCTGGTCGTGGAACTGCTGCTGCGGGCGGGTCTCATCTCCGACCCGGAAGACTGCGAGGCGAGTTTTCTGTAGAGCCTTTTAGGCTCCGTGGGGGGAGTCCTCCAGATGAACCCCTCGCGGGGAATTTTCTCCAGAGGCGGAGTCCTTGACGCGGATTCCCCAGAGGAGGAGCCTTTGAGACGAATTCCTTAAAGGCGGTGGCGCGGGAGGCGCGTTCCCAGGGGAGGACCCTTTGAGGCGGATTCCTCCAGGGAGGAGTCCTTCAATTAGGTTGGAGCGCGCGCGGGGAGCCTACGGAGCGCCCAGAGAGTCTCGGGCGCGCGCGGAGCCGCCTTAAGACCCGCGCCGCGCCTTGAGGCGCCTCGGATCTTTAGGACCGCGCCTTTTCCATTTCCGCCTTAAGGACCCGGTAGGTGGCTAAGACTTCCGGCAGGGGAAGGCCGATAACATTGGTGAGGCTGCCGTGGATCCGTTCGATGACGGTCTGCCCGTATTCGCCCTGGACGGCGTAGGCTCCGGCCTTGTCCAAAGGCTCCAGGGTCCGGAGGTAAAACTCAATTTCTTCCGAGTTGAGGGCGCGGATTCTGACCTTGGTCCGCGCGACGTTTTGCGCCTGGGAAATGGGGCCGATAAAGGCGTAGCCCGTGAAAACGTCGTGGTCCTGGCCGTTTAAGGCCCGGAGCATTTCCCGGGCCTCGTTAATGTCCTTGGGTTTCCCCAAAATGGCCCCTTTGAGGTAAACGAGGGTGTCCGCGCCCAACACGAGGGGCGGGGGATCTTCGTCCTTGACTCTCTCGTAAACGTTTTCCGCCTTGAGGCGCGCGAGGGTCAAAACGGCTTTGGCGGGCTTTTTAAAGGAGACGCTTTCCTCGTCGATGTCGGCGGGGATAATCCTTAAAGGGACCCCGGCGTTAATCAAAAGCTCTTTGCGGCGGGGGGAATTGGAGGCCAGGATGAGGGTCATGGAAAGTCCCTAAACAATTGGGAGGAACTCCCTTGAAGGGAGCTAAACTCCGAAAAAAGCGCGGGCGTTACGCGCGGTTATTGCGCCCATTTCTTCCGCGGAAAGCCCGTAAAGGGCGCCGAGGGCTTGGAGGTGGTGAATAAGGTAAGCGGGCTCGCCGCGTTTGCCGCGAAAAGGGACGGGCGCGAGATAGGGCGAGTCGGTTTCCACGAGGATCCGGTCCAAGGGAACGCTCCGGACCGCCTCCTGGAGGCTTTCCGTTTTTTTGTAGGTGATAACCCCGGGGATCGCGAGAGAGGCGCCGAGGGCGAGACACTCCGCGGCTTCCCTGGCGGTTCCCGTAAAGCAGTGGATGAGGATCCCCTTTAATGACGGCGCGAATTCCCGCAAGAGGCTTAAGGTGTCCGCGAAGGCCTCCCGGGTATGGATCGCCACGGGCAAGGAACTCTCCGACGCGAATTCCAGAAAGCGGCGGAAAACCCGGGCCTGGTCGGCGCGGGGGGAGTGGTCGCGAAAATAGTCGAGCCCGATTTCCCCGACGGCCTTAACGAGGGGGCTTTCTTTTAAGGCTATCGTGGCTTGGAAGCTCTCTTCCGTCAGCCGGGAGGCTTCGTGGGGATGCCACCCTAAGGTGGCGTAAAATCCCTCGTTTTTTTCCGCCAAAGCCAGGGCCGCGCGGCTGGTCTCCAGATCCACGCCGATGTTGACGACGTTTTGGACCCCGGCGGCGCGGGCCCGCGCGATAACCGCGTCCCGGTCAGAGTCGAATTCGGGGAAATAGAGGTGGGCGTGGCTGTCGAAAATTTCCATTGTTTGTCAAAGCCGGCGCGCTTGCGCGCGTCTTTAATAAGAGCCAACTCTCGCGCGTTTTTAATAAGAGCCAACTCTCGCGCGTCTTCAAAAAGAGCCAAACTCTCGCGCGTCTTCAAAAAAGAGCCAACTCTCGCGCGTCTTCAAAAAGAGCTAAAAAAAATCCCGCGCTCTCTCTCGCCCCTTTCCCGCGCGCGCTTTTCTCCCCCCTCCCGAAAAAAAGCGCTCGGCCTCTCCTCGGGGCGGGCGGGCTGGGGGCGGTGGCGGTAAAAGGCTTTCTCCTTGCTGGCGACGGCTTCCGCGGCGAGGTCCCAGATTTCCCGGTGGATTTCGCTGGGGCTCCGCTTGGCGGAGACGCGTCTTACGCCCGGCAAAAAGGAGAGGGAATCCAAAATCTCTTTGACCTTCGTTAAGTTCTCTTTCTTTTCGTAAAGCGACAGGGGAGAGGCGCCGCGCCGCGCCTCTAAGCGCTGGAGGGCCTCGCCCACTTCCAGGTCCAAAACGACGGTCAAATCCGGCCAGGGCAACTCGCGCCGGAGGTTCATGGCGAGGATTTCCGCCGGAGGGATTCCCAGGGCGCCCTGGTAGCAGACGTTGCTGACGATATAGCGGTCGCCCACGGCGAATTTTCCCGCGCGCAAAGCGGGTAAGAGGGTCGCTCTGACGTGCCGTTCCCTGTCCTCCACGAAAAAATCAAGTTCCGCGCGGGGGGCGGGCCGAGTCCCCCGCGCGCCTTCGCGCGACCACCCCTCAAAGGCGGCGCGCGCGGTGGGTTCCCGGAAAAAATGCGCCCCCGCCGGAAGAGAGGCGAGAGAGGTCTTTAAAAGGGAATGCTGGGTGCTTTTGCCGCAGCCGTCCAAGCCTTCCAGGACCAAAAAAAAGCCGTTTTCCAAAACGCTTTCGCGCGGGTCAACCTTCGGCGTAAACATTAATCACAGTGAATATCCGTCCCCCCTTAGCTTTGGGGAGGGGGCCGCCCGCGCCGCGGGCGGGCGCTAAAAAAGGAGCGAAGCGGGGGCGCCCCGGCGGGCGCGCGTCCCATCCCCATCCCTCGCGAGATCCCTTTTCGCCCCGGGGAGCGTCAGCCTTCGCCGCGAGGCGCCATGGGGGAGGGGGAAAGGCCTGGAGGCGAGCGATTTAGCGGCGCGGGCTTTAAGGGGCGCGGGCTATAAGGGCGCGCCGCTTTTGGGCGCGCGCCCTTTCGCGGGGGCGCGCTGGGGGTTATTGGGTAATATTAAAAGGCTTTTGCAGCTCCACGCTTTTTTCCGGGGCGAGGTTGTCGGTTAAGACCAGCTGCAGGATATAGGAGCCGGGAGGAATTTGGTTGAGATTGATGGTGAAGGTCACCATCTTTTGGGTGGTGAAGGAGCGGTAACCCTGCTCCGTAAAGGGCCCCAGATTGGGCTGGCCGCCGATGATCTGTCCCGTGGTGTCGAGGATGTTGAAAGAGCCCAAAAGGGAATTGGTGTAGGTCCCGTCGGCCTCCTTGCGCTGCGTAAAGCCGATGGGCTCGGCGTAGAGAACCAAAAGCTCGTTGGGAGCGAAGGTCTCCCCTTTCTTGGGGGCGTAGACCCCAAAATACTCCGGGGGCTCCAAGATGTAAGAGGCGTTCCGGATGCCTAAGGGGGAATAGTTCCAGATAATCTCCTCGGCCCGCCAGATGGATTCCAACGCCGTGAGATTGTCTCCCAGCTGGTGGGCGGCCTTGGCCTTGTCCAGGAGCGCCAGGGCGCCTTCGGGCTGGGCGTAAAGGAGCCCCGGAAGGCCGAAGGCCAGCGTCAGGAGAAAGAGCGGGAGCGAGAGCGGGCGAAGCTTCATGGGGCACCTTGACGAGGGGGTTAGGGGGAGATTAGTTCTCTTCCAGAAAAGAGACCTTGCCGGAGTCGATGTCGTAGACGGCGGCGACGATTTTCAGTTTGTTCGCGGCGACGTATTGGGCGAGGACCGGGCTTTTTTGGACGAGTTCCTCGCTGAAGATTTTAGCCGTGAGGATTACGGCCTCGCTCGCCTTGCGCTCGTCCGGGAGAGAGGCCACGGCCTGGGCGATGGGATCCAGTTCCTTTAAGAGCTCGCCTAAGGCCCCGGGCTCCGTCTCGCCGGAAAGGGCCGCGCCCACGGCGCCGCATTTGGTGTGGGAAAGCACCACTATCAGGGGAACGCCCAGATGGGTGACGGCGTACTCCAGGCTCCCGAGCTGATCCACGCCCGGCGTCGCGCCCGCGGCGCGGACCGTGAAGAGGTCCCCGAGACCCTGGTCAAAAAGAAGTTCCGTGGGGGCGCGGGAATCCGCGCAGGAGAGGATGGCCGCCAGGGGGGCCTGGCCCCCGCTTAGGAGATCGCGGTCGCTCTGGTCTTTCTTGGGGTGGACGTGCTCTCCGGTGGCGTAGCGCTCGTTGCCCGCCTTGAGGACCGCCAGGGCCGCGTCCGCGTCCCAGGGGTTTTGGCGCCCGCGCGCCGCGCCGTGGCCGCCTTCCGCGCCCTCCGCGCGGAGCGGCGCGGAGCGCCAGAGCGCGAAGCCGAAGGCCAAAGTTAAAATCAGCGCCGCGTGCGCCAGAAGCCCAAACATGTTCGCGCCTCGCCTCATTTGTTTTCTCCCCGATCCTTAAAGCTTTTCCGCGAAAAAGCGCGTCTTTCAAAAGCGCGGGGAAAAAGGAGTCCAAGGGAAACGGAAAGACCCGGGGGAACCGCGAAGGCTCGCGCGTTTGGGGCGCCGCGAAGGCGCTTGAAATCCCCTCAGAAACGCCGGAATTCGCTCTCGCGCGCGCCGACCGTCGCTCTCGCGCCCTTCCGGGAATAAGCCCTTAAGCGGATAAGCCTTTAAATAGTAGCAAAGAAATAAGGGCCTGTCTAATTTTGGCGGGGAGACGCGACCCCGGAGCCAGACGCCCAAAAGAGCCTTAGAAGCGCGTTAAAAGCGTCATAAAAGCGTCTAAAACGTCTCAAAAGAGCTCGCGGCGCGCCTTTGGATGGCGTTTGGGGGCGTTTTTGGGGAAATTCGCGCTGGCGCCCCTGGCGCGCCCGCGCGCGAGAACGCGCGCGGGGAGTTAAGAGGCTTCCTGTCCCAAAAGCCTTTTGGAAAGGGCTATGGCCTGGGGCGATGGCGAGGCGCCGTCGAGCATGCGGGCGAGTTCGCTTTCCCTTTCCGGGGGGGAGAGTTCTTTGATGGCGGTGCTGACCCGGCCGCGCCCCGGGCTTTTGGCGACCAAAAAGTGTTTGCCGGGTATGGCCGCCATGAGGGGCTGGTGGGTAATGACCAAGACCTGCTGGGCGCCGGAAAGGTCGGCCATTTTGGCGGCCACGGCCTCGGCGACGGCGCCCGAGAGGCCGCTGTCGATTTCGTCGAAGACCAGAGTCTGATCCGAATGGGGCTCTTGGGCGGTCTTGAGGGCCAGCATGACCCGCGAGAGTTCCCCGCCCGAGGCGATTTTAGCCAAAGGCTTTAAGCCTTCGCCCACGTTGGGGCAGAAGAGAAAAGCGACGGCGTCGCCGCCCCTGGAGGAGGCCTGGGCGCCCAGGGAGTCCTCGGGCGCGCCGAGAGCGACCTCGACGCGCAGGTCCACCTCGGGGAAGCCCAAAAATTTGAGGGTTTTTAAAAGTTCCGCGGCGAGGCGCTCGCCCGCGCTCGCGCGGGACTCGTGGAGAGCGAGGGCCGCGCGGGCGACCTCGCTTTCGGCGGCTTTGCGGCGTTTGGCGAGAAGCTGACGGTCAAGGCCCAATGTGTCCAGCTTTTCGAGGCTTTCCCGCAGCGAGGACTCTTTGGCCAAAACGTCGTCGAGGGTCGGGCCGAATTTGCGCTTCAGTTTCGCGAGCGCCGAGAGGCGCTCGTCCGCGTCCTCCACGCTTCCCGCGCTTTGGCCCAAGGATTTGCGCGCCCGTTGGAGTTCCCCGGCGAGATCGTCCAAGTCCGTGAAAGCGCCGCGGGACCTTTCTAAGGGGGCCGCTAAATTTTCCGCTAAATCGGAGGCCTTGCCCAAAAGGGAATTGAGTTTGGAAAGGGAGCTTAAAACGGCTCCGTCCCCGTAAAAAAGGCGCAGGATATCGTCTAAGAGCGAGCTTAAGCGCGAATTGTCCTTGGCCTGGGCCTTGGCCTTCAAAAGGGCGTCGTCCTCCCCCGGGAGGGGTTTGACGGCGCGTATTTCCGCGAGCTGAAAGCTCAAAAAGTCTTTTTTCTCCGTTAAATCCCGGATCTCGGCCTCAACGCGGGAGAGGGCGGAGGCGATTTCTTCTCGGGCCTTATAGGCCGCGGACATTTGTTGGAGAAGAGTATCGTGGCGACCGAAGGCGTCTAAGAAATCCAGCTGCCGGGAGGGGTTGAGGAGGCTTTGCTGATCGCGCTGCGAGGAGATGGCGAGGAGTTCCTCGCCCCACTGGGAAAGCTGGGCGAGGGTCACGAGGGAGCCGTTGACGTAGGCCCGGGATCTCCCGTTGGGGAGCACCGTCCTTTTTAAAATGATCTCGTCGGAGGGCGGGAGGCCCTGGGCGAGAAAAAGGTGGGCTAAAGACGGGGGTTTTTCCAGGGTAAAGAGGGCCTCCACGGACAGGGACGGGGCCCCCGCCCGCACGAGATCCGCCGAAGCCTTGCCTCCCCGAATTAAGCTTAAGGCGCCCGCGAGGATGCTTTTGCCGGCGCCCGTCTCTCCGGTGAGGATATTCGCGCCCTTTCCGAAAGCGAGGGACAGTTTTTCGATTAAAGCCAGATTGTGGACTACTAATTCAGAGAGCATCCTCTTTGACGCCTTCTTAATCTGTTGGAGGGGATCGCGCGGGAGATCCTTGGAGAGCCCCACGCCCTTTGCGGGGAAAAACGACCGCGCGCGAGGGATAGCCAAGGTATACAAGATTGGCGTTGTTTTCGCAAGAGTCCCACTATAGGCGCCGCGCGCCGCTGGGGACGGCTTTTTTCCCTCCGGCGGCCGCTCCCGCCCTGGCCGCGGGAGGCCCCAAGGAGCCAGGGGAGGAAAGGGCTCGCCGCCCGGGGAAGTTACCGATTATAGGGGAAAAGGCGCGCCGCGCGTAAATATTAATTTGGGGGCGGTAGTCGGGAAAGAAGGAGCTTGGGGAAGAAGGAGTTGAGGAAAAAAGAGCTAAGGACAAAGAGTTAAGGCGAAAGAGTTAAGGAAAGGAGGAGTAAGGAAATGAAGGAGCGAGGGAAAGAAGGATTAAGGGAGAGAAAGATTAAGGAAATGAAGGAGCGAGGGAAAGAAGGATTAAGGAAGAGAAAGATTAAGGAAATGAAGGAGCGCGGGAAAGAAGTAGTAAGGAAAAGAGGATTAAGGAAAAGAAAGAGCGCGGGAAAGAAGTAGTAAGGAAAAGAGGATTAAGGAAAAGAAAGAGCGAGGGAAAGAAGGAGCCAGGAAAAGAAGGAGTCAGGAAAAGAAGGAGCGAGGGAAAGAAAGAAAAAGGAAACGAGGGCTGGAGGAAAGAAGGATGAAAGAGAAGGAGGAAGCGCGGCTTTGGGCCAATAGGAGGGGCTAATCCGCGGCCGTGACCCTCAAAACTTCCTGGATGGTGGTCTGTCCCGCCAGCATGAGGTCCAGGGCGTTTTCCCTGAGGGTCGTCATGCCCTCGGCGCGGGCCATGGATTTAATGGCGAGGGCGTTGGAGTCGCCGCGCAGGATGGCTTCTTTCATCTCGTCGGAAAAGGGCATCACCTCCACGGTGGCGATGCGCCCCAAATAGCCGGTGTTGCGGCAGGACTCGCAGCCCCGTCCTTGCTTTAAGGTCAAATCCCCCTGGGTGATAAACCCCAAGTCCAAGGCCATGCGGCCCGTGAGGACAAACTCGTCCACGCAGTTGGGGCAGATGCGGCGCACCAGGCGCTGGGCCATGATGCCCACGACCGTGGAGGCCACCAAAAAAGGCTCCAGGCCCAGCTCAATCAGGCGCACGACGGCGGAGGGGGCGTCGTTGGTGTGCAGCGTGGAAAGGACCAGGTGGCCGGTCAAGGCCGCCTGGACGGCGTTTTCCGCGGTCTCTTTGTCGCGCATCTCGCCCACCATGATGATGTCCGGGTCTTGCCTCAGAATGGTGCGGATGATGCTCCCGAAGGTGATGCCCACCTTGGGCTGGACGGCGATTTGGTTGAATTCCTCGTGGACCATCTCGATGGGGTCCTCGACGGTGGTCACGTTCACGGCGGGGGTCGCGAGCTGGCGGAGGGAGGAGTAGAGGGTGGTGGTCTTGCCACTGCCCGTGGGGCCCGTGACGAGGATAATGCCGTGGGGATGGGACGTGAAATCGTGCCATTTGCGGTAATCGTCGTCATTGTGAAACATGGTTTTGAGATCCAGAAAGAGGGCTTCGGGATCCAAAATGCGCATCACCACTTTTTCGCCGAAGGCCACGGGGACGGTGGAGACGCGCACCTCGGCCTCGGCGCCCTGGCTCGCGATCTTGATGCGGCCGTCCTGGGGCCGGCGGCGCTCGGCGATGTCCAGGCGGGAAATGGTTTTGATCCGGGAGACGATGGCCGGGTGAATGACAGCCGGGAGGCGGTACATGTCATGGAGCACCCCGTCGAAGCGCATGCGCACCAGGAGGTGGTCCCTTTTGGGCTCCAGGTGGATGTCCGAGACGTGCCCGTCAAAGGCCTCGGCGAACAGGAGATCGATGAGGTTTTTGATGTGTTGGTCGTCGTCGTTGATTTCCGAGGCGCTTTTGAGCTTGACGTACTGTTCGAGGTTGCTGACGTCCAGGCCCAGGCGGCTGCCCCCCTGGAATTGGCCCGTGGCGCCGCGCACCGAGGAGCTGAAGGCGTAAATGTCCCCCAGGATCTTTTTGAGGTTCCCCTGGCTCATGATGATGGGGACGACCGGTTTGTTGGCGACCCGCCGCACGTCGTCCAAGACGTTTTGGCAGAAGGGGTGCCGGACGCCCACCAGGAGATTGGCGCCCTCGAGGCCTAGGGGCAAAACCAGGTGCCGGGTCGCGAAGGTGCGGGGGAGGAGCCCCGTGATGAACTCGATATTGAGCTCGCGCTGTTCCACCCGGCGGTAGGCGAGCCCGCTGGACTTGGCCATGAGATGGGCCAAGACCTCGTCGTCGACGAGCTTGCCCGCCGTTCGGCCCACCAGGGGCATTTTCAGGCTGATGACGAAGTCCAGTGGATCGGTTAGCGGTTCCCGGAAGGCCTCCCCGCCCTTGGGGGCGCGGGAGCGGCGGGAGGCCGCCTCAATGGCCATCTGATATTCCGAGGTAATGTTTTCGGCCTGCTTTTGGCCCAAAAGGCCCACGGAGAGGAGGAGATTTAAAAGATATTCCAGGGTGAATTTGCCGCCGGTGGCCTGTTGCATACAATCCTCGCGGATGAGCGTAAAAAATAAATTTGGCGAGGAAAAAAAAGCAAAAAACGTTTCGCGGCGAAAGCCAACGCCGCGAAAGCGCGCGGTAGGCCTTTTTTCCCCCTCAAAACCCAGCCGCGCCTTGGGGGGCGCGCCGCGCCCAAGGGCTTTTTTCCCCCCTCAAGCGAAATTATAGCACACGCCTCCCAGCCCCCCTGGGCGTGGCGGGAAAAGGACGGGAAAAGGACGGGAAAAGGGACTAAAGGCTTTTAACCCGCGCGCCAAGGCGCCGCGCCACGCGCGGGAGGCGCGCTCCAAGGCGGGCGCGGACTTGGCCGCGGCTCAAGACGGGCTTGGCTTTTTCCCGTTATAATGGATCGAGCGTCCGGCGCCAGGCGCTGAAGGGGTTTTCCCAAGCGAAATTTCCCTAAGGCGCGCCGGAGAAAAGAGGCTCTCAAATGAATGAAGTTAACACCGAGTACGCTAAATATTTTTTGGACGATACCCTGTTAGCCGCCCTGGACGCCGCCCGCATCGGGTCCGCGGCTCTTTTGGACGGATACAAGCGCGGTTTGGAAAACGAGGCCTACGACTTCGCGGGCCAGGCCGCGACCCCGGAAGAGGCTTCGGCCAGCGTCATCGCCGATACCCTAAGCGAGGCCTTTCCGGATTTTCCCGTTATTTTTAAGACGACAAGGGAACCCTATCCCGAGAGCGCGTTCCGCTGGCACGTCGAGCCGCTCGACGGGGCCCTGAATTATCTCCGGCGCGTGGCTTTTTTCAGCGTTTCCATAGCCCTTATGGAAAAGGACGCGCGCGGGGACTTCAACCCCTTGGTGGCGGTGGTCATGGCCCCGGCCCTCATGGAGATGTTTTGGTCCATCAAGGGCCAAGGCGTTTACCGGGTCCAGCAGGTGCCCGGAATCGGCATTTCCGAGGGCCAAGCGAGGGTGACGGACGGCCAAAAGCTCAGTCACGCCGCGATTCGCTCGGACCGCGCCTTCGGTTTCGGCGCCGCCGCGCGGGAGAAAAACCTCCGCCGCGCGCGGAACGCCCAAAGGGGGGCGGGAACCTACGTCCCCGAGGAGTCGGTTTCCCTGGGCATGGCTTACGTCGCCGCCGGCCGGGCCGAAGGTTTTTTCGCGAGCGACGCCCATCCCCTGGAGGTGGCGGCGGGCCTTCTTTTAATCCGCGAGGCTGGGGGAGAGGCGACCGATTTCGCGGGCCGCCCCTATGATTGGGGCCCGGATATCGTCTTGAGCAACGGTCGCCTCCACGCCAAACTCTTAGAAACCTTGGGCGATGGGATTCGAGTCGACTAGAAGTTCCCCGCGCGAAGCGCCCGTCAAGGCGCGCGGCCGACGCGGCGCGAAAAAAAGGGGGTAGGCCGCCCGGGCTTACCCCCTTTAAAAATTTCCGTCGCGCGCCAGGGGCGCGTTTGCCATTGGAGCGCTTAAATCCTAAGGCTTAGAAGCCCAAGCCCAGTCCCGCCAATTCCTCGCCCACCAGGATGCGGTCAATGTCCAAAAGGATTTTGACGCCCTTGCCGATTTTGGCCATGCCGAGAATGTATTCGGTGTTGAGCCTCGAGCCGAAGGCCGGGGCCGCCTCAATGTCGTCGGCCTTGATGTTGACCACTTCGGAGACGTAGTCCACGACGATGCCGATGTGGATGAACTTGTCGCCCTCGGTCGCCACGTCCACCACGATAATGCTGGTTCTTTCGGTGTATTCGGTTTCGGACATGGAGAACTTGAGGCGCAAGTCCACGACCGGAATGACTTTGCCGCGCAGGTTGATGACCCCTTTCACGAAACTCGGGGTCTGGGGCACGGTCCGAATGGGCATCATGCCGATGATTTCGCGGACTTTGAGGATCCCGATGCCGTATTCCTCGCTCGCCAGGGAAAAAGTCAGAAATTTTCCCTCCTGTCCGGCCGCCCTTCCCTTATTTAGTTCTGGCTGACTTTTGGATGAACTGGGTGTCATGGTCTCGCTCCGGTTTTTCCAACCTAAGTTGAAGTTAAGCTTAAACGATTAGAGAAACGGGTTCCCGCGTGGCGGAGGCGCGGGCGGGCGCCTCGGTCAATTTTGGCGAATTCCTAAAATTAAGCGCGAATAACTTAAAAAATAAGGAACTCACGCTTTAAAGACTAACAAAGAACAGGGAGAATTGCAAACTGGCGAGGGGGAAAAGGGCGGGGCCGTCAAGCCTTGGGGAGGGCCTTGGAGAGGGTCTCGGGGTAGGGCTTGGGGAAGGTTTGGGGGAAAGCTTCGCGGAGCGCTCCGCGGCGTTTTGGGAGCGCCGCGCGGGGCGGGGAACTCGCGGGGCCTTTTCGGCGCGGGGAAGGGCCCGGCGGGGGCGGGGCCCCACGCGCCATCCATAAAAAAAATCCCCGGGCGCCCTTGGGGGCGCCCGGGGAGAGTTAGGGAAGGGCGAAAAGCGGTCGCCCGGGAAAGACCGGGGGAAAAACTAGAGCGTGGGGCCGCCCACGGGGCGGTTGCAGGCGCAGAGGACGCCGGTCTGCAAGGCGTCGAGGACCCGGAGGGCTTCCTCGGGGTTGCGGCCGATGTTTAAGGGGTTGATGGTCACGTGTTTGATGACGTTTTCCTCGTCAATGATGAAGGTGGCCCGGAGGGGGACTCCCGCGTCTTTGTCCCGGATCCCGAGTTGGTTGATAAGGGAGCCCTCGCTGTCGGCGAAGGACCAGTGGTTGAGCTTGGAAAGATCCCGGTGATCGCGGCGCCAGGCGAGCTTTACGTACTCGTTGTCGCCGTTGCCGCCCAGAAGGACCGCGCCGCGCTCTTGGAAATCAGGGTTGAGCTTGCCGTAACCCACGATTTCCGTGGGGCAGACAAAGGTGAAGTCCTTAGGATAGAAATAGAGGACTTTCCACTTCCCCGGGAAAAAGTTATCCAGGGAAAGGCGCTCGAAGGCGTTCTCCCCGTTTTCCCAGTCCAGGTTGAATCCGGGCTTGACGCCCACGATCGCGAAGGGGTCCAATTTATCGCCAATGGTTTTCATAAGGAAAGACTCCTAAAAGATAGCTGTTGGAAGCGGTTGAGGGGCCAAACTTGGAAAATTTAGCCCGGTTACGTTATTGCGTCGCCGTCCTCTTGGGGAAGCCCGCGCGGGGTTTCCAAAATCTGGCTTAAGCGGGTTTCGCGGGAAAAGGCCCTTAACGCCAAGGGCTTCCCAACAAACGAGGGTTTCCCCTTCGGCCCCAGGGGGGAGCCGGGCGGGGACGGGCTTGGAAGCGAGACAGAGCTAGGAAAGTTCCCTCCCCGGAAAGGCGGGAAAAGAAAAATAGTTAAGGCTTCCCGAATTTTAAGCCAAAAGAGGGCTCCTGTCAAAGTCTCCAATCGCGGTTTCGCGGCTTTTTTTTACGCCGCGCGGAGGGTATTTTTTAAAGCAAAATTCCGCGCGCGTTCGGGTCGGAGGGGGCTCTTTTGGGCCGCCGGACGCGATCAAACGGCGGGCTTTCCGCTCGCTTTGAGCCTTTGGGCGCGTCCTTGTCCCTGAAGGCGGCGCTCGCGAGGTTTTCCCCGCCGCCCGCGCGCGACCCTCCCCTGAAGGGAGCGTCGCGCGCGCGAGCGCCTCTTGTCGGAAGTTTGCCCCCGGCCAAAACGCGCTTAAGCCAAGGCGGCGCGACTGGCGGAGGAGGCGCCAGTCGCGCCCGCGCCGAGCGCGGGTTTTCCGCGAAAGACGGGCCTGAAATGGCGCTCCCAGACGATAGCCCATCCGCGGGCCCCCAGCGGGGCCGCGCGCCCGCGTGGCCCCCGTCGCGAACAGGCCAGAAAAGGGCGCGTCCAGACGCCGGAACGCGCGAGCGGAGGCCTCGGAGGGGTCTCGCGCCGGATGGGGCGCCCGCCAAAGCTGGGCCGATTCCACGCCGCGAATAGCCAGCCGCGCCGCGAACGAGGGGGAAGAACTCTTCAGCCGTTTCCGGGCGCCGGGAAAGGGGGAGGCGGCCATCGCGGGGCGGCCGCCTCA
>JAISCZ010000015.1 GCA_031265205.1 Deltaproteobacteria bacterium
CGAGCGCCGTGGTGACCAAGGTCCTGCGCTCCTTCTCGCCGCACGCGCCGGTGGCGAGCGGCCACGTCTCCTTGCCCGAATTCTTGGAGAAGCTGCGGAATAACCCCGAGAGCCCCAAGGAGGAACCCAAAAAATAGGCCTTTCCGAGGCTTCGGTTTCGCCGGGGGAGAGTCTCTCTCCCGGCGAATCCTGAAGCCGCGCGGGAGACGCGGATTACGCGTAGGCAAAGTAAAAATTGGTCGCTTTGGGCTCTGGCCTTTATCGCGGCCATTGGCTTCAGCCCGGGTTTAACCCAAGCCGAAGACGTATTTCCGCGGTCGATTAGACCGCCTAACCCTTCTAAATCCTTATTTTCTTTTTCCTATCGGCTGGCGCTTCCGAGCGCCTCGGAACTTTTGAGCGTTGGCGAAATAACGCTCAAGGAGCGTTCAAAATGAATAAAGTTGTTTTTGTCCTCATGGGAGGAGGGGAATACTTACCTGACCACCGAATTCAACAGCCGCTACGGAGCTTTGACCTCTATAGATCTCTTTTTAACTCCATCCAACAACCCGCGGGGCAACGCTATCTCATTCAACGGAGCCTCCATGGAGGACCCGCGCCACCGGAACGGCCCTCCCTGCGCGTTGGGGTCCGGCCCCCACTTCATCATGACCCCTACCCTGCCCGCCGAGCGAACCTCCCTCAGCGCCATCGTCAACCCTAACTCCGCCGTTGACCTGGCGGGCGTCCTGTACATCCGCGATTTCAACGCGTCCAACATCCAGGCCATGAACCTCTCTAACTACAACATCATTACCTTCGGCGGCAACCCCGCCTTCGCCTTCAGGAACGCCGGCGACGCGTGCCACGGCGTCAACATGGACCTGGTGGGCGGCGAGCCGTACGTCCTCTTCTCCAGCGGCCACGCCTTCGCCGCCTCCTGGACCAACAGCGCGGTGTCGCGTCTCTCCCAAAACGCCAGCGCCGGGCGGCTCTTCCCCGTTTCCCAGACGCGGGTGGGCCTGAACGCCACCTCCATGCTCCAGGTCACCTACCAGCCCACGGGGGCCACGAGCCCAAAAAACTCCCTTCTTGTCTCCCGCGCTGGCGCGGAGCGGCGACAGGGTTTGGCTGACGGGGCCAACTCGGTCATCGCCGTGGTGGAAACGGGCGCTAACTTCGCGTTCATGGGCAGCGGGGTTGAGGGCGTGTTCGCCATTAGGAGCTTGGAGCCGGATCTCAAGTCCATGTCCGCCACCCCGCGCAACTCGGGAGGAGACTCCCTCGTCTTCGTCGCGCCCTCTTCCTACGCCTCTAACTGGGACAGCGAATGGGGCGCCTTTCACTCCACCGTTTCCGCTGTTATTGATGCCGCCAGCGACGGCCTCATCATGGATCTGGAAGACTTCACCCAGTTCGCCGGCGCGAATCTCCCCAGCCCGGGCGCGACCGATCCCGGATACTTCTGGGTTACGGACTTCTCCCTCAGCGGCGGCGACAACGGGACTCTCGTCGTTGGCCGCGGCGACCCTACCGACGACCGGCCGCGTTTCTACCCCGTGAACTCCAGCGGGCCGGGGACGGCGGTTGTCGCCAACTCCGCGCCCCTCTACGGCGTGAGCGGTCGCGCTCTCAACTCCATTACCCTGACCCAGACCGCGAGCGCCATGGCGCCTAAGGTCCCGCGCGCCTTCTCGCCGCGCGCGTCGGTGGCGAGCGCTCGCGTCTCCTTGCCCGAATTCTTGGAGAAGCCGCGGAATAACCCCGAGAACTCCAAGGAGTAATCCCCAAATAGGCCTTTCCGAGGCTTCGGTTTCGCCGGGGGAGAGTCTTCTCCCCCGGCGAAACCTGAAGCTCTTCGAGGGAAGGACTCAATAGCTAAGGGAGTAGTCGTTTATACAAAGTTTTAGTGGAGATTATTCCCTTATGGCTCGGCGTCTCTCGCCAGGCCAGCGCCGCCCCTCAAGCGACGCGTCGGTGCCGCTACCGCCTCTTTAAAAAGAGGCGGTGGCGTAACCGTTTCATTAACTCGCGCCGTAGCGACTTTCTTTCTATATCTCCTAATTTTCGTCTCTAACGAGGACTAAAAAGGGAACTTTTGATGATAAATATACAAAACGCGCCGCCTCCCGGCGACTACCTGAGTTCAGTTCTTAAGACTATCGCCTCGGACCCCTCAAAGGAACGGGAACTGCTGTTAAGGTTGCCCGCCGCGAAAGTGACTACCATTATCGCGCCGAGGGCCTCGCGCGACCCCGAAAGCTCGGAAGAAATCCGCTCCATTTTTTTGGGAATCCTGCATGAGCCCGTTAAGGGCGATCCCGAATCGACACTGGATTTCTACCCCTTCTACTCCAGCGCGCCCTTGGCGCGGCGGTGCCTGAAAGACTTGGGGGTTTCTCTGGAAAAGGCGGAACTGTGGACCACCACGGCCAGAGAATTCTTCGCTTTGATCCAGCCGTTTCCGCGAATTGCCAGGCTGAACGCTGGCTCGGCTCATTCCTTCGATATTTCCGTCGAACGCGGCCGCGCTTTGGCGGAACTCTGCCCGACAATGAGGTATCCCCCGTCCTCGCCAGTCGAAATCTCTCCCAAGGGTCCCGGGGAGACGGACTAACTGAACGTCGCCCCGGGGCGTGGCTTTCCCCCACTTCTTAACGGCTGGCCACGTTGGCGAGGACAACTGGGCTAATATCGGCGCGAACGCTGAAAGGAATTCCCTATGACCGTTAATTTATCTTTCGTCAAATTAGAAGGAGCGTCCTGGAGTGAGACTTGCTTCCCATTTCCTTCGCCGCCCTACTCAACTTCCACGATTTGCCGTCTCGCCATCAATGCCTCCGATGGCTCGCTGTCTGTCGATTACGGGAAATCCATAACGATTCGAGAGCCCGAACTGACTATCCGCGCCCAAGAACTCACGGAAGAGATGATTGTCGGCTTGGCGCGTTTCATGCGGTTCTCCCGCCCCGGCGCCAGCGGCCAAGACACCGGCGTCGCGGAAATCAATTCTGGCGAGATTACGGGAAGCGGCGAGAACAATGAGCGTGGCGTCAATAGCGCCGCTGACCAAAATTTCGACGTTATTCACGTCATCAACCTGACTTCCGAGCCTCGCGATGGCAATATTATTACCTCTAAAAACCTGATTGTCTTCGCGTTACTCGCGCCTCGGACTCAATTAGGCGCGCCCGCGTCCGGGTGATCTTTTCGCGCCGCGCGAATAATCCCCACGGGCTAAATTTTCCGTCCCCAAGAAGCCCAACGCTGGACGCGTGGCGATAGTTTTATTCGCCTTCGGGAAAAGAAGCCCCTCTTTCTCGCGCGCTTTGGGGTTGATTATAGGGGTTACCTACCGTTCACTTTTTTCCTTATCGCCAAAATGGAATTATGTCCTTTACGGCGCAACCTGTCGCTTAATCCGCGACGATGAAAGAGCTTAATTCAATGCCGAAAAATCAATCTATCCAAAACTTTTTTTCCCCGAAATTGCTTACGATCCTTAGAAAAAATACGGAATCTGACGAATATATGAATACGCTAAGAGTGTTCGTCAAATCCAAAGTGGCGTTCATGGGCCAAAAACTTGTAGTCAGCAGAAAGCCAATTAAAGGCACCCTCGATCATACGTTTAAATTAAATTTGCTGGGGTTAGAGGAAACTGACGTGTTCGATCCCACGAACACTTCCAGGTTCGCCATCTGCTTTACCTCCGCGAGACTGGCTTACGAGCAGTTAAAAAAACTCGGCCTCAAGCCGGATAAGACGCCGGTCGTTGTCGCCGACGCCACTGATCTGATTGACGCGGCCCTCGAGAATGACATGGATATCAGGGTCGACCTCGGCGAGCCGCATTCCGTAACGTTTTCCAAGCAAGACTTGCTGAAGATGTCGTGGATAGCGAACGACTCCAATTCGAATGGCTTATTTAGCGACTCTCGCGCCAAATTTTTAAAAGACCACGCTGGAGAGTTTCCCGAAACTATTTTTGGCGAGCGCTTAACGGGTCTTCTCGATGAGAATGGCGAGAGCGTCGCGAGCCTCCTTGGGAAGGACTCCAATTTTTACTCCCATCCCTTTGGCCTATTAAATCCCCTAACAGTGACTCGCCCCGAGGATTCGCGGTTCTCCAAAACGCCGGGGGCCTTTGCCCCCCACGGTAGCGCTCCGACCCGGCTTCTGGGCGGGCCAAAAGCGGACCCCTCGGGAGGAGACTTTAAAAAAGCCCAAACAGAGGCCCGCGCCGCTATTATGGCCTTGTTCAAAGAGGCGCGTCCCAGAGAGGGTGGCGAGAACTTCACAAGCCTTCCGGAATTAGTGGAGGCTTCGCGCCTCGTCTTCCGCGACTACTTGGTTATAGCTCCGGGCCTGGAATTGAGCCCTCTCTGGCCGCCCCACGCTCTCGGCGTTAAAAAGGGCCTCGCTTTGGTTTGGCGCCTGTTTTTTGGGCTGGCTGGAAGCCTCCACGTCATGCTCTTCGAACGGAATAAATTCGAGCAATCCCTCTTTTTTATGGAGACGTTACTTAAATTGTCGGGCCCCGACGGTTGGGACGCGCCGCCCATCAGCCCCGACGTCATCCTCAAGGCGTTTGAGGCGCCCCGTCCCGATCTGGGCGTCTCCCTCAGCGTCCTCCAAAACGAGAGGAAACTCCTTATCCGCGAGTTCACGCTCCCCGATAACCCGCCTTCCCCAAAGGCCTAACGCCTTAATGGCGCGGCGGTCTCCGCCCCGCGCGCTCCAGAGGGACAGGGCCCTCGGGAAAGGAAAATTGATGGCTTATTTTTTTGCCGCGCGCGCTCAAAATGGCGAGTCTTGGCCTCAAGGGCCAATAATCGCCTTGGGCGCCGGGTCCGCGCTTCCGGCGCGCTTCGCGAAAAGGCTCGGGAGAGCCCCGCCGCTCAGTTCCCGGGGTTTCCAAGCCCAGACGTCTCTCGGCCTTGGCGCTCATTCTCCCGATGGCCTCGCCCGCCGCGCTCAAGCCGCTCCGCGCGGCCATGGCGTCTTGCGGCGCGGGCGCCAACCGTCGCCCCCTTTTCAGTTTTCCGACGACGAAGGGCGTCTAAATCGCGAGCGAGAGACTGGAGCGACCTTGGAGGGCGAGTTCCCTTTCGGCCGGAGTCGCGCGAGGCGACGGTTGAATCCGAGCGAGTCTCCGTATGACTCCACGTCCGCGCTAAGTCTTGCAACGAAAAGACCGCGGGCGTCTCTCCGCTCTGGAGCCGAAGTTTTGGAACCGCTCCACGGAGTCAATAGTGGCGATTTCTTCCCAGCCGGTTCTCCCCAGCCGGACGATTCGCCTCTGGCCCCCTCTCGAAGCGATTTCCGCGCGCGCGGAAGCGTCGCGAGAGCGTTCGCTTGGGTTCATTTTTTGGCCTTTTTTTTCCTCTGGCGGACAACGCCAGCTATTTTAATCTTCCCGGGCCCCGCCCATCCCATGCCCCCTGGCGGGCGCGGCCCGGCGACCTGAAACTAAATTTTCGAGAAATCATATATCAATAAGGCTAATTATGTTTGAACGGTGTTTCAGGGGTAAAGCCCAAAACTTTACGGAGACCCTCTCCCCGGTCGACCCCGCGAAAGGCTACGAGATCTGGGAGACGCGCATGCGCCTGACGGAGGAAGTGACCGCCATTTGGCGGGCGGCGAACGCGCTTGACCCCATCTATATTCCCCAAAAGCTGACGACCTTTGAGGTCATTCCGCATCCCGATTTGCTGACCCGGGCCTATTTTCCGCGCGATTTTCTCGGGGAATTGGGTTTTACGGTTCTTGGGAGCCGCGAGCTGATCCACGCCCCCCGGGAGCGCTTCTTCGCCGCGCCCGGCTTGAAGGGGAAGGGCGAGGCGCGAGAGAGCGCGGACTCCGATAGGACTTACGCTCTCATGGTGGCCGCGAGCCTGGATCGGCTCCAAGCCGCGCCCTTCAATATCATAAAAATGGACCGCGAGAGTTTGGCGGCCCAGCAGGCGCGCTACCTGGAAGCCATCGTTCCCGTGGATCCGGCGTCCCGCCTCTTGGCGCGCGGAACGAACGCGCGCGGTTGGGTTGAGGTAACCTTGTTCAGGCGTCCCGAGGGTGGCGAGCTTTTTCCTTTGGGAGAATTCCTCGCCTTCTCCCGGAAGCTAGGCTTCAGCGACGAGCCAAAATACGTTTATCCCACGCGCGGGTTGATTTTTCTCCCCGTCCGCGGGCCCCGGGAGCTTCTGCCCGAGCTGGCGCGCTTCGCTTTCGTCCGGGAGATCCAAGACCCCGTCGCTTTGCGAAGCTTTAAGCCGCCGCTGACGTCGCCCGCGCCCGAGGGCGAGCCGCCTTGCCAGGTGGCTCCGCTGGAGTCAAGCGGAGGCTGGGTACCCAAGACGGCCGTTTTAGACGGCGGCGTGCCCGCGGATAACGTCATGGGGCCTTGGCTGCGGACGATCAAGAAGGAGAAGCCGGAAAACGCGCCGTCGCCGGGCGTCGACGCGCACGCCAACGGCGTGGCCTTCGCCGCGACGTTCGGGCCGCTGCGGCCGGGCGAGAGCCTTTTGCGGGGCTGGGGTCCCATTGACGCCGTCCGGGTGGTGGACGCCGCGAGCGATCAGGACAACATCGCCCTGATGTACACCGCGTTAAACGAAGTCATCCTCGCCTTGCAGGAGGGCGAATACATTTTGGCCAGTCTTAGCCTGGGACCGGACGCCCCGGCTCGGGACGATAAAATCCACGCCTGGACGGCCAAGATCGATCAGCTGCTTTTTGAGCGGAAAATTTTACTAATCGTGGCCGTTGGCAACAACGGCGGGGAAAGCCACGTCACCGGCGCGGCTCGCGTCCAGTCGCCTTCCGACTCCCTCAACGCCCTGTCCGTGGGAGCTTGCGACAGCCTGGGGCCCGATTGGAAGCGCGCTGACTACAGCGCCATCGGCCCGGGTCACGGCGGGCCCGGGCTAATTAAACCCGACCTCGTGTGTTTCGGTGGCGTGGAGGGGAACTACTTCAGCTTCCTGGGCCCCGGCTGGAGCCGAGTCGACGACGTGGGCACCAGTTTCGCCGCGCCTTACTGTCTCCGCACGGCGATGGGCGCTTGGATGAAAATCGGCTCCTGGCTCTCGGCGGTCGCCCTGAAAGCCATCCTTATCCATTACGCCGAGAGGGGCGACCGGGATCCGAACGAAGTCGGGTGGGGACGGCTCCAGCCCTTCAATCCCGGCGACGAGCCCGTGGGGGCAAACCCCAACATTTTCCAGGGCGAGATGAAATACAGGCGCTACGTCCTCAACGAGATTCCCCTGCCGGAAGGAGACCTCACGGGGAAAACCCTGACCATTAAGGCCACTATCTGCGCTTTTGCCCCGGTCGCGCGCTATCACCCTTACGCCTACGCCCTCGCGGCCGTGGAAATCCGTTTCATCCCGGATAAAAACGCCCCTCGGGACTCCAAAGGACATCATCCCACCCTTCCCTTCTTCGATGGGGACGCGGGAAAAGCCCAAGAAGGCCAGAGCCCGCGAGATTACCGGCACTCCAACGCCAAGACCGCCGTCAACTCCTTCCCCGCGGAAGTCGTCAAAGCCCCTTGCTTCTTAATCCGCCACGTGGACCGTTCGGAGTCCACCGAAGAGCCCTTTCCAGTCGACTACGGGTTGGCGGTGACCGTGACGGTAACTTAAGGGCGAGGCGCCTCTCGCGCGTCCCCGCCCCACGGAGGCGCGCCCCCCCCTTAAGCGCGGCGCGGGCGCGCGGGGCTCCCGCGCGGGCCTCGAAGACGCCGAGGGGAGTTGAGGCGCCGGAGCCCCGCGGCCGGCGCGAGACCCTTCGCGGGACATCGGCGCGAGATATCG
>JAISCZ010000032.1 GCA_031265205.1 Deltaproteobacteria bacterium
GAGACGAGGAGGGATTTGCCGAATCGTCTCGGGCGGGCGAGAAAGGTGGCCGCCGCCTGGTCATCTATCATCTTGGCGATAAAATCGGTCTTGTCTAAGTAAAAAAAACCTCTCTTGATAATTCTCTCGAATGATTGAATTCCTAAAGGCAAAGGTTTGAGCGTCTGGGCCATAAAACGCCTCCCAAAAGTTAGAAAAATATTATTATAAATTTGACCGAAATGTCAAAAGCGAAGAGTGGCGCCCGTGGGATTCGATGAGTTTCTCGCTTCGGTCTCGAGGTTAAAAACGCGCTTAAGCGAAGCGCGGCGGGGAGCTATCCAAGTGACAGACCCAAACTAAAGAGCGCCGGACGCTTTTCCTTAGGCTAAAGCCTGGCCTAAGGGGGACGAAATGACCGTTTGCGCGCCGTTTCCCGCCATGTCTCCAAGGATTGAAGCCTCAAATTAGGGGGGATCCGTAAAGGCCCTTGGCGGTATTTGCTTGCCAGATTTCTGGGGAATCGTTTTGCTCGCGCTTAAAGGGTTCTTAAGGCGGAAAGGGGATGAGCGCGCCCGTCGCCTCCATTGAGGCGCGCGTTGGCGCGGTTTGGACTTTGAGCGTGGCCGTTGGGTCATTGCCCTGGCGCCCAAGACGCTTGAGGTTTTGATTTTGGGGTTTTCTTTATCCTCGTCCAGATGAAAATCTGGTCCAGATGGCGGCGCGCCGCAAAAAAAGCGCTTCGACGTGGGGGAGATCGACCAAGTCCTGGGCGGCGGCCACCAGGGGGCCATCGCCACGGCCCTCAAGAGGTTTTCTCTGGACGAGTCCCGGCTCGCGCTGGAGGACGTTCTTCCGGGATTACGCGGACATCTTTTCGCGGGGGTAAACGCCACGCTCCATTCGCCTTTAAACGCCGTGAGAACCGAGCCCCTCTCCGAGGCCATGGACGTGATGTCCCGCGACGGCCTCCACGCGCTTTTGGGCAAGCGCCAAGAGGGGAAAGTTTCGGGAATAGTCAGCGAAAGGAGCGTCACCAAGGCTATCTACCGCGGCCTCTCCTCCAATCCCGTCAAAGAGTTCGCGCGGAGCGATTTCGTGACCGCGTATTTGGACGCGAGTTTTTACGATATTCAGAAGATCATCGTAGAACGCCGCCAGAGGTTCATACCCGCGGTGGACAAAGAGGCGAAAGCCCTGAGGGTCATAACCCGCGCTGATCTCCTTCACGTCCTCGCCTCCGAGGCCGGAGGCGAGGAGGGCAAAACGTCTTCGAAAACTCCCTTCGACCGCGAGTTCGCGGCGCTGATGGAATCCATGATTTCCACCCCGGCCTTCGCCCCGCTCCGGGAAATGGGCGCGATAGCCCCGAAGATGGGAGCTTCTTATATCTCGTGGGTGGGACATCGCGCGTTCTGATTACACTCAAGCCCACCTAATTACCTGGATTTTACCGTGACCGGGGAACTATCGGGGTTTTTACCCGAGCCCACGAGAAAGCCCGCCCGGGCGAGGAACGCCGGTCGCGCCCGGAGCTTCAAGACCGGCGCCCTGATTTTCCCGGAGGGCTATAAGCTTGATTTCTCAAGTTCCCGGGTCAAGCGCTACGAGCGCCCCGGCCCCCTTCCCGTGACGCCGCGCGCCTCCTCAAGCCCGACCTCCAAAGAAGGGACTTTACGGTCAATACCCTCGCGATTGGCCTCAACCCCGCCGAGTTCGGGAAACTTTTGGACTATTACAGGGGCTATCAGGACATCCGCGACGGCTTAATCAGGGCGCTCCATGGCTTAAGCTTTGTCGAGGACCTCACCCGCGCCTTTCGGGCCGTCCGCTTTAAAAATCTCCTGGTCTTTCGGAGCGGTCGCGTGACCGCGAACCTCAGTTCCGAGGCGGTCGCGGGGGGATTTCTAAAAAAACTCTCCGCCCGCTGGATCCTCGCGGAGATCAAGCTCACCAGCCAGGAAGACGAGCCGGTGAGCGCCTTTGAGCGGCTCGGGGCGTTTGGGTTCTTAAAGAGCGTGGACCCCAATCTCAAGATCGGGAAAAAGCGCCTTGACCTCTTTCGCGAGGTGGACCCTGGTCCGCGACTGGTATCGGCTCGATTTTTCCACGCGTTTTTCCTCGCTATGGTTCGTCAACTTTTTGGCGCTGACCTTTGAGTTGGATCAGGAGTCCCCGCGCCGGCTCTCCGATAACCTGGAAGAGTCCCGGAAAATGGTTCGGGCCCTGATTTCCGAGCGTCCCTTTCTGGAGATGGTCATCGGCGCGAACAAAAAAAACGAGAGCGACGCCCCCATCCTCCCCAGCGAGGCCGAAGGGTTTTCGGGAACGTCTCCTGGCCAGGCGTTCTCCACATAATGGCCCGAGTCGGCGCGGGCCCTTGGCGAGGGCCGGGGTATTCTTTCGCGCCACCTATCGCCGGGTTAAAAGCGAGCTGGACGGAGACGATCTTATCTCCATGGGCTTCGCGCCGGGACCGGCTCCTGGGTGAGGCCTTGGAGTCCTTAAGAAATGCCCGCCTCGACGGGGTAATCCGCGCGTCGAGGCGGAACGGGAGTACGTCAAAAAGCTTCTCTAGGGCGGCTCCCTGGTGGGATAAAAGAGCCCCGATTCTCGCGACAGCCGGCCCCACGCGCCCGTGATGCTTACGCGCGCGGCATATTTCCGAGGCGATATTAAAAAAAGCGCGGCCCCAAGCTTGGCGCGAGTGTCAAGCGCTCGCCTTTTCGAAAAAAAGCGGCGCCCGCTCGTTCCCTCGCGGCCATGCGGCGGGTGGCTTCCCCGAAGCGCAAAAAGATTTTAAGCTACTTTAAGGAATCAGTTTTATATCCGACTTCCCAGGCGCCAATGGCCCTCTTCGACCCGTTAATGGCGATTCCCAAAAGGATCGGGTTGTCGTAGGGTTCGGCGTAGCCTTTTTCCCGAATTCGTTTTAACGCGCACTGGGCCGCGGTCACGTCATTGTCGTCGTGGGTTACGGTAAGCTCTATGACCCAAGTCTGTCCATCGTGGAGCGCCACCAAGTCAGACTGGCCCTGACACGTATATTTTTCCGCCCGCGCGTCGACTCCCTCGCCGATGAAAAATGATAAAATGGAAGAGTAATAAAGCCATTCGCTAAAATTGATTTCGATACCGTCAATTATTATCGTTTTCCGTCTAGCTTGGGCGTACGCGTCGTGAGGAATTTTTCGCGATAGATAATTCAAGGCCTCAATTAAAGCGCGCGCGTCGACGTTTTTTAAGGATTTTCGCAATTTCGCTCGCGCGTTCTCGGCTTTCGACGAGTTGGGAAAAAAAGTATTAATCAAAAGCCGCGACATTGATTGATAAACTTCGCGGTTAGGGTAATCAAGGGTATAGCTATACGCGATTTCACCAGCGCGGACGCTTAGATAGCCAGTTTGGTATAAGAAACTTTCCGGTCCCGACGAGTCTATCGGGTCGGGATCTCTGATGAAATTCCTGGAAATAGGTATTTTGCGAAATTCTTCCACCGTCAGACAATTATCATTGATATATTCGGCGATTGTTTGCGACGATCCAATATCGAACCAATAATTATAGAAAGCGTTCTCGTCGAGAAAGAGCAGAGCGCTGAAAGGGTTGTAGACGCGCGTATTTCCGTCAAAAGAGAATCCGTAGTAATAATTTTTAAACTCTTCTAACAACTCATCGGGCGTTTTCCCAAGCGTGGTGGCGGTCTTTCGCGCGCGATCGCCAAAATTTCCGATAAGCTCTTCGTGGGTAAAACCGCAAAGGCCCGCGTATTTATGGTCAATTGATATATCGTCAAGATTATTTAAGGCGGAAAATAGGCCCATACCCGTGCGTTTTGAGACACCGGTGATAAACACAAAAGAGATATATTGCCCGAGAGCTTTCAACCGCGTATAGTAGTTACGCATAGTTAAGCCGATCTCTTCGGCTTTCTCAGGATCTTTGACAAAACCCAGATACGGGTAGTCGTACTCGTCGATAATTATGGCAATTCTGCGGCCTGAGCGCGTAAAGAGGGTTTTGATAAGATCTCCCAAAATTTGCGGCGCGGAAAGGGTGGGGTCCGGCTTAAAATAAAAGTCATTCGCGGGGGAGAAAGCGGAACTGGCGCGAGAGGGCGCGTCTTCCCGCCAAATGGTCGAAGAGGACGTTAGGCTGGCTAAAGAACGCCGAAACTCGTCCACTCCCAAGTTAGTGTTGGTTAAACTCATGTCCAACGCTATAAGCGGGCGTGGGGCGAAAAGTTCTTCGTCAAGCCTGTTTTCGATGGCGAGTCCCTTAAAAAGCTCTTTTTGGCCAGAAAATAAGGCCTCAAGCGTTGAGGCGACGAGGGATTTGCCGAATCTCCTCGGGCGGGCGAAAAAATACGCCGCCGACCCCTCATCTATCATTTGGGCGATAATGCGCGTTTTGTCAACGTAAATATAATCATTTTTGATAATTTTAGCGAATGATTTAATTCCTATTGGCAACGCTTTGTTCGTCTGGGCCATATTGGGTCTCCAAATATTAGTGGCGTTTCGAGGGAAACGCGGATAAATGTAAAAAGATAACGGGGTAGTTGGGCGCCTCGTTTCGCTCCAGCGCTTGAAAAACGAAAACGAAGCGTGAGGCAAGGCTAATGCCTTGTCTTAGTGAAATACGCGCAAGTTAAAAAATCGCGTAAGTAAAAAACGCGAGCGAATATTCGCGATGGACTAGCGCTATTGGCGACGTTTGGTTTGTCTGAGTCATGACGTTTACTAAATATTAAAGAAATTCTACGCTAAACGAGGTTCAATGTCAAGAGAAATAGCCTGAGGGATTCGTTGGGCGGCTGGTTTCGTTCCCGAGGTTAAAAAAGCGGTTCGCGTGAAGCGCGGCGCGGCCGATCCGCGCGCGGAAGCGCCAAATTCAAGAGCGGCGACCGTCTTCCCTGAGGCCCGCGCTTGGCGTCTTTGGGAGAGAAATGGCGCGCGCGCGCGACATCTCGCGTCCTGTCCCCAATGCCCGAACCCGCGACTTAGGGGGACCCTAAGAGGCCCTTGTCCCGGGATTTAACGGGCCCTATTTGTGGTGAATCGCTTTGGCGCACGTTAAAAGGGGATTTAGGCGGAAGGTTGGGAACGCCGCCCGCCGTCTTTCCAAAAGCGGGCGCTGGGGCGGTTGGGCGCGAAAAGGTTGCCGCTGATCCATCTCGCGCTTGGTTGGGAGCGCCCCGGGACAAGGGCGCGGCGCGCTTGTCCCGGGGCGGCGCGTCACGCTCCCGCCCCTGTCGTCGCCCCGCCGCGCTTACCCCGCTGGGCGACGACCCCTTCTTGGCCTTGGCGGGGAAAGGCGAAGCTCGATGAATCCCGCCGTTCGGGGAAAGTCGCGCGGAAGAGCGGGGGAGATGACTGGCCCTAGCGGATTGGCGAGCCGCGCGCGGCCTCGCGCCGCGATTCTTCCGCCGGGGTAGAAACGCCCTTGTGAAGCGCGGCCAATCGTCCGCGGGGCGTAGGCCCGGCCCTTGGCGCGTCGATGGCGCGTGGTAACGGCCAAGCGCGCGGGCGCTCGCGCGCGAGGGTTCCCTATGGCCAACGGTGGCGCACGCCGTCGCGCGTGAGCGCCGGCGCTCTATTTCTCGCTCTCTTTGATCCGTTGACAGGCGGGGTCGTTAATGGTAGTTTAAACAAAGACGTTAAAGAGAATAATGATTTCATCCTAAAAAACGCGCGCCTCGCGCGACTCCTCGCGAGGATTGGCCTCAGTAGCGCGCCGCGCGCGCTTCTAACGCGCGCCCCGCGACCTTTCGCGAAACGGAAAGAAAATAAGCCAAGGATTTCGTAAATTTTTCAACGTATCCGGGCCCTGCGCGCCGGCTAAACACTACGCGCTTCCAATTTTGCCCCGCGTGGCGGAGGCGGAAGCGCTGGTAGAACGAAGAGAATATTTTGTTTTACGCGCTCCGCGCCAGTCGGGAAAGACCACTAGCGTGGAGGCTTTACTCAATAAAATCAACGATGAAAGAAAATACTACGCTTTATACCGCTCTTTTTCGCCTTTGGAGAAAGTCGCGCGAGTCAAAGAGGCTATCCCGGCGCTGGTTGAGCAAATTAAAACCGCGCTCAATAAGTCCAAGGTTGACGGTTTACGGAAGCTGTCTTCCGACGACTCTCAGTATTCCGCGGTAGCTCCGACGCTTAAAATACGGAGAATGTTAAAATATCTGAGCGCGGGTTCCGACAAAGACATAGTCATTTTTTTTGACTCAATTGACTCTTTGGCTCCCGCGCCCTTTTGTCTTTTATGAAGCAGATTATCGACGGATACGAAAAACGAGATTCGCGCGATACTCCTTTTCCCAGATCTCTGGTTTTTGTCGGAGCCCGCCATATCGGCGAATATTTTATCCAGGCGCGGGGGAGCGCGAGTGGCGGCCCCAATCCTTTCGCCATTATCAAAAACTCCCTGACGGTCGACGATTTTACTCTTGAGGAAATCCGAGCCCTTTACAGTCAGCACGCCGCCGTGACAGGCCCGGTTTTTGAGCCTTCGGCCTTTGAGCGAGTTTGGCGCTGGACCGAAGGGCAACCCTGGCTGGTTAACCTTATCGGCAAAGAAGCGATAACGTCGCGTCTGGGCAACGACTATTCCAAGAACGTTACGGGAGAGATCATTGATTTGGCCGCGCGCGATCCGCTCCATGGCGAATCGCCCGCGTTGTTCCCGTTTAAAGCTAAAATTAACAATATTTTGATCGAGTTCGCTCTCAAGGCCGCCATTGTCGGAATAGACGACCCGCCGGACGCGACTTACGCCCAATACGCTCTCGGGCGGGAATTCGGGCGGGAAGATCCCGCGAGCGGCTCGCTAAACCACCCTCTCAACCCGTTCTACCGGGAGATTGTCATCGGGAATTACGCCAATTCAGAACGAAAGAGAATTGCCCAATACGCGAAAACGAAACGGCTAGGCAAAAATCCGGACTTACGCGTCGCGATCCCCGATTTTATTGGACTTTGGCGCAAAGACAGACTCATTGTGTCTTTAGGTTATTACCGCGGCAACGATCACAGCGCCGCGGCGGAGGGTTTAGCCAAGACGTTTTTTAACTCGCGAAGCGCCACTTAGCGTCGCTTGCGCGCGGCGCGACTGGAAATGACTCGCTTGAGTTAACCCGCGACGCCGCGACTTATTTGGCGATTTACGCGTTTTGCCAGGAGGTTTTTCAAGGCGCGAGCGACTTTATCCAAAGCGAGTGGGCTTTGGGGAATTTCGCCATGGATATTGTCGCGCGCCGCGCGGATCGCGTCTATCCGCTGACACAGCTGTCCAAGATAAAATTCAATAAAAAAATGCCTCTCGAAAAGCCTTATGATTCAAAGGCAAAAAATTGCATATAAATCAATATAATTACATATGCAAACTGCGCAAAAAAGCCTAATAGCGTAAATTATACTATAAATATTTTATAATATATTATCATTACGTTGCTTTATTGTGTCATAAATAAGCACTTAATATTTATATGAAAAAAATTGAATTTATTGAAAAGCGTAAAATACCTAAAAATCCTTATTATATATACTCTTCTGAGCTAATAGTTTTTCAATCAAATTTAAAAGTTCAATAATAATAAGATCTCTTATGGTTTCAACACAAAGACGCTTTCTTGATTCGAGCAAATTGCTTGCTTTTATTCATGGAAAATGGTATATATTAAAAGTATTTTTCTTTCAATTCCTCTGGCGGCAAGCGCCATTCGCACGAGAAGTCATATGGCAAATAATTTTATCCCGACCGAAAAATCCACTATTTCTGTATTATCTCAGTTCTTAAAGATTGTGCCTAAGTGTATGGTCGACGCCGCCGCTAAATTACACGGCACCGCTAAAGGTATCAAAAGATTTTGCGAATGGCAACGCTTCGTTGCCATGCTTTACGGTCAGTTATCTGGCGGCTTTTCACTGAGAAGCATTGAACTTGGCCTTGCGTCCTATGGGGGAGAGCTGAACCACATTGGGATATCGAAGGCTCCGCCGAAGTCTTCTCTTGCCTACGCTAACGCTACAAGGTCTCCCGCTGTTTTCGAGGAGGTATACCACCAAACATTTAACAAAATCACATCCCTAATCTACCGAAGAGATGGCGAAAATTATCCTCACAAGTTTCTGTTTAACCAAAAAATGTACTCCATCGACTCGACCATCATCGACCTCTGCGTCAAGGACTTTGAATGGGCCGAATACAGAAGGAACAAGGGAGGCATTAAATTAACCCTCTCCTATGATAACAATTATGGCCTTCCTAGTTTCGCCCGCGTCGGCCCCGCAAAAATAGCTGATGTCAAGTACCTTGATGATGTCAACCCATTCAACGAAGACTGCCAGTTAGACTTAGACAAAGTCAGCCAACTCGACAAAGTCGGTCTCCTTAATCCGGGCTCGATCGTTGCCATTGACAGAGGTTACATTGATTTCGCTCGCTTCTATGGGTGGGATAAAAAAAACATAACCTTTGTGACCAGGACCAAGAAGGGGATGTTATTCGATGTGCTCGACGTAAGGAATGTCCCGGCTCCCGTCGGCAGGCCATCGACATCGGACGACTCAAGCAATGACGACTACAGGGCCAGGGTTATCTCCGACAAAGTCGTCGAGCTGGCAGGCAAAATTTCCCATAAAAAGTGCCCTATCCAGCTCAGGCTGGTTGAGTACGAGTACTACGACAAGGTGGAAAAACATTGGCGCAAGTTTACCTTCCTCACCAACAACCTTAAGTTTTCGCCTGTGACCATCGCGCAAATCTACAGACTCCGCTGGGGATTATCCGAGATCTCGGATAATCCCCATTATCCGAGTAATATTATTATCCGAGTAAACTCAAACAATAACGCTAACCGTAGAGACCCATTTATATTTTATTAGGATAACGATAATTGTATCCGGGGGGGAGGAAGGCTTCACTCCATGTGGGAGGCCTGGCCAGGCGAAGGTTCTGGCTT
The DNA here is from genome assembly GCA_031265205.1 of Deltaproteobacteria bacterium. Classification (GTDB taxonomy): domain Bacteria; phylum Desulfobacterota; class Desulfarculia; order Adiutricales; family Adiutricaceae; genus JAISCZ01. Next base: position 8,945 of record JAISCZ010000032.1, read on the forward strand.
TCGAGGGATCGCCCAACGAGGCGGATCCAGTTATCTTGTGGGCAAAAGAACATAAATATTACCGCCTCACGGGCGCGCGTCTTGGACGCGCGAGGCGGGTTTGGACCAGGTGGCTCGCGCGGGCGGATCCGTCAACGGGGAGGACTTAGGCTGGGCCGTCAGGCGTGTCGCCAGGTGGTGTGGCTGGCGAGGCCGCGAGGGGAGTTTGGCCAGAAGGCTTTGGCGAGCCGACCGAGTCGAGGAGAGAGGCCAGTCCCCCCGTGAACGGCTACCGATAATTAAAGCGGCCAGGGAGAGCAAAAGGGAGAGCACCGCTCCAACGCCATATGCGGGAGCCTCGACTCCTCAAGGCCCCGGATCGCGTGTTCTCTTCATGAATAGTTGGCGGATAGCTACGACTAAGGCGATTAAATATCCGTGCTCATGCCCGGGCATCCACTTTCCACGTCCAATAGCTAAGCCATTCGCGAGCGGTCGTGATGGCTCCTTACAGCCAGGATACGCCGCGGGACCACCATCACAGACGATGATTCCGAGCCAGCGCTCCTACGGAAGATGATATAGTCACATGGTTCTATCCCGACAGAAAGGCCGCCTTGCTGCCTTTATCAAAACAACCTAACTATTCTCTTAATGGAGAGCGGGTTCAAGATTTAACGAACTTCACGTTCTTTGCCAACTAAGGGTGGTGAATAGTCATTTTTTATTTATATAAATTCTGTTTAAAAATGGAAGAAGAATAGTTGCATTTTCGATTTCTTTTTTCTTTTCCGGAAATTGCGCTTCATAACTATTTTCTTGTAAATACTTAGCGGCTAATTCAGGTGTGACAGTGGCGTATATCATTGTAGTTTGGATAGATTTGTGACCAAGAAAATTTTTAATTACTGGTAATGGAACTCCACTTTCTAGCATATGAACACTTATAGAATGCCTAAAACTATGGGGAGAATATTGTTTATGGTGGAATAAATCTGGACGTTGTTTTTTGGCTTCACAAACGTATTTTTTAACAATAGCTTCTATACACGAAATAGTCATATGTTCGTGAGTTTGGCTTGAAAATAAATATTTTCTGTCCCATTGATAATTTTTATTGTTATATTTTTTTAGAGTATTTAAATATTCATTCAGTAATTTAGAACAATCATCTGGTATAATAACTTTTCTTATGGTATTACCTTTTCCACGAAGAGTTAAGGAAATTTTATCAGAAATAATGATATCATCAACTTTAAGATCGCATAATTCTTGAGCTCTTGCTCCACTTGCATAGAGCACACTCATTAATGTTGTATCTCTATATCCAATATCAGTTGAAATATTAGGTGTACGAAGAATTACACCAATTTCTTCTTTTGTAAAATATATAACATTATCTGTATATGCAACTTTTTTATTAGGGATGTTAGTGACTTCAGCTCCAAAAGTTAAAGATTCAGATATATTTTGTTTCATAGCGTATTTTGCAAAACTCGATATTGCAGCAAGACGCTGGTTTCGGGTTCTTATTCCACAGTGTCGTGTTTCCTCAAGCCAGTTTAAAAACTCTTCGACTATTCCATTACATAAAGTTTGAAATGTAACCATTTCTGGAGTAATTTGTTTGTCATTTAATAAAAATTGAAATAATAGTTGAAAGGCATATTCGTAAGATTTTATAGTATTATGGCTTACCCCTTTAGTTTTAGGCAAATAATTGCTAAAGAAATCAGAAAGAATGCTAATAATTAATACACCCTTTTTCAAATGTGTTACCTCCCTTTTGGAAAAACACCGTCTAAATAATCGTTAATTTTTTTATGAGAGTCAATGTGTAAATTGTAATTGGAATTAAAATATTTATTAGTTCCCATTATATTTGAATGGCCTAAATATGTTGAAAGAAATGGTATATAATCATTGAAATTTTTACCTTCAGATTGAGCTTTTAAAAATGATTTAGTAACAAATAAATGTCTAAAACAATGAAGGCATGGACCTCGTTCATGCCTATCATATCTTTTTATATTAATGCCAGAAAGGGCTAAGACCCTATTAAACATTCTCTTAAATGAAGTTTTGGTAAAAGGCAATTCATTTGGTTTTGCAAAAAGATAATCAGTTTCGTTTATTCCGCAGATTCCGGATCTACGGTAATGTTGAAATATTTCATTTAAAGAATTGCTCATAGGAGTTAAGCGTTGAGTTAAATTTTTAGAATTCTGAATAGTTATAATTCCATTATTGTTGTCAATATCTTTCCATTGCAAAGCAAGTGCCTCCCCTAACCTTAAACCACATCCATACAAAAGTCTAATTAAAAAAGGAAATTGATAGTATTGGAGCGAACATTTTTTGGTTGGACTTATTAAATTGTCTGATATATTTATAATTTTTTCAAACTCATCATCTGTAAAAATATATGGCACATAGTTAGAAGATGCACTAATATAATCTGGTAAATCACTATCAATTTTAATTGATCGTAAATATTTTATAAACCCTCTGATTATATTAAGTCTCGACTGTTTTGTGATTTGTTTTATTTCCATTGATTCAAACCAACTATCAATAATATTATACGTAATTTCTTTTGAATCTAATTTAATTTGTGTTAAATATTTATCAAACATCATGAGAGGATAAGCAAAACACTCTAAACGCCTATTAGAGTGTTTTAGTAATTCCATATAGTCCGAAAATTCAATTTTAAAAATACTAAAAAATTCGTAATTCATTTTTGATATCTCCTATTTAAATTTGAGTCGAATAGCAAACTGTCCGGAGGGAGGTGGAACATCTAAAGCGCATGAACGCAACTGATTGATATCTATTCTGACATAATGTTTGGTTGAATTGGGGGTTTTATGTCCTAGTATTTTTTGTATTATAGGATAAGGCGTATTTTGCGATAATAATTTTGTTGCTAAACTCCTTCGCAATGAATGCGAACCAATTTTTCTTGATTTAATATCAATACCAGATAATAAAGTATATTTTCTTGCAATATTACTAATTGCACCGCATTTTAGTGCATAATGTGGAGCCCGTTGGCTTTTAAATATATGATCATCATTGCTTGTTGGTTTCACTTCTTTTAAATATAAGATTAATGCGTTATAAATATCTGGCAACATGATAGTTTGAAGAGGAATACCAGTCTTATATTGTATAATAGAAATCTTTTTTGCAGAAAAATCTAAGTTAGATAATCGCAAATTTCTGATATCAGATGCACGAAATCCCAATTTTGTAGCTAATAATAATATTAAATGATCTCTTTTACCCATGATTGTTGAAATATCTATTGTCGAAAATATTTTAACAATCTCATCGTCTGATAATGTAGACGGAAGATCAAGTTTTCTTTTAATTTGAGGGATAAAAATAGATAAATCACACTCATGAAATTTTGAAGAAGCAATAAACTTTAAAAAAGGGGAAATTGCATCTTTTAAACATTGTTGTGATTTACAGGTAAGAAATGCATTATAAATATGTTGAGGTTGCATTTCACTAATGTTCGTTAAACCAGATGATACTAAAATATGAAAAAATTCAAATAAATAATTTTTATATAATTTGATTGTATTTTCTTTGAGTTTACGTTTATCTAAATATTCAAAAAAAAGATCGGAAATTTCTGAGAATTCATGAGGACACGATGGTGTTGAAAATAATTGATGGCTAATAATATAATCAGAATTAATCAATACGTCATTCAAACGGTTAATTACTGTTCTTATGAATAAATTTTTCCGAGAATTTTTATTAAGTTGCTTTGCTCTAAATTCTCTATATAATATTCCAATTTTATCAGAATAATTTTCAATTTGATTAATATCCATAAATTTATTAAGTATGGTTAACTCATTGTCATAAAAACCTATGCATCGTTCTTTATAATCATGCTCCCTAAGTTGTGTAATAAGTTTTTCACGTAATGTTTTAAAATCATATTCAACTATAGAAATTGAATCAAGCATAATACAGCCCAAATAACATGACAAAGATGCAATATTAAGTTGCCGGATGGTTAAAAAAATTGAAAAGGATATCTGAGCAGGTCAAGTCACCCATTTCATCTCTGCGTGATACAGGCATGATTTCAGAAATAAAATGACTGAGCACCAAGCCTGAATCGCTAAGGTTATAAACTAGTATATCAATGTTTCTGACATTTGTCAAGATTATCATATATGCCAGCCGATATTTTCTTATTATTATTTGGAAAAAAATACTCGGATATATAGCGTTAACGTAAGGACTTATTTGTATTAAATTAGGATAAAGATAATAAAAACGACCTGGGAGAGCACCATGGAGAGCACCCGCTCCAGCGCTGTATACGACGGGAGCCACGACCCCGCTTGGCTTCATTCTGACACTGTCAGATGCCCCAAAGCCTGATTAAAGTTTGCCAAGATTATCCTAAATGCCAGTAAATATTTTCTTATTATTATTGGAACTTAGTAAAGTTACTCGGATAATAATATTACTCGGATAATGGGGAATTGAGGCATTCTTCAAGACCATCAAACAGAATCTTAAAATCAAGACCTTTTATGGCACGAGCTTTAACGCGGTTATGGCCCAAATCTGGATCGCGCTGATCGCCATCTTGATTCTTACGTACATCAAGTGGTTGTCAGAGTGCCCCTGGGCCATGTCCAATGTCTTCGTGTTTTCCCGCAACCAGCTCCACACGTTCAACGATATGGTGCTCTTGATAAAGGCTCTGAGCGGCATACCTCGACCGCCCACTGATGAGGAAAACCGTTTACTTGCCCTGTTTAGCTAGCGTTTGGGCATTTCACGCGCAACGCGTCAAAGCTCGGGCGATAAAAACTCTATGGCGACGGGTAGCGCTGACCCCTTAAATACCCTTCCAAACGCCAGAAAGAACTACCAAATCGACCCTCCGGGTTCCCGCGCGTGACACCGCGAACTTTTGGAAGCGTCGACCTGGGGATAGGTACGCCCTGAAATCGCCTATTTTAGCTGTTCATCGCGCTTTTTTCCTTTCTGGGGAGCTGACCAACCCCGACCAGCCATCGCGGACACTCGCGCTCCCTTAATTAAGATTTTGCCGACGACCGTGACTATCGGGCCTCAACCGACAGGCAAGCGTTCGGACGCTCTTTCGAAGCATTTCCATGGTTCTCAAGCCCCGCCTCAGGGCAAATCTCGGCGGCCAACGCTAATCAGCTTGATCTTATTCTGACTTTCTTTGGTGGCGGACAGAACTTGAGATCCAGCGGAGTGGCCTCTCGCTCTCATAGCCTTGAGTCCGCTCTTTCCTTGCCGTTTCGCCCTGACCGCCATCTGGAGGACGCGTGAATTTCAGCCAAGGCCGCCGAAAGGTTATCCAAGCGATCTGAGCGTCTGGCATAGCGCTGGCCTAGATTTTGAAAATTATTAGAGACAGCTTTTTCTAGCTAATTTTTTATCTAGTAATTTCGTGAAGTTACGGATTAACCCCTTCCCAAGCTGTCATAGTAAGCGTTTCCGCCCCTCTTCGATGGAGGTCAGCCATCGGATGACCGTCGCGACGGATAGCCACCTGTGAAAGCGCGTAGCCGAAGCTCCAGGAGCCTCTTAAATAGACTCGCCGGTAATCCTATTTCCAGCGGACCAATAGGCGCAAAACGCGTATCCGCGCGCTTTGCGCCCCTTGAGAGGAAACGGTCGGTGTTCCTGGCCCAGCGCCGTTCGGGAGAGAGTCATTCTCCAGGGCCTTGGCGGTGTTTTTGGCGCGCCAAAGCGTCGCGAATGGCAATTTCGAGCGTCAGGGGGATTTAGCGCTTCCCTCTATTAGGGGGGTTCCCAAGTTGCCTGAGCTTCTAGCGTAGCCCTGGCCTAGCTTTCAGGAATTATCTTGGACAGAGAATTTCCGGATGTTATAGAGCCCAGTCTTTTCCAGGCGATTTCGGCTTCCCAACTGCCCAAACTATCATTAGAACGGCAACTGCCCTCGTCGATGGAGGGCAGCCGTCGGATGACCGCCGCGGCGGATAGCCATCTGGAAAAGCGCGGATCTGAAGCTCCAGGTGCCTCTTAAAAAGACTCGCGCAAAGCCGTTTTCCAGCGGGAAAATGGGCGCAAAGCGCGTATCCGCGCGCTTTGCGCCCATTTTGGGGAGGCGGTTGACGTTCCTGGCTCAGTGGTCGGGAGGGAGATCCGCAACGGGGGCTTGGCCGCGTTTCTTTCGCGCCAAGGCGCCGTGAATGGCAATTTCGAGCGTCAGGGGGATTTAGCGCTTCCCTCTGTTAGGGGGGTTACCCAAGTTGCCTGAGCTTCTAGCGTAGTCCTGGCCAAGCTTTCAGGAATTATCTTGGAAAGTATATTTTTCGGCGTATCCGTCTAAGAGCTTGGCTTGCCCCAGAACCGGGGGGCTTTTGAGGACACTGGGTGGGCGGACAGACGGCGCTCTTGAGCCATTCTTTCCCAAGCCCTGATTCCTCCCGCTCCTATCCAGAGGAGGTAAGCTGACGGTTGAGGCCATCGGCCGACAGCCGCCAAGAAAGGAGCGGCGGCGAAGCCCCCCTGGAATCTCTTAAGCCTATTAAAGCGAGTCGGTCGTAAGCCCATTGACTTCTGACCGAATAGGCGTAAAACGCCTATCCGCGAGGCGTCAGTTCCCTTTTCTCTGGAAGTGGGAAAAGTGGCGTGGCCAGCGGGGGGCTGCCCACTCCAACTTCAGTCCTTGAGCCGTTTCAATTCAGACCAACTTAATTTATATGACGGTTGAAAGCCGCCTGAAAATTTTGTCGGCTCCGCCAAAGGCGATGAGGAAGGGAGGGGATTTTTTAGAGGCGTAACAATGTCCGCCAGAGCCTGAGTGAGGTCTTCGGATGACGATTGAAGAGTTCCTGGGAATCTGAGGTCTCCAGCAATGATTTAAACAGTTTGCTCAGATCATCGCCGACTAAGGCGAGAAAACTAATCACGCGCGTCTCTGAAGTTAAAGTAAGCTCAGTTGAGCGATTTCCGTATGGAGTTATCTTGACCACGGCCACGAGGGAGGAAAAACCATGTCACCTCGCTCATCCTTCGATTAGGGTATGACGCGCAAATTTCCTTTCCCCACAAGGTTAAATACAACTTAATGCAATGATTTTGGAGTCTCTAGTGACACCGTACATCTGGGTGTTGTCGCTACGAAGAAGTTATCTGATAAGGCTATGCTGATGATTATAGAATAACGACACTTTATAAATCATAACTAGTAATGAATAATGATAAATATCCGTATTGTATGTATCGAAAATCATTATAAGATAAGGCAAAACAAAATATCGTTAATTTACGCTTTAGCCAAAATCCCAAAAAGAGGGGGGGGGGTTGGTTTTGGATTAGCCGATTCAAAAAAATAAGGGCTAGTATTTTCCTAGGGTTCCGGGGATGGAAAAACCAAATTCAGATTATCTTGGACTGCTGTGATCCGCTGACGGTTGAGATAGACGGAAAGCGGAGCGAGTCAGAGAGGTCGCGCCGCTTTTTAGACATTATGAAAAGAAACGGCGCTTTGGAAGGATGGCTCATTGTTTTAACTGATAAAACGTGGGACTTCGAGTTAGGATTCGAGTCTTGGGCGTCGCTGGAGAAAGACGGCCGCGTCATTCATTGTTTAGAGATCTAATCCAAGAGGCCAGCGGCGCTTTTAAAGGCGCGCTTGGCGTTCGTTAAAAGGTTCCCGGAAAAACGCGCGCTTTGGGGAAGCGCGAGTCCTCGCGCGTCCGAACGCGTCCGCGCTCCGCGAAGACGCCCTACGGCGACCCGAGAAAAACCTAAAGAAGCGCGCGTCACCGTAACGGTCTCGCCAAATTCCCAAATTTTTTGCCGCTTCTCTCCTCTTTACCCTAAAAGACGCGCGGCCGCGCGCGGCGCGAGATTTGGCGGTTGGATTGGCGACGCCTTTGGCCCCGTCCGCGCCTTAAATTAATTTGATGGCGTATTTGTTTTGGTCACGGGCGAGCGCGGGGGGAAATCGCGCTCGCGACTCTCCCGCTTCGCGGGAGCGAAATAAAGCTCTTTCCTTAATTGTCCCGAGAAGCCCCTGAAAAATCGCGCGAGCGCGCTATTGTCGGCGCGCGACGCTTCAGGCGCGGCTGATTGAGTCGAGGCTAATTAATTAAATGACGCTTGCGACCGGCGCGCGTCGTCGCGCTCGTCTCTAAAAGCGTTTTTAAAAGGCAATTATTAAGCGCGCGCGAACCGCGCGCTCTCCTTTTCCCTCCCCCTTGGGGGTTCACGGGAAAGAGGGGCGCGCGCGGGGCGGCGAGGCGCGTCGCGATAGCGAATTGAATTGAAATTGCCGTTTAAAAGCTTTAAAATGCGTTTTTCCAGACTGGGGAAAGCTCCAGTTTGGGAGGCCGTCTTTATTGGAGGGACGCGGGGGATAAAGCTGACTCGCGCCACGGGCTTCGCTTTAGCCCTCTTTGTCCTTACTTTGCCCCTCTCGCGCCCGGCGGGCTTTCTCCCCCGCGCGCTTTTCTTAAAGACGCTTTTTCCGCTTTTCTTCTCTCGCCTCTTTCGCGCGCTTTTCTTGAGGCCCCTTTTTTTAGTCGCCTCGCGGCGCGAACGCGCGAATCCGGGACCCGGAAGGCGGCCTTGAGGCGGCGGCTCGGCGGGCCCATAGATTGGGCGCTTAGGGGCGCGCGGCTTTTTCCCGTAATTCTCCGTCCGCGTTAAGGGTATTTTAAATAAAATCGCTCTTAATTAGCCTTAAAGAGAGTTATTTGTCATAAAACGCCTAAGCCCAAGAGTTTAGGCGTGGTCCCTTGCCAGGTTTTATGAGCTTTTCCGCGAAAAAAAGCGAACTTGCGCGCGTCAGGAGATTTTGCGATGACCTTACCGGAACAGAGCCGGAACGACGCCCACGCCTCTTTGGAGGGGCGCGTTTATAATTTCAACGGCGGCCCGGCCGCTCTTCCCCTTCCCGTCCTCGAGCGGGTCTCCTCCGAGATCTTGAATTGGAGGGGCACGGGCATGTCCATTATGGAAAACAGCCATAGGGACAAAAAAGTGGCCGCCATGGCCCTGGAAACCGAGGAAGACATAAAAAGCCTTTTAGGATTGGGCGACGACTGGAAAGTCCTCTTTCTCCAGGGGGGCGCCTCCCTGCAGTTCGCGATGATCCCCTTAAATTTCGCGCCCGACGGCGCCCCAGCGGACTATGTCAACACGGGCCTGTGGTCGGACAAAGCCTATAAGGAGGCCTTGATCTGCGGGGCGGGGGCCAAATTCGCCTCCTCTTCGGAAGCCGACAATTTTACCTATATCCCCACTTCCCACGTCTTTTCCCCGAACGCGCGCTATATTTATCTCACGAGCAACAATACCGTGCGCGGGACTGAGTGGTCCTCTTTCCCCGCCAGCCCGCCGGCCCCCCTGATCGCCGACATGAGTTCGGATTTTCTCTCGCGGCCTTTGGATTTAAAGGATTTTGTCCTTGTTCACGCCGGGGCCCAGAAGAACGTGGGCCCGGCGGGCCTCACCATCGTCCTCGTCAAACCCGCTTTCGCCGCCACCGGGAAAAAGGGCCTGCCCCATCTTTTGGACTACCGGACCTATATCGAAAGCGATAGCATGTACAACACTCCCCCGGTCTTCGCCATTTACGTGGCGGGCTTGGTCGTGAAGTGGATCCGCGACGAGATCGGGGGACTGGCGCGCATGGCCACTATCAACCGCGCCAAGGCCGCGCGGCTCTACGGCGCCATCGACGGGAGCGGGGGCTTCTACCGGGGGACCGCGCGGCCCGACAGCCGTTCGCTGATGAACGTCACCTTTAGGCTCCCGAGCGAGGAGTTGGAAAAGGCTTTTCTGGAGGAAGGCAAAAAGAACGGGCTCTGCGGCCTCAACGGCCACCGCAGCGTGGGCGGGGCGCGCGCTTCCATCTACAACGCCGTCACGGACCAGGCGGTGGACTCTCTAATCGGCTTTATGGCGGATTTCCAGAGGAAAAACGGCTAGGAGGCAAAAATGGCTTGGAAAGTTCTACTCTCCGACAAGATCGAGGAGATCTGCCCCAAGATTTTCAAGGAGCGGGGGATCGAGGTTGACCGCAAAGAAGGCCTCGCCCCGGAGGAACTCTTAAAGATTATCGGCGACTACGACGGCCAGGTGGTTCGGAGCGCCACCAAAGTCACCCGCGACGTCTTGGCCAAGGGCCGCGCCGGGCGCCTGAAAATCGTGGGCCGGGCCGGGGCGGGCCTCGACAACATTGATGTCCAGGCCGCGGAGGAGTTAGGCGTCAAGGTGGTCAACACCCCGGGGCTCAACTCCAACGCCGTGGCGGAGCTGACGATCGCCTTGGCCCTCTCCTTGGCGCGCCATATCCCCCAGGGCGCGAGTTCCCTCAAAGAGGGCCGCTGGGAGAAAAAGACCCTGGCCGGGACCGAAATTTTCGGGAAAACCATGGGCCTCGTGGGCCTGGGGCATATCGGAAAACTCGTGACCGCCAAGGCCCTGGGACTGGGGATGCGGGTAATCGCCCACGATCCCTTCGTCGCCCCGGAGGAAATCGCCAGTAGCGGGGCCACGCCCGTCGCTCTGGCGGAAATTTGGCGGGAGGCGGATTATATTTCGCTGCATCTCCCCAAGACGGCCGCGACCCAGAATATCGTGAGCCGCGAAGTTTTGGCCCAATTTAAGCCCAGCGCCTTTCTGCTCAACTGCGCGCGCGGGGGACTCGTGGACGAGGAGGCCTTGCGCGCCGCCTTGGAGGCGGGCCAAATCGCCGGGGCGGCCCTGGACGTTTTTTCCAGCGAGCCTCCGGGCGACTCGCCGCTCCTGAAACTCCCCAATTTTATTGGGGTTCCGCACCTGGGCGCCTCCACCTTGGAGGCGCAATTGGGCGTGGCCGCCAAAGTGGCCGAGGCGCTCGCGGACTTTTTAGACTCCGCCCGTTAAGGGCGAAAGACTTGAGGGGCATTGGGGAAGGGCGCTGACATATTACGGTTAGGCGGCTTCTGGCTCTTTTTCTTTCTGGGGCTCGCGCCCGCGCTCTGCGGGAGCGCCGCCCTCGGGAGCCCCGCGCCCTATCCCGGCGCTTTTTTCGAGCCTCCCCCGGCCCCCGTGGCCTCGGAACCGCTTCCGGCGCCGGAAAATCCCTCGCTCCTGGGCCGCCGGCTCCAGGCCTACGACGCGGCGGTCTCCCTCATTCGGGAAGAGAGCTTCGCCGAGGCCCTCGCTTACGTCCGGAGGCTCCCCCGGGATCTCCGGGACTGGGTCGGCCTCGCCTCGCTGGAGGCGGCCCTGGTTTCCCCCCAGGATCCCCAGGAGGCCTACCGCCTCTACGACAAAATTTTAAACGCGAAGGAGCGCTCCGCCCATTGGGCGCGGGCCCTCGTGGGCTATCGCTCGCTCTTAAAGGGGTTGGCGGAGCGCGGGGACTTTCCGGCGCGCTTAAGGCTCGTTAAATGCCTGGTCTTCGAGTGGCGCAACCGCGAGGCCCGGGATCTTTTGGCGGAGACGCTCTTGGACGAGGCCCTGCCCGCGGCGACGCGGTCCGAATTGGAGTCCCTGGCCGCGGCTTTGGCCATCCGCGTGGGGGATTTCGCCGCCGCCGAGGCCTATTTTGAGGGGAAAAGCGACCGCGCCTCCCTGAGATGGCTTTCCACCCTCCACGCCCGCCAGGGGAACTTCGCGCTGGCGGCCTCTTTCCGGGAACGGGCCGCGGAATCTTTAAAGGGCCCGAACCGTCTCCGGGAATACGCGCGGGTCCTCGACCTTCTCGCGAAGGGGGGACATTTCGCCGAGGCCGAGGCCCTGCTCGCCAAAATTCCCGAGCTGAAAGACAAGGTCCCCTCCTGGCCCTATTATTTGGGCGTTTCCGCCATGGTCGCGGGGGACTGGGCCAAGGCTCTGGACTACTTCGAGCCCGAAACCCGCTATCCTCGGGAAAGGGGTCAGAGGGCCCTCTATTTCAAGGGTCGGGCCCTCGAGCTCTTAAACAGGCAGCCCGAGGCCGCGGAGGCCTACGCGCTGACGCTCAAAGGGCCGTTTAACTATTATCAGCTTTTGAGCCAGGGGCGCTATCTCTACCTCCACGCGGAAAAATCCCAAGACCTGCCGCTCGCCCCTCTTTTTGTCGCCCTCCTCGCCACCCCCACGGGGGAGGACTCCGACTCCGTGGGTTATTTTCTCTGGCTCCGGGAAAAACTTCCCTTTCCTTTTCCCGAGGAGAGCGCGCCCTTTACGCCCCGGGGCGGCCCCGGGGACGCGGCGCGGGCGCGCCAGAGCGCCTTTCATTACGCGGCTTTGGGGGGGCGCGCGCGGGCCGCGCTGGAAATCGTCCAGGGCCCCGAGGGGGTTTTCGCCCTGGGCGCTAAAGGGGAGGTCACGGAAGAGGCCGCGCGTCTGATTTTAACGCTCGCCCGCGCTCAGGAATACGACAAGGCCACGCGCTTTCTGTCGCTGATCAAAGCCCCCGGGCCCCAAGCCACCGCGCCTATCCCCGCGCCGAATTTGGCGCGGCCCTCCAAGTCAGATCACCCCCTGGTTTACGCGCGTGACGCGCGTGAGGCCTACGCGCGCTACGGCCTCGCGCCTCAGTTGCTCCTGTCGGTCATCCGCACGGAGAGCTTTTTTCAGAAAGACGCCGTGTCCGTTTCCAACGCGCGGGGCCTTACGCAGATTTTGCCGTCCACCGCCGCGGGCGTGGCCCTCCTGCGAGGGGAGGAGATCCCCCGGGACGAGGCCCTCTTTGACCCCACTCTCAATATCGCCTACGGCGCCTATTATCTCTCCAAGCTTTTGGAGTCTTTCCAATCCACGCCGCTGGCCTTGGCCGCCTATAACGGCGGGCCCTATAACATGGAAAGCCTTTTGCGGGGCCGTCCCCCCTTGGCCCTGGACCTCTTCGTGGAGACTTTGCCCCTGTCGGAGACCTCCAATTACGCGAAGAGGGTTTTAGAGAGCGTCTACCTTTACGAGATTTCCTACGCCGGCCGCGGCAATTTTCCGGATTTAACGGGGACGGCCGCCCCGCCCCGGATTCCCCCGCCGGACTTTTAGGCCGGAGCGCCGCGCCGTAAGTTTTTTCGCCTCTCAAAGACAGGGGCCCGCGCGCTCTTTGCGGGAGGCCTAAGCGGCCTGGCGGCGGCTTGTGGCGTAAAAGCGCGGGGCCTTTAAGGGTCTCGCGCGAACGCGCTTAAAAGAGTCCGCCCGCGGGGAGGATTTCCTCGCGGACAAGGGCGATTCGCGCGGGGTCGAAGAGCGCGGGATCTCCCCGCTTAAGCCAGGGAAGGATTTCGCTCTCGCGCAAGACGACGGGCGCGCGGGGGTGGATGTCGGCGCTGGAGGCGCCCGCCGCGGTCGTCAGGAGCGCGAAATGGGGAAAGGCCTTGGCCGTTTCCGGCGCCCCGAAGGCGAAAATAGCCGCCAAAAAGAGCCTCTCCCCGCCGGGGAGGGTCAGGAGAAATTTTCTTTTCCGCCCCTTGGGAGGGGACGCGCCCCATTCGTAAAAGCCGCTAGCCGGGAGCGCCGCGCGGCGCGCGGAGAGCGAGTCCCGCCAGGTTTTTAAGGTCGCGGCCGTCTCGGCTTTGGCGTTGATTAAGGCCTTGGGCTTGGCTTGAGGCGCGCGGCGGCTGGGATAGCCGGGGTAACCCCAGGTCATGGGCGCCAAGGCGAAGGCCCCGTCGCGGATCAGGAGCGCGGGAAGGAGATCGCCCGGGAAGGCGTCCCCGCGCGTTTTAAGGGCGCCTTGGGGGTCGGAAAAAGCCGACCGCAACGCGCTCTGGAGGGGAAACAAGGGATCTTCGGGGGGAAAACCGTAAAGAGGGAAGCTATGGCACATAAGGGGACGCGATAAGGCCGCGCGGGGCGCGAGCCAAACGCGCGAGGCTTTACGGCGAGCGGGCCAAAAGGGACGGCCCCGGGCCAAGGCTTTGGGCCCGCGCGCGGAGAGGGAAAAGGGCGGGAAAGGCCCTATTATAGCTCTTTACGGGAGAACGCGCGCTCTGGCGCGCCCTCGCCCCCACGCCAGGGGGACCGTCTTTAGCGCCGCGCGGAGGCGCCGGAGGCCGCTTTGTTTTGGTTGAGGCGGATCATGTCGGCCACTTCGTAGGCGGCGTTGGCCTGGGAGAGCTTCTTTTGCTCTTTGAGGATATCGCCCAGTATTTTATGCGAGGTGAAGCTCTTGGGCGCCAGGCGGGTGGCGAGCTGGGCCTCGGCCAAGGCGGCCATGTTATTGCCCAGGCGCTGATAGCAAAGGGCCATCCACATGTGCGGCTCGGCCAGATCGTGCTTGACCGATATCAGCCTTTTGAGGAGGTTGACGGCTTCTTTGTAACGGTATTCGCTGTAGAGGATTTTGACTTTGGCGATGATGAGTTCGCCGTGGTAAGGCCAGTGGGCGAGTCCCCGGTCCAGCCATTCCTCGCCCTCTTTGTTGGCGTTGACGCTGAAGAGGTATTTCATGAAGGCGACGGTTTGGCGGTGATCGGGCTCTTCCATGAGGCCGATGGCTAGAGTGTCGGCTAATTCCTTGGACTTGTCGGCTTCGTCCAGCTGTCCCATTTCTTTCTGGGTGGCGGAGAGGAGCCCCACGGGCCGGGGATCTCGGGGGTGTTTCTGGGCGAGGGTCTTATAGATTTGGAAGGCTTCCTCGAAATGGCGGTTGCGGCGGTAGAAATCGGCGAGTTTGTAACGCAGCTCCTCGTTGTCCGGCTCAATGGCCATGACTTCCTGGAAGTACCTTAAGGCGTTAACGTAATCGCCCTGCTTTTGGTAGAGATTGAAGAGGCGCCAGCGAATGCCGCTGTTTTCGGGGGCCAGGGAGGCGGCTTCCCGGAGGCGCGCCAGGCCCTCCTCCATGCGGTTTTCCTTGACGCAGAGTTCCCCCATGGCCATATTGGCGTTAAGGTCCTGGGGATTGTCCTTGAGGCGGCCGATGAGCCGTCCCCAGCGGATGAGCCTTTCGCCCTCGCTCACCTTGCCGAGCTTGACGTCGAGGTTGCCTTTGAGGATATAGAATTCGTGGTCGTCGGGGTGTTGGGCGAGGCCCGCCTCGTAGACCTGGAACATTTTTTTGGTCGCCCGCAACTCCGCGTAGACCGCGCCCATGCGCTTTAAGATGTTGGAGTTGTTGGGGGCGTAGAAATGGGCGATTAAAACCGGCTCCAAAAGCGACGAGGCCATCTTGGCCTGTTTGCGCTCAATCAGGGCCTGGGCCAGCGAGCAGGCGGCCTCCAAATCGTCCCGGTTATTGACCAGGCGCTCCAAGGAATCGGCGATGGTGAACTCGCGGGTGGCTTCCTCGGTCAGGCCCATCCGGAAATAGACCCGCCCCAACCCGTCGTAAGCCGCGATGGTCAGCGGCCTGAGGTAGAGGATATCCCGGTACCATTTGATCGCGTCGGCGTGGCGGCCCTTGGCCGCCAGGGATTGGGCCCGGCGCAGCATGCTGGAGGGTTTCCGCTGAAAGCCCAGGCCCGTGAGGATCATGTCGAAAATGTCCTCGAGGGGCGGAATCCGCCGCCAGAGGCGCGCGACGGCCCCCGCGAAGGAAGCGAGGCCCCGACTGAGGGCGTTGCCCGGCCGCGGCGCGGGGCCGGCGCCCGGGGGAATGAGGGCTAAATCGGCGACGGCGGCGGCGCCGCTGTGGATGGTGGTCCCGAACCCGACCGCCTCGGGGATAGGCGCGGCCTGGGGCTCGAGCGCGGGGCTCGGGTTTTCCGGGGGAGGCTTGGGGGCGCTCTCGGGGGAATCCTCGGCGATTTTGCGCGCGAAGGATTTGAGGGCGGAGGAAGCGGCCATGGAAGGCGTTTCGTCTTCCATGGCCGCGATGAGGTCCGCGGGCGGCGGCGGCCCCTGGGGCAGGGGCCTTTCCGGCGGATTTTCCGTCGCGGTGGCCAAGGGGAGGCCCGTTTCTTCCTGGGGAGTCGGGTTTTGGCCGATGTCGGGGGGGTTAGACGCCATGGCAAAAGGCTCAAGGTCCCTTAAACGAAAGGGACAATCACGGGAAAAAGAAAAAAAAGCGGTTTAGTCGCCGGGGGATAGATAGACTCCCCGCGGAGGGACTTTAAGCAATATTAGGGCCATAAAAAAGCCGGAGCGGCTGGAGCGCGCCGCGCTCCCTTCCTCCCAAGGGCGGCCTTTCTGGCCCCTTCTCTCCCCCAAGCCCCGGGCGCGGGCCGCGGCGTCCTTTAAAGGACGAGGGGGAAAAAAGCGCGCGACCGCTTGGAAGCGCGCGAACCTTACTATTAATTTATAGATTAACGGGCGCCCTAATTCCACCTACCCAAAGGAATGAGGGAATACTTCGGTCGCTCCGGCGCGCTTGGGGGCCCGAGGCGAAGACCCTGGCGCGCTCGCGGCCCTTGGGGACGCGCGCCTTAAAAGTAGGCTTGGAAAAGAAAGCCTCCGTCGGCGGACGTTGGGGGCGGCGCGGCCAAGGGGGGGGGAGCCTTCAAGTCCGCCGCGGGCGGGGCGCCTTCCTGGGGCTCCGTCGCCCGGCCAGGGCGCGGCGGCCAAGGACTCTTAGTCTTTGCCGCGAACCGCCTTTAAAGCTCTGGAGGCTTCGCGGGGGACAAGGCGCTTCCACCTTTCTTTTCCGCTCAAGCGTTCTTGAGGCGGAAAGGAGGCGGTCCCCGCCAAGCGTTCCCGCGAGGGGCCAGAGGCCCTTCGGCGCGGGGCTTCCGCCAGGGCGAGGGGGCTCTTTGGGGGGATCTCTTGGGTTTGTCCGCGCCCGCTCGCGCGAGCGCGCAGCGCCGGGCTTAGGGAAGGGGGAGGCGGCTGTCCGCGCGAAGCGGAAGCTTTCCCTCGCGGGTAAATACTCCCAAGGCCCGCGCGGAGGGGGCTTGGCTCGGGGGCGAGAGCGGGGCGTCGGCCTAATCTCGCCGCGGGGCGCTTGTAAAAGGCCGCGGGCGGGAAGCGGCCGCCGCCGTCGCGCGGAAACGGGCGGGAATTAATTTGGCGCGTTCTTGACGCGGCTATTGGCGGCGTAGGGTCGGTGGCCCTCCGTCAGAAGGACTGTTGAGCCTTTTCAAGCGTCGCCAAGCGTCATTAAACTTAAGTTCCTCAAGGAAAAACAAAAATCTAATGTCAGGGGCGCTTAATTTTTTTAGGTCTAAATCTTATGTCCACGCGGGGATTTTTTGAGCGAAATGAACGTTTTTTCCCTCAGCCGCGAAATTGAGCCTGTCTCTTAAGGGAACTCTCGTCGCCTGGGCCAAGGCGCGAAACTACGGCTGGAATCGCCTAGGGTTGAGCTATTTCGGCCGCGGAACCGCGGATTAAACGATTTCAAGGATCCATATCCCGCGGGCGACGGAAAACGCGTTTTCGCGTCACGCCGCTTCAAGAAATGAGCCAGGATTAACATTTCGCGCCTCTTCGCGAGTCCGCGTAGCGACATTGACAAAAGCGACAACGGTAACATAATTTAAAGTCGCGGGGGGCTCTCCATAAACCCGCGCGGCGCGCGGCGGGAGCGGAGCGCCAAATTGAGGCGGCAAGCCTCTAACTTAAAGGCGCCCAAAAATTCCTTCGCGCCTTCCCCGGCGCGCGCTTGAAACGGGCCATTCCCCCCTCTTGGGGATAAATAGTCTTCGCGTGGGAGAAACGGTGAAAGTCTTAAGGGAAGATTCGCCAACCGGCTGGCGCGAGCGAGTCCCGCTTCGCGCCGTCCTTGTCCTGGCCTTGGCTTTTCTGGCTCTGGCGCTGGCCTCGCGAACGGTCGCCGTCGCTGGGCAAGACGCCGAGTTTTCCGGCCCTATAAGCCATAACATTTACGGCAACGGCGCTCTGGCGAAAGGCTATGACGCCCCGATTTCCGGAGATCCTTCCACCCTGACGCTCCCCCCCATCGGCAACGCGGTCAGGGCCGCGGGCGACGTCACGGTAGGCGGCGATATTTACGGCGCCGCCTTGGCCAGCGCCTCCACCGTCTCGGTGGAAGACAACCTGGTCATCGCCGACGACTGGACGTTGGACGGAGGTAGTATTTTCGGAGGCTACGCGAATTCCTCTTTACTCGACGCCACGGCCGCGGGCAACCGGGTCTCCTCCGCCAACGACGGCGTGGCGCGAGCTTCCAACTCTATTTTCGGCGGCAACGCCTATTCGGGTACTGGCGACGCGCGGGCCAATGGGAACCAGGTCGTCGCCGACGACGGCGCGATTTTCGCGAACAATGTCGCGGGCGGTTTCGCGTTAACGTATGGCGCCTGCGACGCCCAGGCCGACGGCAACCGTATCGCCGCGGTTAAAAGCGGCGCGGTGACCTCTGACGGGTCTATCTTCGGCGGCTACGCCTATTCGGGTACCGGCGACGCGCGGGCCAATGGGAACCAGGTCGTCGCCGACGGCGCGATTTTCGCGAAAAATGTCACGGGCGGTTACGCGTTAACGTATGGCGCCAACGCCGCCAGCGCCGCCGATAACCACGTCGAGATTAGCGGCGGCGCGATAGACAGGTCTATATTCGGCGGATACGCGATGTCCATCTCCGGCGCGGCCACAGCCGACAATAACCGCGTCGAGATTAGCGGCGGCGAGATAAGTTTGGGTATTTATGGCGGTAGCGCGACATCCGGCGGCGTCGCCAGCGCCGCCAATAACCTCGTCTCCATTAGCGGCGGCGAGATAAGAGGGAATATTTACGGCGGTTTCGCGGAAGGCGCGTTAGGTAGCCTTTACGCCCGCGATAACCGCGTCGACGTTAGCGGAACGCC